>JAAFJS010000002.1 GCA_013298985.1 Cytophagales bacterium
TTAGTTCTTTCTTAATGCTTACAGTAGTAACAGTTCAGTTAATGATGTATTTAAACTTTATTCATAAACGTAACTTAGGGGATACAACTTTATTTAGAACCTCTTTTAAATAACGCCCACCCCTCAGATTACTTAATTAAGACACGAGTCTATTAAACTTTAAACCATGAACTTTGAACATGAACCAAGCATCAAAAATGGTTTTTTAAAAATTTGAGATTACTACCCAAAGTAATTATATTTGCTCCCAAATTTAAAAAACCATCTTTCCTCTTTCTTGACATGGAAGTTCTGATATACAACGAGTTAGATTATAGCAAAGTAAAAAAACAATTTGAGAAAACAATCAATTACCTCAAAGCTGGTGATTTCAAATCTGCTGACGTAAAGAAAATGGTCAATACGGGGTTTTATCGCGCCAAACTGGACGATACCAATCGCTTGCTTTTCAAATACACCTTGATTGATGGTAAGAAATATTTGTTGCTTTTGGAGGTGATTTTGAATCATGCCTACGAAAAGTCGCGGTTTCTCAACGGCAGTACGGTAGATGAAAGCAAACTTTCTTCGGTGCAACTGCCCGAACAACTGCTCGCTGAGGAAATTACCACTGTCAATTATGTCAATGCAGGGAAAAAGACTTTTCATATTTTAGATAAAATTTTGTCCTTTGATGAAATTCAGGAGGAGATATTTAGCCTGCCCAGCCCCTTGATAATCATAGGCTCGGCGGGAAGCGGAAAGACGGCACTCACCCTCGAAAAAATAAAAACCTTGCAAGGCAGAATACTTTATACGACACTGTCTGCTTACCTTACCGAAAATTCGCAAAATCTCTATTATTCTTTTGGCTATGACAATGAGCATCAGGAAGTTGAGTTTATGTCCTTCCAAGAGTACATGAGTGCTATCGAGATACCGCAGGGCAGAGAAATAGATTTTAGGGCTTTTGAGCAGTGGATTTGGCGTTTTAAGCAAAGCCACAAAGTCAAAGATGCCTACAAGGTCTATGAAGAATTTAAGGGTGTACTGACAGGAGCAGTCGTGGATAAGCCCTACCTAAGCGAAGCAGAATACCTAAATCTGGGCGTGAAACAATCCATCTTCTTGGAAAGCGAACGCGCAGGCATCTATGATTTATTTACGCGTTATTTGACTTTTTTGGACGAAGGGATATACTTTGATAGCAACATTTTGGCACAGCAATACTTAGGAAAAGTGCAAAAAAACTACGACTTTGTGGTCATCGATGAGGTACAAGACATTACCAATGTGCAACTATACCTGATTGTCAAATCACTACACCATACCACCAATTTTATTTTGTGTGGTGATGCTAACCAGATTGTTCACCCAAACTTCTTCTCATGGACAAACATCAAAAGCCTTTTTTATAAACAAGAACTCAAAGGCAACATCATCAGGATACTGGCAACCAATTACCGCAATACACCCGAAGTTACAAAGATTGCAAACCAGCTTTTATTGGTAAAAAATGCACGTTTTGGCTCCATAGACAAGGAAAGCACCTACTTGGTCAAGGCAAATGCCAAGCACAAAGGCGAGGTACAATTCATGGAAAACACGCCCAAAATCAAGCAAGACCTCAATCAGCGCACCCGAAAATCTGCCAAATTTGCCGTTATCGTCATGCGAAACGAAGACAAAGAAGAAGCCAAAAGATTTTTTCAGACTCCCTTACTGTTCTCTATCCATGAAGTAAAAGGGCTTGAATATGAAAATATTATTCTCTATGACATCATTTCTAATTACGAAAAAGAGTTTCGAGAAATTGCTACAGGCGTAAACAAAGAAGACTTAGAGGCTGACATTCACTATGCAAGAGCCAAAGACAAAACGGACAAGTCCCTCGATGAATACAAATTTTATATCAACTCCCTCTACGTAGCCATCACCAGGGCTATCAAGAACCTTTACGTAATAGAGAGCAACAAAAAACACCCCTTGTTAGCACTGCTGGACTTGACTAATTTTAGTACCCAGCTAAACCTAAAAGAGCAAGCCTCTACCGCAGAAGAATGGCAAAAAGAAGCGCGCCGATTAGAAATGCAAGGCAAAAAAGAACAAGCAGATGCCATACGCAACGAAGTTTTGCAAATTAAGCCTGTTCCTTGGGAAATTGTTACGCGACAGAACCTCAAAGAAATCATTAAAAATGCGACCGATGAAAAAAATTTTAATAAAAAAGCCAAAGATATATTGTATGAGTATGCCTTATTTTATAACGAATCCACCTATTTTAGAAAGCTACACAAACTCAAATACGGACCCGCAGAGCATGGTCGCTGGCAAAAAGAAGGCGCAGGTTTCCTGAGTCGCAAGTTTTTTAATTACAAACAAGATGATATAAAACCGCTACAAGCTCTCCTCCAAAAGCATGGTACAGATTTCAGAAACGAGTATAACCTAACTCCACTCATGCTTTCAGTCATTTATGGGGCAGAAAAAATCTTTAAAAAACTACTGGAAAGTGGTGCCAGCCTGCTACTGACGGATAATTATGGAAACAATGCTCTACGCTTGTTGTTGCTGCAAAGCCGCATAAACCCATTACAGAAAAAAAATCTCAATCATATTTATCCACTTTTGAAAAATGAAAGCCTCAAACTCAAAATTGGCAACCGATTTATCAAGATAGACAGCCATCAGGCAGAATACCTCATGCTCAATTTTGCACTTGCCTCCTTCAAACTCCTCGCTTTGCACTATGGAGATATAGAAAGCAAGGTAGGCAAAGGATACAGCGAACCGTATTTTGAAAGCGCAGACTTCTTAGATTTTTTTGAGGGATTACCCATACAAGTCATCGCTGAATATCGTACCAAAAGAAGCTATATTTCAAGCATTTTGACTAAAAACGAAGTCTATTCAGATAGCCCCTATAATAAAAAACTTTTTTTGCGGATTACCAAAGGAAAGTACATCATTAACCCCCTCACCGAGCTGATGGTCGATGAAAACTGGGTCAAGTTTTACGAATTGGTAGATATAGAACTGATAGAGCAACAAGTGACGGAAAAAACAGAAGAAAAATTTGATGCCGAATTTAGAAAATACGGAAAAAAAGAATTGAACAACTGGGAAACAAAAGTACAGGAAAGTCGCTTAAAAATGGTAAAAGAAATTTTTGCTAATTTTCGCACCATGCCCGTAAGTGCATCAGCAGAGGAAGACAAGTAGCGACAATAAATTATACAGCATCATTTACTGTAATGAAATTTACTGAAAAAATTGTACCTTTGCATCTTCAAACCAAATTAAGATTCATTGAGTGAAAAAAGTTGCTTTTTATACCTTGGGTTGCAAGCTGAACTACTCTGAAACTTCTACGATTGCGCGACAGTTCGAGCAAAAAGGGTATCAGAAAGTAGAGTTTACGGACACGCCCGATATTTTTATCATCAATACATGCTCGGTTACAGATAATGCTGACAAAAAATGTAGGAAAATAGTCAGAGAAGCCAGAAGCATCGCCCCTGATGCTTACATAGCAATTATTGGCTGCTATGCCCAGCTCAAACCCAAAGAAATCGCGGAGATTGAAGGTGTAGATGCGGTGCTTGGCGCGGCTGAAAAGTTCCGCCTCATGGACTTGCTCGATGGCTTTGTCAGACCCGCGCAAGCGCAGGTTTTTGCCTCTTCGGTCGAGCAGGCAACTACTTTTCACCATTCGTTTTCTTATGGCGACCGCACGCGCACCTTCCTCAAAGTCCAAGACGGCTGCAACTATAACTGTGCTTTTTGCACCATTCCCTTAGCCCGCGGCGAAAGTCGTAGCGATACCTTAGAAAATATTATCGCGAAGGCGCAAGAAGTAGCGCGCACTGGCGAAGTCAAAGAAATTGTGCTAACAGGCGTAAATACAGGCGATTACGGAATTATTAATGGCAAACGAATATACCGTTTCATAGATTTATTAAAAGAATTGGACAAGGTAGAAGGAATAGAAAGATTCAGAATCTCCTCCATCGAGCCTAATCTGCTCACTGACGAAATCATAGAGTTTGTGGCACAATCCAGCAAATTTGTACCGCATTTTCATATTCCTTTGCAGTCGGGCAGTAATAAAATCTTGCGCCTCATGTATCGACGCTATCCGCGCGAACTCTATGCGGATAGAATCCAGAAAATCAAGACATTCATGCCAAACTGCTGTATCGGGGTAGATGTGATTGTGGGCTTTCCTGCCGAAAGCCATGAAGATTTCTTGGAAACTTACAATTTTATCAATGAGTTAGACATTTCTTATTTGCACGTTTTTACCTATTCCGAACGCGCCAATACAGTTGCGATTAAGTCCAAAGAAGTCGTGCCAAGCAAAGTGCGTAACGAACGTTCTAAGATGCTGCATATTCTTGGTGAAAAGAAAAAAAGGCTTTTTTATGAGCAAAATGTGGGGCAGACAGCTACTGCACTTTTTGAAAATGACATAGAAAATGGAAAAATGCACGGATTTACAGAAAACTATATTCGCGTGAGTGCAAAGTACGACCCTCTGTTAATCAATGAGTTAAAAACAGTAGCACTCACCTCTATCAATGAAAAAGGCTTGATGGACGTAGAGGAAGCGATATTGGAGAACTCCTTGTTTTTGACAACACACTAACTCGCTATAAGTAGTTATGAATTATTAGTTATGAATTATGAATTGATATAATTTGCTAATAATCAACGTTTTATACAAAATTTATGGTAGTCTGTAACAAGTAATGCTAAACGCTGTGTGCAACACCTGCAACGCAACAAAAAATTTAAAATGGACGAAAACAAACCATCTTTTAATTATCAATTCTTTCAGCAAGAACCACCAAAACCCAAAAATCGTTATTGGTTACACCTTCTTTTATTTGTAATCACCTTGATAACCACTACTTTGTCAGGGGCAGAATGGATGACAGGCAGGTCTTTTTTTTACGGAAAAGAACTGCTTGGTCTGAGTAATTTTTGGGCGGGGCTTTATTTTTCACTGCCTTTTTTGGGCATACTCACCGCGCACGAGTTTGGGCATTATTTCACTGCCAAATACTACAAAATCAATGTTTCCCTGCCTTTTTATATCCCAATGTGGGTAGGCTTTTTGGCTTCGCTTTCCATAGGCACGATGGGTGCGTTTATTCAGATTCGCGAGCAGCTCAAATCCACCAAACAGATTTTTGATGTGGGCATTGCGGGACCTTTGGCAGGTTTTGTTTTTGCTATCCTCTTGCTTTGGTACGGTTTCACGCATCTTCCTCCTATCGAGTATATTTTCCAGATTCACCCCGAATACAAGCAATTTGGCTTCCGCTATGCTGATTATGCGTATAAAAACAACCCTTTTGGCGCAATAGGTTTGGGAACAAACCTGATTTTTGAGTTTTTCAAAACCTACGTGGTCGAAGACCCAAAGCTGATTCCTCACGCCTACGAAATGGCGCATTACCCCTTTCTTTTTGCAGGTTATTTGGCACTATTTTTTACGGCACTGAATCTCATTCCGATAGGGCAACTGGACGGCGGACACATTTTGTACGGACTTATTGGTGCAAAAAAACATAAAATTACCTCTTTGGTTTTGTTTGTGATTTTTATTTTTTATGCAGGCTTAGGCACATTCCAGCCCTCAGAAGTAACACTGGAAACGGCTTGGTACGTACTTCCTTACATTGCGTTTTTGTTTTTTGTTTTCTACAAAGTTTTTCCTAACAAACTGACAGTGAGCATAGTAGCATTGAGCATTTTTGTAGGGCAAATTATTTTTGGCTTTTTATTTCCCACCATTCAGGGCTATTCGGGCTGGTTGGTTTTTGGTTTTATTTTGGGAAACTTCTTGGGCATCACGCACCCACCTGTCGCGCACGAACACACCTTAGACTGGAAAAGAAAGGTATTGGGCTGGCTGGCACTGATTATTTTTATCTTGTGCTTTTCTCCTGAACCTTTTATAGTGCGGTAAAAATGTATAAAATTTTATTGTCAAGAGTGCGACATTAAAAAAGCATCATACGTGCGCGCATGATGCTTTTTTCCTAATATTTCATCTTTTTCAAATAATCAAAACTGATTTTGATGCTTTCCAGTGAGGGGCGTTTGCATACATCTTGCTCCACAAAAAAATGTTTCATGCCAGCCTTACTTGCTTTTGCAAAGATTTTTTTGAAATCAATAGACCCATTTCCCACTTCTGTAAACTCTTTTTTCTCAGTGGTATCCATGTCTTTGACGTGCCAAAGTGGGAAGCGATTGGGGTATTTTTCAAAATAAACCAAAGGGTCGGCACCCGCTTTTACTGTCCAAAACATATCTATTTCCATAGACATCAAATCCGCAGGGACATTATCAAGCAGGTAATCAAAGAGCATTTGCCCTTCTACCTTTTCAAACTCAAAATCGTGATTATGGTAAGCAAGATGAATGCCCGCTTTTTTACACGCCTCACCAGACTTGGTAAATAGTGCTACTAATTTTTTGAAATCTTCAAGCGTTTTGCGCTCGTTTGGTGTAGTAAATGAGCAGACCATAAATTTTTGCCCCACTGCCGCGCAGTCTTCTATCGCTTTGTCCAGTGAATTGTTTAGCATTGCTGTACTCACATGACCGCTGGGGGCTTTTAATCCGCTATTATCCAAGAGTTTTTTGAATTCGGCAGGCTTTTTTCCATAAAAAAGCCCTTCGCTATACCCCGCCAGTTCTACCTCTTTATAGCCAATCGCTGCCACTTTTTGGAGGGTGGCAATGGGGTCTTTCTCCATTTCATCGCGTACGGTATAAAGCTGCACGCCTTGTTTTTTGATACGAGCCGCCTCTGACTCGGAGGGCAAAAAAGCCAAAGCTGTTGCGCCTAATGCTGTTTTTTTTAAGAAATTCCTGCGATTTTCCATTTTACTAAATGTTTATTAGTTTGTTTGCTTTATTGACATTCAAGAATAAACCGTTCTTGGATTTTGAACGTTCCCACCGTTAAAACGGTGAGCTATATTTAACCTACCGTTTTAACGCCGCAGTGGAACTGGTAGGAACTCAAAGAACGAGTATTTTATGAAAACCAATTAAGTAACTACGTAATTATGAATTAATCGTGGCGGCAAATCATATAAACAGTTATGAGCCAATGCTTTGCATTAACTCATAATTTATAACTCATAATTCATAATTTATAATTCATAATTTATAATTCATAATTTATAACTCATAATTTATAACTCATAATTCCTTACCTTATTCAAAAACCTTATTGATAATTGCTGCTTGCTCTACTGCGTGTACCTTGCTGAAACCTGTGGCTGTGGAGGCACTTACCTTTCTGGAAATCAACTCCAAAGGCACGTGGCGCACCGTTCTGAGTAGATAAGCCCAGTAGCCCATGTTTTCTGGTTCTTCCTGTACCCAATACACTTTTGCTTTTTTGTACTTTTCCACTTCAGCATTGAACTGCGAGAAAGGGAAAGGGTGAATCTGCTCCAAACGGACGATGGCTACATCTTTGCGTTTGTCAGCTTGCTGTTTTTCAAGGAGTTCGTAATAAATTTTGCCTGTGCAGAATATCAATTTGCTCACTTTGTTGGCGGGCTTGGCATAGTCATCTCCTATCATTTCTTGGAAACCACCTTGTGTGAAATTCTCTAATGGAGAAACGCATTTGGGGTGGCGTAAAAGCGATTTGGGGGACATCACCACGCAGGGTTTGCGGAAATTCCATGCCAACTGTCTTCGCAATAAATGGAAGTAATTGGCTGGTGTGGTGATGTTTGCGACCACCATATTGTACTCGGCACAAAGCTGCAAGAAGCGTTCGGGTCTTGCGCTGGAATGTTCGGGTCCTTGCCCTTCGTAGCCATGAGGCAATAGCATCACCAAGCCATTCATTTTGTTCCACTTCGTTTCACCTGCGGCGATGAACTGGTCTATCATAATCTGCGCGCCATTCACAAAATCGCCAAATTGAGCCTCCCAAAGCACCAAAGCGTTAGGGTTTGAAAAAGAATAGCCATATTCGAAACCTAATACACCATATTCGGAAAGCAAGGAATTGTAAATCCAATATTTTTCCTGCCCTTCTTCTATTTGGTTCAGTTGGCAGTAATCCTCATTGGTTTCTGCGTCTTTGACTATCGCGTGGCGGTGCGAAAAAGTACCTCTCTCCACGTCTTGTCCTGAGAGCCTAACCATCTTATTTTCAATGAGTAATGTACCGTAAGCGAGTAATTCTCCGCTTGCCCAGTTTACCTCTTTGTCTTCAAAAAATGATTTTTGACGGTCTTTGATGAGTTTTTCTATTTGTTTGATGGGTTTAAAACCTGTAGGCAAACTTACCAAAGCCTTCATTACTTTTTCTAATGTAGTTTGAGAAACCGCAGTCGTAGGAGATTTCTCGAAGTCCTCTGGTGCAGAACGGCGCAACTTTGCCCATTCTTCATCAAATTTCTTATCTATCTGGGGAATAGATTGTTGCTTGACCAAATTCAAACGGTCTTGGAGCAACTGCTTAAATTCGCTGTCCATCTCACTGGCTAAGTTTGCATCGACATCTCCACGTTCCAGCAGGCGTTTATTATACAAATCCCTTGGGTTGGGGTGTTTGGCTATCACGTTGTAAAGCAGTGGTTGTGTGAATCTTGGCTCGTCGGTTTCATTGTGTCCATGCCTACGATAGCAAACCATGTCTATAAAAATATCTTTTTGAAACTTTTGACGGAACTCTGTTGCCAGCTCTACCGCAAAAACCACCGCCTCTGGGTCATCACCGTTTACGTGCAATACAGGCGAATCAAGCATATTAGCAACGTCCGTACAATAATTGCTGGAACGTGCATCTTCGAAATCGGTCGTAAAACCTACCTGATTGTTAATCACAAAATGAATCGTACCGCCTACGCTGTATCCTTTGAGTTCTGACATCTGAACTACCTCATACACAATGCCTTGCCCTGCTACCGCCGCATCACCATGAATCAAAATAGGCACCATTTTCGTATTGTCGCCTTCGTAATATTTGTCGATTTGCGCCCGCGTAGCTCCTAAGATAACAGGATTGACGGCTTCCAAATGTGAAGGATTGGGAAGTAGGTGAATATCAACGACTTTGCCGCCCGTAGTGGGGTAGGTATTGGTGTAACCCATGTGGTACTTCACGTCGCCTTCGCCTACGGCATATTCTGCGTGCTTGCCCTCAAATTCGCTAAAAACCTCCTCATACGTTTTTCCAATAATATTTGTCAAAACGTTCAGTCGCCCGCGATGCGCCATGCCAATAATCAATTCTACCGCGCCCAGCTCTGCCGCTTTGTTAATGATAGCGTCCATGGCGGGAATGGTGGATTCGCCACCTTCCAAAGAAAATCTTTTTTGTCCTAAAAACTTGGTTTGCAAGAAGTTTTCAAAAACGACCGCTTCATTTAGCTTCTTTAAAATGCGTTTCTTTTGGTCTGATTTTGGGTCAAAATTAAGGTATTGCGCTTCTATTTTGTCTTTGAGCCAATCATAAATCTCTGGTTCTCTGATGTAAGTAAATTCAAAACCAATGCTCCCCAAGTAAATTTTCTCCAAAGCCGCTACTATTTTTCGCAAGGTCGTCGTGCCAAGCCCTAAAGCCTTGCCTGCCATGAACTCCGTATCTAAATCTGCCTCCGAAAGTTTAAAATCTTTCAAATCCAGCATTGCCTTTCGGTCTTTACGCGGGCGAATTGGGTTGGTTTTGGATTTCAAATGTCCGCGAGAACGATACGCCTGAATCAGGTTGCGAACCCATAACTCCTTCTGTGCCACAGCATAAGCATCTGTGGTGGGTGCTTCTGCATGACCGTTGCCATGTCCGTTGGTTTCGCTGTCGCTATATGCGATTGAAAAGTCAAAACCTGCAAAAAACTGTTGCCAAGTTTCATCTACCGAAGTAGGTGCGGTTTTATATGCCTGATACAGCTCATCTACGTAAGCCACATCTGCGTTGGAAAGGTTAGAGATGTACGAAAATTTATCCATTTGCTATTGATGAATTATCTGTTGCGTTATTTATGGTTTGTTAGCGTAGAGGTAAGTATAAATTGTATTGTAAAAACACATTGTAAAAACACATTGTAAAAACACATTGTAAAAATTTCACAAAAATAAGGGTTTAAAAGAAATATAAAAATTGTGTATTCGTTTATACAAATATCATTGATTATGAATGATTTACAAGCGTTTTAAATTATAAAAAAGGAAAATAATCATTAAAAAGTATTTTACCACCACTTTTTATGATTAACAAAGTACATATCGACTTCGCCTTTATTTTTTACGCTAATTTTTCCGCGATAAGTACAGTCAAAATGGTGTTTGACCAAATCATGGGTGTTTTCTGAGATATTTACGCGCCCTGGCTCGCCGCCTGACTCCATTCTGCTGGCAAGGTTTACAGCATCTCCCCAAATATCATAAGCAAACTTGGACTCGCCCACTACGCCCGCCACAATCGGACCCGTATTGATGCCGAGCCGTAGCTCAAAATAATGTTCGTTTCGCAGTTGTTTTTTTTCAGCAAGTACGCGCATATATTGCTGCATTTCGAGGGCGGCACTTACTGCGTCAATCGCATTCGTGGAGTTTGGCTCAGGAATCCCACCCGCGCACATATAGGCATCGCCAATCGTTTTGATTTTTTCCAAATTGTACTCCTTGCAGATACGGTCAAATTCACTAAAAATGGTATTGAGTTCTCTGATAATATCGTCAGGAGTCATTTTTTCTGCAATGCTGGTAAATCCCTTAAAGTCTGTAAATAAGACAGTTACCATTTCGTAATGACGCGGTGCGGCATAGTTTTTCTCTTTCAGTTCTTCTGCTATTTTGGCGGGCAAGATATTTAGCAATAGTTTTTCCGATTTTTCCTTTTCTTTTTGGAGGTCTTTGCCTCTCATTTCCAGTTCGTCTGCTTGTTTTTGAATCTGAATATTTTGTTCTGCTAACTTTTTATTGGCAATGTTTCTGCTTCGGAACAGGGAAAACAAAAAGACGCTAAAAATGATGAGTAAAGCAATACCGCCATAAGAAAAATACAACTGTGTTTGTATGCGTATGCGCTGCTCTTCCTCTGCTAATGCTTTGGTTTCTGCCAGTTGTGCCTCAGAATTAGCACGTTCCAGCGAGTCCGCTTGCAATGTCAGTTCCCTCCCTAATTTATTTTTTTCTTTCTCTATGGCAAAAATCCTGTTTTGCAAACTTCTTTTTTGTGTTTCATTCATGGTGATTGTTGCCTCTAACTGCTCTTTGGTCGCTTTTAGCTCATTGTCATACTTGTCTATTTTATTAGAATTGGGCGTACTTTTGAGCTGGGAAGACAGTCCCTGATACATTTGGGCGTTTGCCACATCACCTTTCCCATTGTAGGCATCGGCAAGCAATTCGTAGCTTTTGAGTTGGGAAGAAAAAATATTATTTTGCTGGGCTATCTGCAAAGACTTTTTGAACTGCTTTATCGCTGCATCAAAATTTTTATTTTTATTTTTTTCTGTAAATCCTATCCGATTGATGACCAGCGTTTGCGCCTGTGCTGCGCCCAGTTTGGCGTGATAATTGGCAGAAATGTTAAAGTTTCTGATGGCTTTGGAAGGGTCGTTGGTTCGGTAATAAGCATCTCCTAATTCCTCATACGCGGTTGCGCGGAGGGCAAGGTCGTTCACATGGTCAGCAAGTTCTGTTGCTTGCTGAAAATATTTGAGTGCTTCGCTTTCTCGTTTTTGTTCAGAATATACTTTGCCTAATTTGATTGCTTCCAAAGCAGCAGCTTTATTATCGCCTCTTTGGATTGCCTCCGTAAGTTTTGCCTCGTCTTGTGCAAAGCAAAAAAGCATAGAAAATATTAAAAACACCCATGTTAATAGGATTTTAGCCCTAAATGTAGTGTAAAAGTAGTGCATTTGATTCCTTTTTTGATTGGTCTTTGAGATTGATAATTTTGCCTTGAATAAACGGTGGGTAAATCTAAGTAAAGATACTTTGAAAAAAAAATAAGAGAGATTTAATTTTTTCTGTAAAACCCAAGTACACGATAGGTAAGCCTTTTTTTTAATATAGTCAAGAAAACTACAACTTTTTTAATACTTTTCTTTCTTTCCCCTCCAAGTCAATAAAAACGAATGTAACCTCTCTTTTTCCCTCAAATACACCTTCTAAATCTAAGAATATCTCACAAATATTTTTTCCTAAAACCTCATAATTATCTATTTTTTTGATGGTAAACCCTACTTTTATGCCTTCTTTTATGGCATTAGTTCCTTCCCAAACAGCCCCCACTTTGAGCAAATCACCTTCACTTTTCAGTGCAAAATCCAGCTTTGTGCTGGCTGAGGGTTTATATTCGATTTTATGGTCTTTACTTATGTCTTTGAAAGGTACAAAGTAAAATTTTTTGTTTATATAATCTATCGTCATGCTTCCATACTTTAACACCTCCGCACCTATGCGTGAGTTGGGGTTGGTCTGTGTAGCTACACTGACATTATAAAAATACAAATCGTTGATTCTGAGGCTATCAAACATGAGCAAGTGCTTTGTAGTATCTTGCTCAAATCCATGCAATCCCGCCGTACTTGCTCCTGTTGCTTGCGAAATTAGGTGTTTTTTTATCTCTGTTTCTTCTGTAAAAAATGCAAAACTACGCAGACTCATTGCGTAAAATTCATCATCTCCCGTATCTATAAAAATCTGCTCATTTGCCTTGGGAAAAGGACTAATTTCTATGATGGGTGTACTCTGACGCGCTTCTAAGATTAAATTTGAGGCACTTTTTGCGGGCAGACCCAATTTTTCAATCTTATCCGTTAAAATCATTTCTTTTCGTTCCAAATTGATATTTAAAATGCTGTTTACCAAGACATTACTCCCTATAATGCCTTCTATCCCAAAGCACGAAAGCAAGCCTGCATTGAGGTCTGCAATCATTCCTACCACATTTTCAAAATGAACCTTACCAATTAAAAGATGGGGGATTTGGACATAATTGGTGCTGTCCAAGCGTTGATTCACGTCCGCCAGTAGGTCTTTTTTAAGGACTTGGAAATTCAGTTCGGCTTGTAACTCTTTGGTAATGAGCAGAGGTGCGCCCGTATCTACTATAAACCGTCTGGTTTTTCCATTTAACTGGACAGGAATGATAATTTTGTTTTTCAGAAACTCAAATTTGATGGTATCTATGTAGTTTTTGCTTATGATTTTGCCTTGATGAAACAAATCTGGCTGGGCGTAAGCTATTGAAAATGTGTATATTAAAAATATAAATAGAAAAGATTTTTTCATTCACTTTGGGTTTTGGTTAGCTCGCAGTTGGGTGATTGTTTTCACTTTTTTTTCCAAAAATAACAAATTTTCTTTTGATTGTGTTGCGATAAGCCAAATGATGAAAAATAGTCAATAATTCCTATCTTTGCGCCAAAGAAATACCCATGAAATTTGAAAATTACCATATTGCGGAGGAGATTAAGCAAAGTTTAGCCGAGCAGGGCTTCAAACGACCCACAGACATTCAGTTTAAGTCAATCCCGCCGATTTTGAAGGGGGAAGATGTGCTTGCAGTTGCCCAAACAGGCACAGGAAAAACTGCCGCTTTTGCCATTCCCGTTTTGCATCTCCTCCAAGAACGCCAAAAACCAAAAGAAGCAGGCGAAATCAAGTGCTTGGTTATGTTGCCCACGCGCGAGTTAGCCGCCCAGATAGCCGAAGTTTTTGAGCAGTTGGGCAAATATACGAGGCTCAGTATCGTATGCCTGCATGGGGGCGTGGAGCAAGCACCTCAGATTGAAAAGCTAAAATATGGCGTAGATGTGCTGATAGCCACACCAGGGCGAATGTTTGACTTGGTGAGCCAAAAACACATTAAGCTGACCAAGGTAGAGATTTTGATACTTGACGAAGCAGACCAAATGCTCGACATGGGTTTTTATAAAGACATTCAAGATGTGATTAAGTTTTTGCCCAAACATCATCAAACGCTATTTTTTTCTGCCACGATTGATATGAAAATCAAGGATTTGGCTTACTCTATCGTTCGCAACCCCATTCGGATTCAGCTTTCGCCCAAAGACCCCGTTTCTAAAAATATTACTCACTCGGTTGCTTTTATCGAGCCTGACGATAAGCGGGCTTTTCTGGAAAGGTTAGTCAATGAACACCCCGAAAGCAAAATGCTCGTCTTCGTGCGTACAAAGGTGCGCGCCGAACGAGTTGCCGCCGCCATGCTGCGTGTAAATATTCGCAGCCTGACCATGCACAGTGGCAAGGAACAAGATGACAGGGTGGAGGCGATGACTGCTTTCAAAAATGGAACAGTGCAGATGCTGATAGCTACTGACGTGAGTGCCAGAGGGATAGACATTGCCAATGTGGATTATGTGGTAAACTATGATATGCCCGAAGTACCTGAAAACTACGTACATAGGATAGGGCGGACGGGGCGAGGTATCCAAAAAGGGTTTGCGGTTTCGTTTTGTAGTGAGGAAGAAAAACCTATCCTGGCACAAATAGAAAGCTACATGGGCAAAGCTATCAATGTATTAGATATTGCCAAAAAAGATTATGCCCAAACACTTGATTTGTCGGACGATAACGACAAAAATTGGCGAAAACTGATGCGCGAGGCGGATTACCAAGACCCCAAAAAGAAAAAAAACAAAGGGAAGTAATATTTTTACTTTTTAGAAATTCCTGATAATGTGTATCAAAACGAAAAAATCACAACATTATGTCATTAAAAATTAGTATTATTTCCACTTCGCCCAGAAAAAACAGTAGCTCGCTTCGCGTGGCAAAACAAATCAAGCAACTACTTGAAAATAAAGCGATTGAAAATGTCCAATTAGTAGATTTTGAAAACTATGATATTCCTCTGGTGGGGCAGGGCGAGCTGAACAAAGACCAACTGACTGATTTTCAGCAACAACTCATCAGCACTTGGGCTGGCGGCGAACTCGTATTTTTCATTGTTCCTGAGTACAACTGGACAACCAGCCCTCAGCTTATCAATGCGGTGCATCAGCTTGGTGGAGAGCCTTTTAGCTATCTTTTTGATGAAAAAACATTTGCTTTTTGTGGCGTTTCGTCAGGGCGCGGGGGCAGAATACCTGCGATAGAAATGACGACCCTGTTCAATAAAATTATTAGCTTTACCAATAAATATGCTGTGGTTTCGCCCAAAATCTATGAATCTCACGACACTGCCAAAAATATAGATGAAAATGGAAATTCTTTGGGTAATGCCTTGTATGACAAGCCCTTGGCGCAGTTTGTCGATTATTCTATCAAGATGGCAGAAAAGTTGAAAAGTTAAAATGGTTTTTGTGGTTTGGGGTTTTTCTTAATGATACTACGGACAAAGTTTGAACCCAACTACCAGAATATCATCTATTTGGCTATGCTCGCCTCCCATCCATTCGGTCATGGTGCGTTCTAAAACTTCCTTTTGTTTTCTCATCTGTTGCTGTTCTAAGGTAACGTTCAGCAGCATTTCTTTCAAACGTTTTTTCATAAATTTTCTGCCATTTTCGCCGCCAAACTGGTCTTGGTAGCCATCAGAAAACATATAAAAAAACGAAGGGCTATGCGTGGAAGAGGCATAGCTTACTATGTGCTTGGTATAAGTGCGCTGCCTGTCGTTTAGCGTACCACCTACGGGTAGTTTATCACCATCTATTTCGTAGATTTCGCCGTCCTGAATATAAATTAAGGGGTTTTTTGCCCCTGCAAACTCTATGATTTGTTTTTCTTTGTCTATCACACAAATAGCTACGTCCATGCCGTCGCGGTTTTCTTTGTTTTCCTGTTTAAACTCTTTTTTGATGTTTTGATTGAGATGATACAAAATCTTATCGGGGGCAGTAACTCCCTGTAAATGAACAATTTGGTTTAGGTAAGTACAGCCAGCCATACTCATAAATGCCCCAGGCACGCCATGCCCCGTACAGTCCGCTGCCACGACTACGGTGCGATTGCCCAAGTGTGCAAACCAATAAAAATCCCCACTCACGATGTCGCGTGGTTTAAACATAATAAAATAATCGTTTACACTGCTGTTAAGTTGCTCTATATGAGGCAGAACGGCGTGCTGAATCCGCTTGGCGTAGTTGATACTATTGGTAATATTGCGGTTTTTCTTTTCAATCTGCTCTTTTTGTCGAGTAACTTCGGCGGTGCGTTCCTGCACGCGACTGAGCATCAGCCCCAAATCTTTGGAAAGTGTGCCAATCTCGTCTTGGGTGCGAATCTGCGTGATTTGCGTTTCGGGTGCAAAGTTACTTCTGATGGTGTCATGAATGGAATCAGAAAGCTGAATAATGGGACTTGCCAAACGCTTGACCACAAAATAAATTGCCAAAATATTGAGCAAAACACTCAAAATAATAATGGCAAAAAGTGCAAATTTGACTTTCCAATTCACGATTTCGGCTTCTCTAAGTATCTTTTTATCAATGAGTTGTAGCCTGTGGCTGATGTGATTGGAGGTAATACTCAAATCTCTTCGCAAACCACTGTTGTTATGAAAACCTATTTTTTCGTCAGTGCGTACCAATTCCAAAAAAGCATTGAAGTAGTCTTGGAGGGCTTCCTCCGCTATCAAAGTTTCGGGCGAGATGGGCATCGTGCTGATTTCGCTTTGCAACGCAATGACGTACTGGCGTACCTTTTGGGCATAAATTGTTTCCTTGCGAATGATATAATCTTTTTCATAACGCCTGATAGTCAGCACTTTCACTTGGTCAGCCTTGTATCTGGGGTCTTCTAATTTATGAATATTTGTCCTCATTTCGCCTTCCAGTCCGTAGTCTTTGAAGCCGCGTTCTTTGATAAAAAACACCAAGCTATCAAAAGTTTGTTCGTAAGTGTCCAGCACTTCCCTTACGCTGTCTATCTGGATAGAAATATCTTTGGAGATGGTTTTTACGCTTTTTTGGAGGGTAGAGAGGTCTGTATTGAGGTGTTCGAGCATTTCCTTGTGTTTGCTGATGTAAATGCTCTCGTCAGTGGCATAAAACTGAGGGTTTATAGCCTCGTAGCTGATAAAATCTTTCTCTAAGCTATTGATTCCCTTCACTTTCATATTGACGCGGTGTAGCTCGGCTATGATTCTGTCAATCTGATTTTCCTCTTTGTCAAACCAAATTACTGATACAATCAAGGCAAGCGTGAGTACAAAAAATAAGCTAAACGCCAAAAGTATCCTAAACTTGAGGGTTTTTCGAGAAGCATTTGCAAAGAAATCAGTAAAAAATGTCGTTATAGCTAAGTACATGAAATAATGTCGTTATTTCAAAATGTAAATTTATACTTTGTCCAAGAGGAGAAAAACAGTATAGAAGGGAGTGTATATTTTTACAAAAATAACGAAAAAAATGACAATCTTATTATTTTGTGTAGAAAAATTCTTCCATACTCGCCCACCATTCTCCCGCTTGGCAGGTTTCCAGAGGTTGCTGGCAGGGGATAGTCAGTTCCCACCATTGCTGGGTGATAGGGTCAGCCGCGATAGCCGTCATGTCTGCTGCGTGGTCAGTTCCCACGTATTCATAGTAGCTAAACAGCAAACCATCTCTATAAAAAATACTGTAATTGGTGATATGAGAAGCCCTGATTCGGTCTAATACGCCTTCCCAAACGGCTTCGTGTAGCTTTTTGTACTCCTCCAATTTCTCAGGTCTGAGCTTGATAATGTTTCCGTAGCGTTTCATAAATTTTTACAGTTTTGAGTAATTATACGAAATAAAATTAATTAAATTTGTCAAAGAACCAAAAAACAAACTGCCAATCCAATATTTTTCCAATGAAAATTTATCATCAAGACCTCAAATACCTCTTAATCATAGACATAGAAACAGTTGCCTGCGCGCCCTCCTATGCAGAAATGCCCGAAGCACTGCGCCTTTTTTGGGACAAACGCGCCAAAATCTATGCAGAGGAAACCCCAAGCTCCAGCGATGCCTTTGCCAAATATGCTTCCCTGCACGCCGAGTTTTCCAAAGTGGTCAGCATTGGCATTGGTTTTTTTAACCTCAGCGACAAAGACGAGCTGGGTTTGCGCGTCAAATCGCTGGTCAATGAGGACGAAAAACAGTTGTTAGTGGATTTCAAAGACCTCTTAGAGAGGCGTTTGACCAAGAGAAAGCGATTCGTCGCGCACAATGGGCGCGAGTTTGACTATCCGTTTCTCTGCCGCCGCCTGCTGCTGCATGGGCTTGGCTTGCCCCCTATTTTTCAGAATCTCCGCAGCAAGCCTTGGGACAATCCGCACTTGGACACGATGGAAATGTGGCGATTTGGCGACAGAAAAAACTTTACTTCCCTGCGCCTGCTTGCCCATTTATTTGACCTGCCACCCTACCAAGACCAGATAGACGGAAGCATGGTTTCTGCTATCTATCACCAAGAGAAGGACTTAGACCGCATCTCTGCTTACTGCCGCAATGATGTGATTATGACTGCCCAGCTCTACCTATGCCTCCAAAACTTCGCCACCGTCAAGGCAGCAAATATCGTAGAAGTGTAAAATCAGCAAGGAAAATCAATATTGACCCAAAATACACCATAGTAGGAAAGAGAAAAGGATTCATTGACCTTGGGGCGAAAATGATAGCCGCAGAGAATACGCCCCTTTTGTGCATATAGACATAAAAACTAACGGAAAAGTATATCTCCAACATGATGGAACAGACCTTACTATCGCCCTAAGATTAGTAGAAAGAAGAATACCCAAATCTTCCATTGTGATAGGGTATCGTTCCTTACACCAGAGAAAATTTATTGAGGATTTTGGCTGTTGCCTAAAAGTAAATCAATTGATTGCTTACACTCATAAGTCCCTGATAGTCAATATATATTTGCTCTTGGGGAGGTATTCTATTTCTAAGGGAGTTTGAGGAGTAATTTCTTCTAAGTCATATATTTTCAAATCCAAATTATCTATGGTAAGTCCATTAGTCAATTTCATAATGATTTTATCTCGTTTCTTTTCTGAAGAAGTAATGAATACTTTTTCAACATTTTTTATGTCATAGGCTTCATCTAATTTGAGGCGAGGTATTTTTAAGGTTAGATAGCAAACAATATAACACAATAAAGTTGCACCAATTATAGCAAAAAGACTTACAATTAATATTTCATACAAAAACTCTTTATATTTCTCCCAATCTTTTATTGTCAGAAATGTATTAACAATGAGTCCAATAATAGGTATAAAAATAAATACCATACGAGGAGCTTTACAAATATCACTAATCCGTTTTTTATCTTCAATACTAAGCCTTTTAGTTATCATTAGGACTTACGCAAAAATTTGAAACTAATGAAATATACGCTTAAAACGCCTTAAAATGTAAATTTTGAAAACGAGCAAAACGAATTTTGCCTAATTTAGCAGGCACGATATTTTTTTGCTGTTTTTAGCCTCACTATAAGCAGTTAAAGTGTCTAAAAGAACCTCTGCGTAAGTCCTAATCATTTTACTTTTAAAAAATTGAATTGAAATAACTAACGAAACACGCACAAAAAAGTTGTTAAAAATAATTTCCCTCTTTTTTCAACACTTCACAATCAAATATAAATATTATTCAAATACATCATCAATCTTGATATCTACTTGTAAAACAACATCTTGAATCAGCCCACTGTGTATGTAAGTGCGATTGCCTTGTGCGTCAAAAATAATGACTTGGTGTAAAAGAGGATTCAGAAGCCAGCAGGATTTTACACCATTAGCAAAATAGCTTTCAAATTTATCTATCAATTCTTTTGTTCCTTGTTGAGGTGAAATAATTTCTACTACTAACAATGGAGGTGTAATTACCTCTAATTCATCATTATTCCAATTAATTTTTATTTGTGGATACACACAAAAATCAGGAATAGAAGCCCATCCATTTAGCTTTAATGATAGCTGACTGAATGAACGAAACTTATCTTTATGTTGAAAAAAGATTCCCCCTAAATTAGAGAGGATTCCTGCGTGGTTTCTGCTTGGCATATCTATACTTATTTCTTCTGTATTTAAAACTTCGTCTATGATTAAACTCATGGTATTCATCAATTTTAGTCAAAGATAAGAAAAATAAAATAATTTTCCTCTTTTTTCAACTACCTACCCAAAAAATGCGTAAATTTCTTTAAAATTATTACACTTTTGTACTTTCTATCCTGACAAGGTAAAATCCTTATTTTTTTTGAAAATCTGTAAAAAAAATTCCTTGAAAAATTATGGAAAACAAGGCTATATGTGCATCATTAGATTGTCATAAGGCTTTAAATCCATCTTTTTGGGTAATAAAACAAATAAATGTATTTATAAGAAGCTAACCCTTTGGTTTTATGAAAAAAATAGTTTCAAAACATTGCTTAATAAGAAATCTCAAATTAATTGTTATGCTTGTTTTTTGGGGCTGTAATTCTCCTGAAATATCAAAGTATAAAGAACTAAAATCTTATCCTAAGAAGAAAACTGTGTTTGAAATATTACATATGGAAGACGACAGTATATCATTGGACACTCAAAATGTTGCTATTTTGAATAAAAAAATCTTATTTACGTATGTAAATGAAGCTAATAAACCAGAAAAAATGGAGTTATTTCATCTTTATGAGTTTGATTTAGAGAATGATTCTATGATGAGAACTACTTTTATCAATTATGATATTTGCAGGGATTCTATTAGAGGATTTTACACGTCAGAATCGTATTTTGGAGAAATAAAAACATACCAAATTAAGCATAAAAATTACCAAATATTGAAACAACCACAATGGTTTTTTACTAAATCTACACAACCAAATCTTATGACTTTCTACTCTATGGAATTTGGTCAAATCGCAAGCCTAAGTACAATACAAGGTAAAAGGAGTAGTAAATTGAAATTTATAATAGATGAAGCAGAAAATAAAGATTTCAATGAAGTTTTAGATAGCTTAATTTTAGACAAAAAATTCTTCAATATGGTTTTAAAACATAAATAGTAGAAATTGAAAATTTTGGTCAAAAGTTATCAGTTTATAATGTCTATATTAATTCGTTTAAAAACCTTATTATCAACAGATTAATATATGATATAGGCAAGGCAAAAGTCTGAAATTCATAGAAATTTATAAACAATTAAGTATAAACTTGACGTAATTATAATGAAACAATCGTAACGGCGAACCGTTCAAACCATTTCAAACTAAAAAATAAACCATAAACTAATAGTAAAAATATATGTCTAAACTCAACAAAATCAAAGTATTACCACTTGTGATTCTTCTTATGTTCCTTGCCTTTGCCTGTGGCAAGTTTGGCAAAGATGCTATCAATGTTACCAATCGCAATTTTTCCGAAGAGATTGCTACTCAGCAAAACTTGGTGTTTACCTTCAATACTAATATCGTGAAGGACTCACTCATAGATATTTGGAAGCAAGATGAATATGTAAAGTTTGTCCCCGAAATCAAAGGAAAGTACAAGTGGACAGCCGCCAACGAACTCGTTTTCTCCCCCGAAGCGGGCTTCAAGCCAAGCACAGACTACAAAGCAGAAATCACTGACAAGGTGTTGAGCAGTTCCACAGAAAAATTAAAATTGGGAGATGACATTACATTTTCCTTTCACACACCTTATTTGAGCCTACTTGGAACAGATATTTTTTGGGTAATGAATAAGCAAAATACGCCCGAATTGCGTATGAACCTCAATTTTAACTATCCTGTAAACCCTGCGGAAGTGGCGCAACTGACCAAAGTGGCGATTGGAGGCGCAGAGGCGGGCTACAAAGTCAATACTTCGGAAACCACCGAATCAGTCCAGTTGGCGGTGCCACAGGGCGCGCAAACTTTTGATAAAAAGGCACTCAAAGTCAGCTTGGCATCAGGCTTAAAAACGCCACAGGGCGAAAAATCAGCAACTGACTTGCTCTTTGAGGCAGAGATTCCTTCCAAAGATGATTTTAAAGTGTTGCAAATCACAGGCGAAACGGACGAGGATACGCCTTACATACGCGTCTATGCAAACCAAGCCGTTCAGCCCAATCCCGAAGACTTAAAACGCTTTTTAAACCTTTCTCCCTCTATTAGTTACGAGGTAGAAAAGACAGATTTTGGCTTTACCCTCAAAGGTGGTTTTGAGTTTGGCAAAAACTACCAACTCACTATCGACAAATCTTTGAAAGGTGTTTTTGGCGGTAGCTTAACTTCTAATATGCAGCAAACGGTCATCTTTGGCGACCTCCAGCCCAGCATTGCCTTTGCCTCCAAAAAGTCTATCTACTTGACTAACAAAGGAAACAAAAATATTGGCTTGCGAATTACCAGCGTTCCGCGCGTGCGCGTGCAGGTCTATAAAGTATATGCCAACAATATTTTGGGCTACCTCCGCGACCAAGGCTATTACTTCGAAAATGACTACGATTACGAGTATTATGGTAGTTTCGAAAACTATGGAGATGTGGTTTTTGAGCAAACTTATGAAACCAAAAACCTGCCCAAAGCAGACGGTTTGCACCTGCTCACGATGAATTTTATGGACAATAAACCCTCATTCAAAGGCATTTACGTTCTCAAAGTTACTTCTGATGACGAAAATTATCGCAGTGCGACTCAGCTACTTTCTTTGTCCGACATTGGCTTGATAGTGAAGCATACACCCAATAGCGTTTTGGTTTTTGCCAACTCTATTATCAATACCCAACCCATTGGGGGCGTGAATGTTACGCTGGTGAGTACCAATAATCAGGAAGTTTATAATGCCACTACGGACAATGATGGCGTAGCAAAGTTTCCTGATTTGAAAACCAAAGCAAGCGGTTTCAGGGTGAGTATGGTTACAGCAAACAAAGAAAATGATTTTAACTATCTTTATTTCACGCAAACCGAAGTCAGTACCTCACGCTATGATGTGGGTGGTATTCGTGAGAATGAGGCTGGTTATCAGGCATATATCTACGGCGAGCGCGACCTGTATCGCCCTGACGAAACCATGAATTTGAAAACCTTAGTGAGGAATAATCAGTGGCAGCCCATCACCGATTTGCCTATCAAAATGCGGATTTTGATGCCCAATGGAAAGGAATTTGTCAATAAAAAAGGCACGCTGAACAAGCAAGGCTCGTTTGAAACTTCGGTCAAAATTCCTGCAAGTACAGTTACGGGTGCATACACTGTGGAGGTCTATACTTCCAACGACATCTTGCTCAATTCCAAGAACATAAACGTAGAGGAGTTTGTGCCTGACCGCATCAAGGTCGAGGCAAAAACGAGCAAGGAAGTCGTTAAAATTGGCGAGGAATTGACCGTAGATGGACAGGCATTGAACCTTTTTGGACCTCCCGCCAAAAATCGAAATTATGAGATGGAAATGCAGCTACAACGCAAATATTTTAGCCCTGAAAAGTTTCCTGATTACAACTTTGCTTTGAACGGCAGAAATGATGTGAGCTATGAAAATGTACTTCGCACAGGCACTACCAATGAGGAAGGACGTTTTGCGGAAACTTTTGAGATGCCCACCAACTACAAGAATATTGGTATGCTCGAAGGCAAGGTTTACATTTCTGTTTTTGATGAGTCAGGGCGCAAAGTGAACCGTTCGCGTACCTTCACCATGCTCACCCAAGATGTGTTTTTTGGCATCAAAGCCTTTGATTATTACGTAGATACACGCCAACCACTGAGTATTCCTGTGGTCGCAGTAAACCACTTGGGGCAGGTAGCCACTAACGCGAAGGCAAAGGTGCAAATCATTCGATACCAGTGGCAAAATGCCTTGGAAAATGGAAATTCGGGTTATCGTTACGTTTCTCAGAAAAAAGAAATTGTAGAAAAAGACATGAGTGTAAGTGTCAATGGTACAAGCACTTATATTCCTTTCGTGCCTTCACAATCTGGTGAATACGAAGTGAGAATTTCCACCGCAAACGCAGCAGAAAGCTATGTAAGTCGCTCGTTTTACGCGTATGGCTGGGGCGCAACTTCGGGAACTTCTTTTGAAATCAATAAGGAAGGCGAAATTGACATTACCTTAGACAAAGACAAGTATGCAGTGGGCGAAGACGCAAAAATTTTGATGAAAACGCCTTTTGCAGGAAAAGTTTTATTGACCATCGAGAAAGACAAGGTGTATGATTATTTCATTGTAGAAACGGACAAGAAAGCAGCTTCTTTTACCTTGCCTATCAAAAAAGAATACTTGCCAAATGCCTATATATCAGCTACTTTGATAAAACCTGCGGACAATTCATCAATTCCGCTTACGGTGGCTTATGGCTACAAATCGTTGAAGGTAGAAGACCCAAGTAGCAAAATTGCGCTTCAAATCAAAGTGCCTCAGCGCATTAGGGCAAAAACGAAACAAGAAATTATAGTACAAACAGATAAAAAACAATCGGATATAGAAATTACGATTGCGGCAGTAGATGAGGGCATTTTATTGTTAAAAAATTCACAAAATCCTGACCCACACGATTTTTTCTATCAAAAAAGAGCATTAGAAGTCAATTCCTACAATATTTATCCGCGTTTGTTTCCCGAATTAAAGTCCATGCAGCGTAGCTATGGTGCGGACGGTTACGATTTAGGCAAAAGGCTCAACCCAATGGCAAATAAGCGCATCAAGCCAGTTTCGTTTTGGAGTGGCACGCTGAAAACGGACGGAAGCGGGCAGGCAAAGTTTACGATTGATGTTCCCCAGTTTTCTGGCGACCTCCGCATTGTGGCAGTAGCGGCAAAAGATAATGCTTTTGGCATGAGTGCTACCAACATGAAAGTAGCTGACCCTTTGGTAGTTAGCACTTCTCTGCCTTTATTTTTAAGTCCAAATGATGAGATTTTAGTGCCTGTAACCCTGACCAATACGTCTGATAAAAATGCAGAAGTTACTGCCAAAGTAGGCGCAACAGGCTCAATGGAACTGACAGGTGATAACTCCCAAAGCGTTTCGATTCCTGCGGGAGCTGAAAAACAGGTTTTCTTCAAGGCAAAAGCAAAAAATGAAATTGGAACGGCTCTGATTAATGTGGAAGTGAGTGGTTTAGGCGAAAAATTCAGTGAGAAAATAGACATGACTGTTCGCCCAAGCACTTCATTGCTGAAAACAAGCGGTTCAGGCTTGGCTGAAAGCGGAAAAGCGGTCAGTATCGACATGAAGGCAGATTACATTCAAAATTCGGTCAAAGGGAAATTGATAGTGAGCCGTTCGCCTGTGGTTGAGTTTGCCAAAAACTTAAATTATTTGGTGATGTATCCTTATGGCTGTGTGGAACAAACAATTTCGACGGCTTTTCCACAAATTTATTTTGCAGATTTGATAGATGATTTACAGCCCACGCAAGCGAGCAACGCGATGGCAAAGCAAAATGCCTACTTCAATGTGCAAGAGGCGATTAGGAAGTTACAAACCATGCAACTGTATGATGGCTCACTGTCGTATTGGCAGGGCGGAAGCGACCCAAGCTGGTGGGGAACTGCCTACGCGGGGCATTTTTTGATAGAAGCACGCAAGGCGGGGTTTGAAGTAGATACGAAGTTTTTAAATCAGGTGTATAGCTATTTGAGCAGTCAGGTAAAACGCAAGAATACAGAGGTTTACGAATATTATGATGATGGAAACACCAGAAAAGCCACGCGAATCGCACCCAAAGAAGTTTTTTATTCATTGTATGTACTTGCGCTCGCTGGCAGGCAAGATGTAGCCACCATGAACTACTACAAGGCAAATCAGCAGTTGGTTTCTTTGGATTCAAAATACTTATTAGCAAGCAGTTACTTCCTCGCGGGCGACCAAGCGGCGTACCGAAAATTACTGCCACCAAGTTTTAAAGGAGAGCGTTCTTTTACAGCCTTGGGCGGTAGTTTTTATTCCTACATTCGCGACGAGGCAATCTCTCTGAACGCATTGATAGACACTGACCCGCAAAACTCGCAGGTGGGCATCATGGCAAAACACTTGGCACAGCAAATGAAGCAAGCACCTTACCTGAATACGCAAGAAAGTGCTTTTGGCATCTTGGCACTGGGCAAACTGGCAAAAAAAGCCGCCGCGACCAATGCTACCGCAGTCATCTATGCTGATGGCGCAAAAGTGGGCGATATGACAGGTAAAACCCTGACAATGAATACACAAGTGCAAGGCAAGCAAATAAAAATAGAGGTCAGTGGCGGAAATCTATACTATTTCTGGGAAATGGAAGGGCTAAACACCACAGGCGCGTACAAAGAAGAGGACAATTTTCTAAAAGTGAGGAAGGAATTTTATGACCGCAGCGGCAACCGATTCTCTGGGACTAATTTCAAACAAAATGAGTTGGTGGTAGTCAAACTTATCTTGCAAAGTACGGGCGGTGCAGTGCCTAACGTGGTGATTACTGATATGTTACCTGCGGGATTGGAGATAGAAAACCCCCGCTTGGGTGGCGGGGGCGCAGGCATCAACTGGATTACCAATGCCGCCAATGCCGAGCATTTTGACTTCCGCGATGACCGCGTGAATATCTTTGCCGCCGCCAGCCCTACGGAAATCAAGAGTTTTTACTATGTCTGTCGCGCAGTGAGCCGAGGCACGTTCAAGATGGGTCCCGTCAGTGCAGATGCCATGTATAATGGTGAATATCACTCTTATAACGGTGCAGGAACGATAACGGTGGAGTAAATAGCCAAAACTTTATCGTTGATAATTTTTGTATTAAAAAATTATCAACGATAAAGTTTTAATCACAATGCGTGTTAGTTTCCATACGCAAAAATACAATTTCTATATAAATTTTAAACAATGGGGAGTTCGTCAAGGGTGCTTTTGCATTTGAGATTGAGAAAGAGCAAGGCTGTAAAGCAGAGATAGAGGATAGTTTTCATAGAATTAAATGTGTTTAAAGTGTGAAAAATGAATTAAATAAATTAGTCAAATTTGATATCAAATCGTCCTTGTGTAATTTTAATAGTATCACATTTGCCATTATACAAACGAGCCTCAAATCGTCCTGCCACGATATAGTTTTTCATATCATATTTGATAATTTCAATAATGCCCTCTTGAATATATCCATTATATCGCACATATTGGCACCCTCGATTTAAATCATCAAAATCAATAATATGATTTACTCCGTCCAGTATATATTTCCCTGTTCCACCAAGTTTTCTAATAAAAATACCAGCCCCCTGGTCAGTACTACCTTTTATGCGATAGGTAGATATGCTAAAAGTTCCCCCATTTGGCTGAAGGAATGGTTGGAAGTTAGTGGTCAGCCCTGCCCTTCCTTCAGGTTGCCATACTTCTCCATTGAGCAAGAATGCAAATGTACCTTTCCCTTCCTGCGTTTCAGGGGGGAGTTCGTCAAGGGTGCTTTTGCATTTGAGGTTAGCAAAGCAAAGAGCGCATAGCAGTAACATGATGAGATAAGTTGTTTTTCTCATATTTTTAAGGATTTATAATGGTGATAAAATAAAAAAACTGTTGTATGCCAGTAAAACATACAAAGATTAAGACGAAGAAAAGCAAAGAAAAATTTGGAAGTGCGGAAAAAAGCTTGTTAAAAGTTTTGCAGTTTTGTTTTAATGGTAGATATTTGCATGATACATTTTGTTTTATTTGTTTAAAAATAAGATAAAAATAGTAGAAAAACAAGTAAGAAATAAAAACTTATTGTTAAATTTTAACCCCTAAAAAAGACTTACAAATTGATAAATAAATCTTCTTCTTTTGCCTGTGGGCAATTACTAATTCACCTGTAGAGTATCACCTAAAAAGCTGAAAGTTAAGAAAGTAACACTATAAAAACTGCTACTGGGCAGCACTTTTCTTTACCATTTCTTATTAAAAATCTCTGACAAAATAAACGCCTGGCGGACAGATTGAGGGTTTTTAATCATTTTGATAAGGGCTTCGTTCCTGACCTCTTTTTTCTCCTCATATTCCTTGTATCGTTTCAGTTCTTTTTTTAGCTCGGAGATTTCGTCTTTATGTCCAGAAATTTCTTTGAGTTGCGTTTTTTCCTTTTTGGTAGGCATTTCTTTGACTTCCTCTATCTCTTTGGCAAGGAGTTCTTTTTCTTTGAGCAGCGGTCTTTTGCCCGACATATCCATCAGGGACGAGTTGTTATTGCCGTCCAGTTTGATTTCTCGTTCCTTCAACATTTTTTTGAGCTGGGCGGGGCGCACAGTTACCATTTCGCTGGGCGAAACGCCCATGTTCATTCTGGATTTGGGCGCATTTTGCTCAAATTTTTTCAAAATATCCTCGAATGAAACTTCCTTTTCGACCACCACTTCCTTATTTTGTATCTGTGCCACAGGCGAGTTAAACTTTTCGGGAGCCTTGTTCACTTTTTCTGTGGGCTTAGACTTAAACAGATAAAAAAGTATGCCGACAATCAGCGCAAAAACTATTTTCAAGATTTCATCAAATCCATCTTCCATGATTGAATCGCGTTTAAATATTTTATTTTAAACAAAAATAGTAAATTTGTTCGAATTAAATAAATGCAAACTACAATTTATTTCTCATGTTTCGCACCGAACTTATCGCAAACCCCTATTCGCAATCCATTAATCTACAAAATACACTTTTGTTGATGGGTTCTTGCTTTTCTGACAATATCGGTAAGTTATTGCAAATCAATAAGTTCAATGCTCTCGCAAATCCTTTGGGCGTAGTGTATAATCCTCTTTCTATTTTTTATTTGTTGGAAAATAGCCTGCAAAAAAAAGAATTTGCTGCCAATACCTTTGTTCAGCACCAAGAAGTTTGGTATAATTACCATTTTCATTCTGAAATTTCTGCACTCAAAAAAGAAGATTTGGAAAACAAAATGAGTGAAAAACTGACTCAGGTAGCGCAAGGACTTGGCGCAAATCCGTTCGTGGTTCTTACCTTTGGGACTGCCTTTGCCTATCGCCTGAGAGAAAATGGGGAATTGGTAGCGAATTGCCATAAAATGCCTTCACAATTATTTGAAAAAGAACTCCTCTCCGCCGAGCAAATCGTTTCTGCTTTTGAGAAATTGCATGAAATTTTACCCCAAAACACGCCTATTATCTTGACTGTCAGCCCTGTACGCCATCTCAAAGAAACGCTATCTCTGAACTCAGTGAGCAAAGCTGTACTGCGAATTGCCTGCCACCAGCTCACCCAAAAGTTTGAGAATGTAAGTTATTTTCCTGCCTTTGAGTATGTGCTTGACGACCTGCGCGACTACCGTTTTTATGAGGCAGATATGCTCCACCCTAACGCCCAAGCAATTGATTATGTGTTCTCTAAGTTTGCAGAAACCTATTTTGATGCGCCCACGCAAACCTTCCTACGAAAGTGGGAAAAAATCTATAAATCATTACAGCACCATGCTTTTTATCCTGAAACGGGAACGCATCAGCTATTTTTAAAAAATCTGCTCCAACAGCTGATGGCGATTCAGGAAATAGAGGTAAGCAGCGAAATTGAGTTTGTAAAACAGCAAATAAAAGATAATTTTGGTAATTAACTATCTGATAAACTATATTTTATAAAAAATGAAGTTTGTAAATTGTGTATTAAACTTTGTAACGACTACCAAATAAAACCCACCACTTATAAAAATCTTACTTTCATGCTTTTCATTTTTTTTAACTTTGAATTAAAAAGGGTAATTGATGAAAAAAATAACCTTCTCATTTCCAATATTTTGTTTCTCATTTCTTTGCTTTGCGCTATCCGCTTTTGGGCAAGAGAAATACGAAGAATATTGTAATCAAAAGTTTAACTATTGTATTTCTTTCCCTGCCTCCCTGCTTAATCCTAAGCCCGATTTGGCAGGAGTAGAGGGCAGAGAATGGAGAGCAAAAAAGGGCGAAGCAAAGGTATATGTTTTGGCAAGAACGAAGGAAGAAGCTATCGAGCCGAGTCTGGGCTTTAAAAGCGTTTATACCGACGTAACTTACAGTAAAGCAGTAACTTACGAAGTAGTCAAGAAAGATTGGTTTGTAGTTTCGGGCTATACCGAAGACGGCAATATCTTTTACTCCAAGGTCATTCTAAAAAATAAGGTGGTCTATTACGTGTGCTTGGAATATCCTAAAAGTGAGAAAAAAACTTGGGACAGCCAATGCGGAAAAATAGCTAATTCATTGATTATTAAATAAAAAAGTATGTGCGACTTTGACAAAGGTTTTATTTTATGCACTTGCAAGGATAAACCCATAGTACATAACAAAAATTCGAGGCGATACAAAAAAGAACAGGCAAATGTTCCTACGCTGTATCGCTGGTATCTGTCTGCATTTAACGGATACATAAGCGAAGAGATTGAGGGCGCGCCGATGATGGAAGGAATCTATGAGTTCCCTGCTGAAAACATTGGCAAGGGGCTGACAGAGGAATGGGTTTTGCTCAACCTAAATGACAGAAATTGCTTTGATTTTGACTACACACCCCAAGAGGGCGACAATCTTGTGATTAATGCTGACCAAAAATCATGGATTTATCTTTCTTTTATTTTCCGCAATCAACGCTGGGAAATAGGTCATTATGAGCCATTTGATTCTATTAGGACTATGAAGATAGAGGGAAAAATAGCGCAAATAGAAGAAAAAGAGGAAGCGTAAAAATATGAACAGTAATCACTTACTAAATCAAGCAATTCAGGAAGCGTTCTTGCAAAGCAATGTCATAGATTATGCTCATTGCTACTACGTAGAGCTGCTCTATCAGCCCACTTTTACGAGCAGTTTTTTCTTGCAATTAGCTTGGGAAAAAGATACATTGCATTGGTACAGAAGTATTTGGTTAAGAGAAAGGGACGAGGAGATGCTGGACACTTGGTTAGCTTATCTCAAAGAAAATGAAGAAATATTGCCTTTGGAATTGACTTTTTTCAAAGAAAACGGCAAGGAAAACCCTCTCATTGCCAATGATTTGATGACAGAAATCAATCGCTTGGCTGTGAAGCCCGTTTTTTTTGATGATGGAAACTGGGGCAGGGACGGAGCAGAAATTACCTTGAAAATAGGAACGCCAAAGTCCGAGATTACCTATCACTGGCACACCTGCGCTACTCCAGAAACATGGGAATCTTTAAATAAATTAGTAGAAGTTATTTTGTTAATTAACAGAAAATTAAGTAGTTATGAGGGATTTGCTCCCTATAGATAAGTACCTGATAATGACCAAAAAATGAAAAATAGATTTACCAAAATATTGTTTATGAGCATTTTAATAGAAATATTTACAGCCTGCTTTACGCCGAAAATCGTAGAAAGCTGTTTCACCGAAGCCAATTACGAGCAGACGCGCAAGTATTGTAAGTGGAAACTCCAAACCGCAAAGACCATCAAGGTCATAATAAGTGGCGGCTACGAACTCAAAATGGGTGAAAATCAAGAAATTTTATTCCAAGAAAAGGGCTATTCCATTGCCAAAATTTCCAAAGGCGAAGGAATCGTTTTGCTTCCTGTCAAGCAATCTAAAAAGTTAGAGAATAAAGTAAATACTGCTTTTTGCGACTTGGTAAAAACCGCAACTATTTGGGGGACAAGGTATAATGACCATTTCAAAGAAGACTAATTCCTCCAGATTATTTTGAGGTACATATTACATTTCTCGTCTTGCTGACCATTCTTTTTTTTTGTTTTTTTCATTATCTTTGCATTAGGGTAGTTATATTTTTGCTTATCTTTGTTTGACTAACTTCCTTTTTTTGTAAACAATAATGATAAAAACATTTTTAATTATTTCCAAACATTAATTTTATGAAAATTGACAACAGCAAATACGACGATATGTTTTTTCAGGCAGACCAGCAAATCAAAGACAATCAGATTACGCAGGCTATCAAGACTTTAGAGGCGATAATCGAGGAAAATGATGAATATGGGAGGGCATACAACCACTTGGGCTGGGTCTATGAAACGAAGTACCGCAGCTACGAAGAGGCGGAGGAGTGCTACAAAAAAGCGTTGAAGTTTTCGCCCGAATATACACCTATCTATCTAAATTACGCCTATTTCCTTTCTAATCAGCACAGATTCAAAGAGTTAGAAGCACTCTTGGACAAGGCTTTGCACGTATCAGGCATTTACAAGCCAAGTATTTATAACGAATACGGCATCATGTACGAGCTTTCCGAAAGATTTGATTTGGCGATTGATTACTACAAAAAAGCTATTTTTAGCTGTACTGACAACAATAACATCAAAACCTATCAAGATTCCATAGAACGCTGTAACCAAAAGAAGCAACTCTTCGCGCCCCCACATAGCGGAGGCAGGGCAGGCGAGTAATGCTAAATACACATTTCCTGGCGGCAACCGAGAACAAGTAAGAAAACGAGATAGTTTGGCACGCTTTTGAAAGTATTAAATAAAATTTTCCTATTTTTTCATAAAAAAGTTCAATTTTTTTGGCAAAATATTCTTTTTGTTAAACTAATTGTTTAACTTTGATACCATATATCATTGAAATTAAGGGAGATTACTCAAAAAGAACCTACTAAAAATACTATGAATAAATACATTTTTCTTCTCGTTTTATGGCTTGGAACAGCTATTCAGGTACAATCCAACTCGCTAAAAAAGACCTCTGACGTACCTTCTGAAATGCGTTTTGCGGAAATGCAACTCATCATTGACCAAGAAGCAAGGGAGATGATTCAAGACAGGGTAGATATTCATTTGCAAACAGTGCATTATAACGTTTGTGTTTCGCGTGCAAAGCTGTTTTTTCCGCTTATTGAGCAAATCTTAACCAGCCAGCATACCCCCACAGACATCAAATACCTAAGCATACCTTCCAGCTTGGTATTTCCTAACTTTGAGGCTCCTGATGGCAGTAAGGGCTTGTGGCAAATTAGCGACAGCTTGGCTCCACACATTGGCTTAGTGGTGAATGACCAGATAGATGAGAGAATGAATGTTATTGCTTCAAGTGAGAGCATTGCCAAACACCTCAACGAGAAAAACTATCTTTTGCGTAACTGGGTTTATACGCTGATGAGCTACCGCATGGACTTAGTAGATGCCGTAAACCAGATGGACAAGGCATCATTTGGCGCAAACCAGCTTTATATTACAGGGAAAACACCCAAAGAGATTATAAATTTGTTGGCGTATGTGATTGCCTACAAAGACAAGATAGAGGCTGCGCCTGTGCCTAAATTGGAGTTTTTGACGTATAATGATTCCAAAGGCAAATCGCTGGCACAAATCGCTAATTTTACAAGTCTTTCCTACGAACAGGTCAAAAACTTTAATCCATGGCTTTTGACGGAAAAAATCCCTACTTCCAAAGATTTTCCTGTGCTTTTGCCTGTAAATAAGTCCGCCAAATCAGATTTAAAACGATTGATAGAAAGCAAAAAGATAAAGAGTGAGGCAAATAATTTGTTTGACACTACCAAATATCCAATTTTAGTAGGCAAAACTGTAAAGCCATACAGAGATAAAACTTATACTTTTGTAATGGCAAATGGCTTGAAAGCAATCATTGCGGGCGAAGGCGACAGAACGGCAGACTTGGCTGATGTGGCTGATATTAGCCCCGAAAAGTTTAGACAGCTAAACGAGATGACTGATTTTGATGATGTGAAGCAAGGGCAGGTGTATTATTTGGAGAAAAAAAATAAGAGAAGCGACCTCAAAGAACACATCATGGAGGCGGGCGAAAGTTTTTGGGACGTAAGCCAGCGTTATGGTCTGCGAATAGCTACGCTGATAGCCAACAATAGACTTACTGAACGTGATACGGCAAAAGTGGGTCGCGTGGTATGGCTCAAAGAAAAACGCCCTGAAAGTTTCCCTGTGGAATACAAGCAGTTAGCGCAAAATCCTATTTATGTGCAGCCTGATAATGAGGTAATAAACCCAACAAATAATAATACAGCAAAGCAAGTAGTAAAAACGGATAACCCCTTGCCCACTGTTACCAATACTACTTCGCCCGCAGATACTGATTCTACTTATATGGTCAAAGCAGGGGAAACGATTGTAGAGGTTTTCAAAAAAACCAATGTGCCTTTTAACGAATTGGTGGCACTCAATGACCTGAAAACGCCTAACGTGTATGAAGGGCAAATATTAAGGCTGAAACCTTCGGCAGTAGTCAAAAATAATGGTGCAAATATTCCTGTCAATACAGACCCTACCTTTGTGCCGCCTACGGCTGAGGAGGTTGCCGCCTTGCAAATGACTGTTGCCAAATCAGATTCTATCAAACCTAATGCAGAAGAACATACAGTTGCCAAAGGTGAAACTTTGTCAGGCATTGCAAGCAAATATGCCTTAGTAACCAATGACTTAAAAAAATGGAACAAGTTAGATGCCAAAGGAGGCATACGCGTAGGGCAGAAACTCAAACTCAAAGCCCCTGCCGCCAGTGCCATGACTGATAATACAGCTAATAACCTGATTGCCAAGACAGATAGTGCAGAAGTAGTGCATACGGTTATTGCCAAAGAATCACTTTGGGGAATTGCTAAAAAATATGGTGTAACCCAAACTGACATCGCAAAAATTAATCAATTAGATGAAAAAGCACCTGTCATCAAAACAGGTCAGAAATTGACGATTAAGCGCAGAACTGCCCCAAGAAATGCAATGGAACAACAGTTGCCAGTTACCAATAATCAGTTACCAGTAACCAGTAACCAACAACCAGTAATCAATAATCAGCAACCAACAAACCAACTACCAACTACCAACAATAACCAACAACAAGTGGAAGGAGTAAACCCCAAAAATGATTTGCCGTATGTGGTCAATCCGCCTGCTTCGGAAAATGATATTGTAGAGGTCAATCCATCAGTAGATTATTTTGGAAGTTTGAAAAAACGCTATTATTTGGACAATGAGGACATTGCGAAATGGAATGGTATTCCTATGGAAGAGGTCTTAGACGGTACTATTCCCTCAGACAGAAGGACGTTAGTAGTTTCACAAAAAGGCTATAATATGTCTTTGCTCAGTGGAAATACGGTCGTTTATCCAAAACAAACGGAAACCGCACCAGTAAAGCAACAACCTGTGTATAACCCAACAACACCTGTGAACAACGCAGGTACGCAACCTGTGTATAACCCAGCATCAGGAGGCAGCACGCCGCCGCCGCAAATGGGAACAGGTACCCAGCAGGTAAATGGAAGTGGCGCGACTCAAAAAATACCTATCAATGCTTTTTCAGATAATTTCTTTGCTATCAAAGACAAATACAAACTTACTGATGAAGATATTGCGCGTTTGAATCCAACTATTTCTATGGAGGCAATCAAAAGTGGTTCTATTCCTTACGAAATTACCGAATTGGTCGTGGCAGGTTCAGGTAGCGGCGCAGTTACCCAGACGCAGCAAGTCCCTGATTATGGCACAGGAACGAGTGGAGGCACTAATCCTGTGGCAGATGTTCCCACAGGCAGCCCTGTTACTATTCCTGCCGACCAAGCAATCATTCATACGGTGAGCTACAAAGAAACCATTTATGGAATAGCACAAACCTACAAAGCCAATCCTGATAGCATTGGTATTTGGAATAACTTGAAAGAGGGAAAAATAGACAATGGGCAGCAACTGATTGTGGGTAGAAAACCTGCACAAGTTGTATCAAATCCTGTAAACATCACGCCTCCGCAGCAGGCAATCGTAACACCCAATTTTCATATTTTGAAAAAAGGTGAAACGCTTTATGGTGTAGCCAAAACGTACCAAAAAGACATGAAAGAATTGGCTGATTTGACTCCCAAACTTGCTAAGAACTTGATTTTGAAAGAAGGAGATACCATTTTCCTACAAAAACCTGTGGAAAAAGGCACTTTGTCATCAACGCCCATGAACCAAAATGAAGGATATTATACCGTTCAGGAAGGTGATGATATGTATAAAATCTGCGAAAAATTTAAAATCAAACCTTCTGACCTCAAAATCTGGAACAAAATAGGCGCAGGTGTCGGTGTTACCAAACCAATTCCCGTAGGAACGAAGCTGGTAGTAGATGCAGATTTGGCGGATATGCTCAAAAATAAAATGGGTGAATTGCCCGCCTCCAATATGAACGACGAGCCAATCTATCATTTTGTCAAAAAAGGTGAAACGCTGTCTGCCATTGCCAAAAAATACAATACCGCCACTAATGACCTCAAAGCAATGAATAACAAAGCTGACGGAAACCTGAGAGAAGGGGAACAACTGCTGGTCGGGAAAATATACTACCACACTGTCAGCAAGGGCGAAACGCTGACTGCCATTGCCCAAAAGTATAAAATCAGTAACGACCAACTCAAAGCACTGAACAACAAAAAAGACAATGTGGTAAAAGAGGGAGAAAAATTGATTGTGGGCAAATAGAATTTGACATATTCAGTTTATATCTGCTAACTCGTTTTAAATCAAATGGCATCAAATCTTTGAAAAGGTTTGATACCATTTTTGTTTCTAACGCTGGTAAGGTTTTTCTATTTTTAAATGTATCTTATTATAAAATTTTGATAATCAATATTTTATAATAAATCAGCACATCATTTGCTTCTAACATCAAAAATTTGAAAAAAAAATATACTTCGCGTAGGGGTATGGCGAGGTTGAATTGTCTTAGTAATGAATTGAAACTTAAAAGCACAAAAAGTATTTTTGAGGTCAAACAAAATTATTTTAAAAACTTAAACCTTTTTTTAACAAATTAATTGATATGAAAACAAATCAGATTTTTATTCTTTTGGCGGTTTTTACGAGTGTCATATTATTTTCTGCCTGTCAAAAATTATCGGACGTTGGCACGTTCCAAGATGCTACACAGACTTATAATTTCAACAATTTCAGCAAGTTGCAGATGAGTAGTGCCTTCAAAATCAACGTTCAGCAAGGAAATGTGTTTGCCATTAGTGTCCGAGGCGACCGCCGCAACTTAGATGATTTGCGTGTACAAGTCGAAAGCGGCGTTTTGAAAGCTGACTATTACCCAAATACTAACAAAAACCGTCAATATACGACTGAGTTTACCATTACCATGCCCGCGTTAGAAGGCGTAGATTTCTCAGGTGCAACAACTTCTGACATTAGCGGATTTGCAGGGAATGACCTTTTATCTATCAGATTGTCAGGGGCTTCTGTCAGCACTTTTAGCGTACAGCCCAAACAAGCAAGCATCAATTTGTCAGGGGCTTCTCAGCTCAAGCTCACAGGCAATGCACAAAAAGTAAATGCAGACATTTCAGGAGCTTCCATCTTAGAATCATTCAGTTTTGCCATAGAAGAAGTACAAGTGAAAGTGGCGGGCGCAAGCAAAGCCTCCATCAATGTAAGCAAGGTGCTAAACGCAGAGGCAAGTGGGGCAAGTCATATCCGCTATGTAGGTAATCCTGCGACAGTTACGAGTAATGTTTCTGGTGCAAGTAGCGTTTCCAAAGAGTAAAAAACGGAGTTTATATTTGATTATCAAAAACTGTCGGCAAAGTTTTTACAACTGTTGCTGACAGTTTTTTACTCACCCAATTTAGGTTTTCCCTCTTGTTAGTGTTCACAAAGCGCACCAACAAACCCAGTGGGTGGAATTTGCCATCTTGCGCCGTTGTTTGTGGGGATATAAATAACACTGTAAAGGTATTATCTTCTTTTTGTTTTTTCAAAAGCAAACTTCTTAAATTTGCAGAAAATATGTAATATTATGTTTCAAATCCATAAATTATTCCTTCAACTACACCGTATTGCTTGGGCAATATTGCTTTTTAATCTTCTTTTTTGGATTTCTACAAAGATTAGTTTTACCCCAGAAATAGTTTTTGGTGTAAAGATGCTTATATGCCTTTCTGGTGCATTACTTTTCTTTTTTAATATTAGACCTTTTCGCCAAGTTGCCCAATACTACGCAATTTATCTACTTGTTCCTTTGTTTATTTGGTTAAGCTGGCTCATTGATGGGATTATGTTTGCAGTTGTATCTGCTATTCCCTTTATGTTTGTCATTACAGATAACTTGAAAATAGAAAAAGGGGAATATGCTGTTTATCAAAAGTTTACAGGATTTTTAACACCTTGTTGTGTCTATGAAGTAATAGAAAATAAGTTTTTTCTGTTCAATAAAAGAATCATTAATATTGATGGGCGAGATAAAAGTATCAATTTTTCAAACTTTAAAGTTATTTCTGAAAATAATAGAAAAGAAATATACTTCCAAGTAGCAGACTATGACAATGCTAAGGATATTTTTACAGAAAAAGACACAAGTGTTGTTGTTTTAGATTAAAAAATAGATGATTAGCCCTTATTCCAGTTTTTCCAAATTTTTATACCTTTGGTTATTTTCCCTATACCAATATCAATGTTCTTACTAATAAATTTTATTGATAATCAATAAGTTGCAAAATAATTTTCTCATTCAAACTTACTTTATTATTAAACAATATCCAAAAATAGTTATTAATTTGCAAAAGCGAGCAAGAAGTTTATACATCAAAAATGTGCCACAAAAAAATTGAATCATGTATCATAAAATTTTTACACTGCTTTTCTTTTTAAGCAGCTTGACTTTGTTGGCTCAAAAAAATAGCCCGCCCAATGTTGTCATCATCTATGCTGATGATTTAGGAATTGGCGATTTGAGCTGCTATGGCGCATTAGCTGTCCAAACTCCTAATATTGACCGCCTTGCTGGGCAAGGATTACGCCTTACCAATGCTCACTGCGGGGCAGCTACTTGTACGCCCTCGCGCTATGCTTTACTCACTGGCGAATATTCATGGCGACGTAAAAATACTGACATTGCCGCGGGCAATGCCCCCATGATTATTACGCCTGAAATATACACGATGCCTGATTTGTTCAAACAAGCAAGCTACAAAACGGGGGCGATTGGTAAGTGGCATTTGGGACTTGGCACTGAGCAATCTCAGAACTGGAACGGGTTGATGAGTCCAAATCTTGCTGATATTGGCTTTGATTACTCTTATATCATGGCTGCCACAGGCGACCGCGTGCCTTGTGTCTATTTGGAAAATGGACGAGTGGTCAATCTCGACCCTACTGACCCGATTCAGGTCAGTTACACCACGCCATTTGAGGGCGAACCTACTGGCGCAAAAAATCCAGAAATGCTCAAACTCAAATTGCATCATGGTCATGACCAAGCACTTATCAATGGTATTTCACGAATAGGATTTATGAAAGGGGGCAAGTCGGCACTCTGGGTTGATGAAACTATTGCTGATACGCTTACACACAAAGCCGTTTCTTTTATCGAAAAGAACAAGGAAACTCCTTTTTTTCTCTATTTTGCTACACACGATATTCATGTACCGCGCACACCTAATCAACGATTTGTAGGCAAAACTGACATGGGAGCAAGAGGAGATGTCATAATGCAGTTAGATTGGTCAGTTGGAGAGATTCTCAATACCCTTGACCGAATGAATCTAACTGATAATACGATTGTTATTTTGAGTAGTGATAATGGTGCGGTGATTAATGATGGCTATGCAGATGAATCTGTGGAACGTTTGGGAAATCACACGCCCTCAGGTGTTTACAGAGGAGGCAAATACAGCATCTTTGAGGGTGGGGCAAGAGTACCGACTATCATCAAATATCCTCAAAAAATAAAAGCTGGACAGTCAGATGCGCTCATGAGCCAAGTAGATTTGATGCGTTCTTTTGCTCATTTATTGGGTCAATCCATGCCAAATGGAGCAGCACCAGATAGTGAATCGCAGTGGGCTGCATGGTCGGGTAAAGATACAAAAGGGAAGAAATATCTATTAAAAGTGAATATCACGAAAGATTTGTGCATTATTTCTGGTGATTGGAAATATATTGAGCCAAGTAAAAATACTGCCTATTTTGCAAATACCAATACTGAAATCGGGAACAATATTCAACCACAACTTTATAATTTGAAAACTGATAAAGGCGAAAAAACAAATGTGGCTTCGCAATACCCTAATATAGTCAAAAAACTTCAAAAGAAACTTCAAAAGATTAAATTAAACAACTGAGCAAATCAAAATGCTCTTTTGGTATTATCAATTCCTTATTTTCTTCTTTCCACGTGCTTGTCCAAAAGGCGTTGCGTTTCATTTTTGGCAATTTCGGTTTTACTCGCGCTAAAAAGTAATTGCTTTGCTTCCCTTGCGCTATCCTCCACTTCTACGATTGGTTTTGGATAGTCCAAGCCTAACCTGAACTTATAAAGATGTTGCTCCAAATGCGTCATTTTCCAAGGCTCGATAGCCAAATAAGTGGGCAGGCTTTGGAGTTCGGGCAACCACTGCTTGATAAAAATTGCCTCTGGGTCATGCTCTAATGCCTGTTTGGTGGGGTTATAAACTCGGAATCGCGAAGAAGTCCCCATCACGCCCGCCTGCATTTGGAACTGACAATAGTGAATCCCCGCTTCATAATCCAGAAACTGCCTCGCCAAATGAGCTACTCCCGCCTGCCAAGGTTGTAACAAATGGTGCGTCAAAAAAGACACTAACATTGCCCTCATTCTAAAATTGAGATAGCCTGTTTCATTCACGCAGCGCATACAAGCATCTATCAGTGGAATCCCCGTTGTACCTGTTTCCCAAGCATTTACCCACTCAGGGCGCACTTCTTGGCGGACTTTCCCAAGTGTGGGGTGGAGGCTCTGAAATTCCATGCTACAATCCATCTCAAACCGTTGTATGAAATGACAGTGCCAATGCAAGCGCGATTCAAAATTTTTAAGCGGAAATTGGTATGAAAAAGGCAACTTTTGCTTCTCCTCAAGCACGAATTGATATACTTGGCGAATGGAAATATTACCCCAAGTCAGGTAAGGCGAAATCCTGCTACAAGACTTTCTGCTTTCTGTGGGCTTGGAAATGTGCTTGGTGTAGCTCAGGGCGCGCTCCTCTGTAAAACCTTGCAGATAACGCCATGCAAAACAAGCCCCACCTTTCTGTAATTGATGCTTAACTACTTGCTTATCAAGATTTAACAAATGATAATTTTCAAAAAAACTATCTTCTACCTGTATCGTTTTTAGCTTGTGCAACTCTATTTTTTTGATAGGTTCTTGCATCATCGCTGTCCACTGCTCACTCCAGCCATTCCTATTTTTAAGCCCGCGAACTACACCATCTCTCTGACTCTCAATCCATTGGATACCGTTATATTTACAAAATTTGGCAAAGTTTTTATCTCTGTCAAAGGTAACTTGCTGCCCCGTTTCTTGGTGGGAATAGACAGCATTGATTTTATAAATTGTTAAAATTTTTTCAAATACGGGAATAACCTCATTTTCAAAGACATAGACCTTGGTGTGGAAAGATAAAAGCATTTTTTGAATTTCCTGTAAAGATTCTTTTACAAAATTCCAATGTCGCGCCGAATGTTCGGGCAAGGCAATAACAGAAGGCTCAAAAAAGAAAAGAAAAAGTGTAGGCAATCCCGATTCAATCGCCTGATAAAGAGGCAGATGGTCGTGCAAGCGCAAATCTTTTTTGAACCAAACAATATTGATAGTTTGCATGACTTTACTAACCAATTGTTCGCCTGATGGTTCAAAGTTTTAGTAAAATTTCGCTTTTGTCAGGTGCTTTTCCCTCCTAACAAGGTAAGAAAGAGGTTCGTCTGATAGTTTTTTGCTCATACTTAGGTGAATTAATCTACTTTATTTTTAGTTTTTAAAGAACAAAAGAAGTTCCATTTTCAGAGAAATGGAACTTCTAATAAATTTTAATACGCCACAGCTATTTCGCCAATAGTTTTTCTAAAAGCCAATTCGCCACTGCCTCATTCTCTTCTGGATACGTCCAATGTCCCGTTTCTTGATACAGTTTCAATTCTTTGGGCGACGAAATCGAGTTATAAGCCGCCCACATAGAAGTTGGCGGGCAGGTTTCGTCATTGAAACCCATAGAATAAAAGCAGGGAACTTTGAGCTGTTTTGCGAAATTCACGACATCAAAATAGGCGGCAGTTTTGATTTTTGCCTCTGTGTGGTGATGTGGGTTATTTTTGTCAAAAATATGAGGCCAGCCACCCGCCCTTCCTTTGAGGTAGCCTACCATATCGGACATGGCAGGATAAGTAGGTGCAGTCCACCTGACGCGTGGGTCAAGCGCGGCAGTAACAATGGACAATGCACCACCTTGACTGCCACCTGTAACGGCTAAGTTTGTGCCATCAAACTGAGGCATATTTACCAAAAAATCATTGGCACGCACACAGCCCAAAAACACTCTTTTGTAATAATATAGGTCGCGGTTATCCAAGTTGTACGTAAAGTATTGATTAGTCCAGCCCGCACCCAAATCGGCGTACACGCTTGCGTCCATGGTAACAGGAATACCATGAATCCCTATTTCCAAGGTGATGATTCCTCTTTCGGCAGTTTTTGTATCTCCCTGATAAGCTCTAATTCCTGCGCCAGGCACACGCAAAAGCGCAGGATACTTGCCTTCTTTTTTGGGTACGCACAAGATGCCATACAAACGTACCGTACCACCCTCGCGAAAGTTTTGAAGATTGAGGTGATACACATTGACCGTTTCAGTACAGCGTTCGGGCAGTAGGGTCATCTTGGCATCTAAGGGAACTTTGGCGAGGCTGGCTTTGGCGTTGTCCCAAAACTGAACAAAATCGCTTGGCATCTCGACTGCAGGTTGTATTTTTTCAGGCTCAAAAGCTGCCGTTGCTAAGTTTCTGTATTCCTTGCCGTCTATTTTGGCAATGACGGTGCAGCGTAGGAAACCAGCAGTAGTCATCGTTCCTCCGTCAATTTTCAAATTACCTTCTTTGAGAACCGTACTGTCTTTTTTGGTTTCAAACTTCTCTGCGCCAAGCTGATAAACGATTTTAGCATTTTTCAGAAGGTTGCCATTTTTCAGCACCATGACCGAAAAAGAAACTTTTTCACCCAACTTATAAGTCCAATCTTCGTGGTCAGGGGCTACGATAACTTTTATCATTTTTTCCGCAGGCTGGGCGAAAGCAATGATAGCAGAAAATAAAAGGCTTAAAGCCAAAAAAATCTTTTTCATAAAACTAAATTTTTGATTTGTAAAAGGAAATAGGTTTTTAAGTAGTTATGAGTGATTAATTATGAGTTGTGAGTTAATATTTTCATATTCAAATATTTGTATCGTCCCTAAAGGGACTTATTGAAATATAATTTACCCTAATTTTCTACAAAGCTGTTACGCCCACAGTGGAACTACTAATGGTACTAAAACAACAGAACTCTTATTCCTGTTGATATATTTAAGTAGTCTTCTAATATGATTTATTTGCCTATTAAGTTTAAAAAGAAATAGCATTTTCGAAAAGTTAGAAAAACTTTGCGAAAATACTATTTCTTTATCTTTTTTTTAGCTATTATTTTTTTATCTGCTCGCCTGAATCTTGATAGATTCGTCGTGAATCAGTTTGAAAAGTTGAGCAGTAAAATCCTTGTCCAAGTTCATTTTCTCGCCCCATTCAGGTCTGGTATTGAATACTTTTGTCCATCTATCTACTTGGAAAACAGTGATTTTGTTTGTTTTTTTGTAATCACCAATTTTCTCTACGAGGGACATTCTCGCCGCCAAAATCTCTAAAATTTCTCTGTCGATGCCATCTATTTTGCTGCGAAGGTCGTCCAGTTGCGTATTAAATTCCTGATTTTCTGTGGTTGGGCGTTTGATTTGGAGTTCTTTCAAAATCTCATGGAGGCGCAAAGGCGTAACCTGCTGGCTGGCATCACTCCATGCGTTGTCGGGGTCTATGTGGGTTTCAATCATCAATCCGTCGTAGTTCAAGTCCATGGCGCGCTGTGCCAGTGGCAAAATCAGGTCGCGCTTGCCTCCGATATGGCTTGGGTCGCAGAAAATAGGCAATTCGGGCAGTAGGCTTTTCAGTTCAATCGCTATCTGCCACATAGGAATATTGCGGTATTTCGTTTTCTCAAAAGAAGAAAAACCTCTGTGCAAAGCGGCTAATTTGGTGATTCCCGCCCCTGCAATGCGCTCAATGCCGCCCAGCCAAAGCGAAAGGTCTGGATTGATGGGGTTTTTGACAATCACAGGAATATCTACGCCGCGCAAGGCATCAGCGATTTCCTGTACCGTAAATGGATTCACCGTACTGCGTGCGCCTATCCAAAGAATGTCGACCTCGTGCTTTAATGCCAGCTCAACGTGCTGTGCGTTAGCTACTTCGGTGGCAGTAGGCAAGCCCACTTCTTTTTTGACTTCTTTGAACCATTTTAAGCCAATTTCGCCCACACCCTCAAAGCTGTTAGGGCGAGTGCGCGGCTTCCAGATGCCCGCCCGCAAGATGTCAATGCCCGAATCGGTCAGTGCCTTGCAGGTGGTGAGTAGCTGGTCTTCGGTTTCTGCACTGCAAGGTCCTGCAATGACTACTGGTTTTTTGTCGCCATTAGGCTGTTTTTTACCAATCCAAGATTCTAATGTACTGATGTTCATACAATTTGATGTTTGTTATTCGATTTTTTTGATTTAGACATTGGTTAAAACAAAAAGGCTTACTGCTCATAATGAACAGTAAGCCTTTTTAGATTTATGTTATTGCAACGCATAACAATCAGCTTTCTGCTCATACGATTGTGTCGTACCAGAAGTAATAAAAGCTAAAATATGTGTTGGCAGTTGGATTCATTGAAAAATTATGTTTTTACTTATTTTTTGACAAATGTATTGCTTTTTTAATATTTCACAAATTTATGCACTATTTTTTTGAAATTATTTTAAAACATTTTCATCAACTTCTTAAAAAAATCTAATATTTCACTTTCACGCCATGATAGCTTTCCTGCTGTTCGTAGTCCTTGCGAAGTGGAAAGCCCTGCCAATCAGCAGGAAGCAAGATGCGGCGCAAGTCCAGATGCCCCTCAAAATGAATCCCCAGCAAATCGTAAGTTTCCCTTTCATGCCAATCCGCAGTGCGCCAAATGTGCGAAAGCGTGGGTACGCAAGGCAGAGGCTCATCAGGCTGATTGCGAGGCACTTTGACTTTGAGGGTCAGAGAGGTAGCTCTTAAAATGGAATACAAATGATAAATTACTTCCAACGTGCTTTCACTCGCGCCATGGTCAATGCCAGTGATGCAAGCTAAATGGTCAAAACCGTTTTCATGCAATATTTTGCCCGCTTCTGCTATTTTTTCTACTCGAATATGTAGATAGGGTTGCATCACTTTTTCATTTGCCTCGATGATGACATCATGCCCTAAGTGCTTAATTATTAAGTTTTTAATTTCCTCAAACTGCATTTTTTGGAATTGTATAATTTTAAGTAGCAAGAAAAATAAAAGTATATTAAATGGTTCGACACACCAATTTAGGCGAATGATTTTAACCATTGCATCTGTTAGCGAAGCGCGCCTGCAACAATTCTTTGGTGCGCTTGGATAACACCAAAAATAGTAAAATGCTTGTGGTGTTTATTCTATTTTTGTTTTAACTCATTTCAATATTTTTAAAAAGTTGATTATGTTGTTTTCTAAAAATACTTTGCATCATAAATTTAATTGGCAAAACTGATTTAAAGTCAATTTCTTCGTCAATAATTGTATAGTCGTTATCTGTTTTTAAGGTAAATTCCATTTCAATCTTAGTCAGTTTAAACACAGAGGCTTTCATCAAAATACTGTGGTGCTAAAAAAGGAAGTGGCTCAGTACTCTCTCTTGTAGAGGAAGAGATTATCTGCCAGACCCGTTTAAAAACGCTACGCTCCTTAGATGATTTGTATGTAGTGCTTAAAAAGCAAATGGCGCAACTGACCCGTTCCAATCTGCACCGTTGTTTGCAGCGAAACCAACTGAGCCGTTTAAGTGCTATTTTGCCTAAAGAGGCTGGCACAGAAAAAAAGAAATTCAAAGATTATCCTATAGGTTATCTGCCTATAGATACGGCTGAAATTCATATTGCCAAGGAGAAATATTTTCTTTTTGTGGCTATAGACCGCACCTCCAAGTACGTTTATGTGGAAGTATATGACAACAAAAGGATAGAAACGAGTAAGGTTTTTCTTGAAAATGTAATTGCTCATTACCCCTATCAGTTGGATAAGATACTCACTGACCATGGTATGGAGTTCACCTATGAGTTGCTCTTAGAAGAAAAACGTCCCAAAGATAAAATACACGCCTTTGATGCGCTCTGCCAGAAACATCAAATAGAACACCGTTTGACCCTTTTCCGCCATCCTTGGACGAATGGGCAGGTAGAACGCATGAACCGAAAAATCAAAGAACACACCACTTACAAATTTTATTATGAAAATAGCCAACAATTCAAAGAACATTTGTATTATTACTTGCTGGAGTATAACTTTCATACCCCACTCAAAGGACTTAAATTTAAAACTCCTTTTGAAAAAATACAAGATGAATATAAGACAAATCCAAGTATTTTTAAACAAAACCCTGACCTCTTAATTGTGGGACTAAACAGGTAGTTAACTCATAGATAATACATTGGAATATTTTTCTCTCCTTTGGCAAAAGCGCGTGCGGCTTGGTCAGCCCTGCGATGAGGCTCACAAATGCGGTAAGTAGTTGATAAGCTGAGAATTACCTCACAGGAGTTCTCTAAGTTTATCAGATGACCCGCACTCACAAAAACGGGCTTGATGCCGTTCTGAGAACGCAAAACTCTCCCAATTTCCTCATTTTCAAGGAATAAAGAAATATAACTTCCTTTTTCTTGCCCCAATACACCTTCGTACTTGAGCAGTGGCTCTTTTGCACAGCCAATCGTGGGTAAATGGCTCTCCAATCCTACCAAAGAGGCAACGCCCAGCTTGCGCGGGTGAGCAATTCCATGCCCATCTATGAGCAAAAGAGAGGGCTTGAGCGCATATTTTTCTTGGACTGACCGAATGAGTGCCAGCAAAACAGGTGCTTCGCGAAAGCTAAAAAACTGAGGAATGTAGGGGAAAGGAGTGCTTTGCAGGCTTACATAAATCCCCAAATGCTCGCCATTCCAGCGTTGGGCATCTAAGGCTACATACGCCTGCTCGCCCACGTACTGCACGTCCAAGCTAAATATAATGTCTTCATTTTCAGGAAAGTAGCTATCTTCTTTGCTGGGAATAATGACCTTTTTTGCCATTTCCCTTTGTTGATTTTCTAAATCCGTAGTATCCATGTTGGTTGAGTTTTCAAATTGCTAAGTAATTCAACATTTTTTAGTAATTCAACAAAAATAAACATTCTTATAAAAATACGCCGTAGGTGTTAAATATTGGTAGCAGCTATGATTCCCAGAAGATTAATAACTCCGTTAGGCAATTCCATTGGGGAGTGCATAAATAGTTGAATATGAAACTCCTAAAGGAGTTTATGAGCATCGCCATTACTATTTCTACCAACATAAAACTCCTAAAGGAGTTTAGTAACAATTATTTTTGTTGAACTACTTAAATTTTTCGTTTCTAAATACCTACAGTGCATTTTTTATTTTTGTTGAATTACTTAGCAAGGATTTTTTTTACGCTACAGTCCATAAATTAGGCTGGAATGGCAATGTCTTCCAGTTCTTTCAGGTTGGAGAATAGCTGCTCGTCTGTGAAATAATGGTCTTGTAGCTTTCCTGCAAAATAGTCTTCATAAGCCTGCAAATCAAAGTGTCCATGCCCACAAAGGTTAAACAAGATGACGCGTTCTTTGCCGTCGCGTTTTGCCTCTTCTGCTTGGCGAATCACGGAAGCAATGGCGTGATTTGCCTCTGGTGCGGGCAAAATGCTCTCTGCTTTGGCAAATAGTACGCCTGCCCTAAAACATTCTAACTGCTGAATCGCCTCTGCTTGTACCAATCCATCGCGCATGAGCTGGCTCACCACAGGGCTACCTCCATGATAGCGCAAGCCGCCCGCGTGTACCGCAGGAGGCATAAAGTTATGTCCCAAGGTAAACATAGGCATCAAGGGAGTCATGCCAATCGTATCGCCAAAATCATATCGGAACTCTCCTTTGGTCAGCTTGGGGCAGGAAGCAGGCTCAGATGCCAGCAACTTGACCTTTTTGCCATGTACTAATTTTTGATGCAAAAATGGCAAAGAAAGACCCGCAAAGTTCGAGCCGCCGCCAAAAGGTGCAATGACGACATCAGGAAAATCGCCCGCCATTTCCATTTGCTTGACTGCCTCCAAGCCCACGATGGTTTGGTGCATCAATACGTGGTTTAGCACACTTCCCAGCGAATAGTTGGTGTCTTCGCGCATGACCGCACGCTCAACCGCTTCAGAGATAGCAATGCCCAAGCTGCCGTTAGAGTGAGGGTCAGCCGCCAGAATTTGTCTTCCTGCCGCCGTTCTGTCGCTTGGCGAGGCTATCACTTCTGCGCCCCAAGTGTTCATCATAATTTTGCGGTAAGGCTTTTGGTGGTAGCTGATTTTGACCATGTAAACCTCCAATTCCAAGCCAAAATGCTGACAGGCATAGCTCAAAGCACTTCCCCACTGTCCTGCGCCTGTTTCCGTAGTGATTTTTTTAATCCCTGCCTGTTTATTGTAATAAGCCTGCGGAATGGCTGTGTTGGGCTTGTGCGAACCGCTTGGGCTTCCGCCTTCGTACTTGTAGTAGATTTTTACGGGTGCGTCAAGCAGTTTTTCAAAATCATAGGCGCGAAATAGAGGGGAAGGTCGCCATTTTTTGTAAATATCGACCACCTCATCGGGCATATCAATCCAGCGTTCCTTGGAAACCTCTTGCTTGATAAGTTCCATCGGGAAAAGTGGTGCTAAATCTTCGGGACCTACAGGCTGCTTGGTGCCAGGGTGTAGCGGCGGCAACAACGGCGTAGGCATATCAGCCTGAATGTTATACCACTGATGCGGCATTTCATTTTCGGGAAGAATAATTTTTCGTAGTTTACTCATATTTACTTGATAGTTAAGAGATTAAATAAAAATAAATTAGTTGGTTGGCGGAATTTAAGACTATTTTTCAGTATTCTCTTCCTTTGTATTTTCTTTTTTTCTCAGTTGCCTGAACTGATAAACTATTGCCAAGTGATGCGAAGGCTGTAACTGTGGGTGCGTATTGAGCGAATAGAGCAACTCAAAGGCATAAAAAGAAAATGAAAAACCATAGCTACTGATAAAAGGCTTGGTCGAAACTCCTGTTCGGAAGGCAAGTGTAGGGATAATTTTATACTCCAAACCTGCCTTGAAAGTTTGTGGGAAATTGATGTCCTTTTCCGTTTCCAAATTCAAGATTAGCTTTTGGATAGGGCGATAAGAAATGCCTGCTTTCATCACCACAGGGAGGCGTTCGTCCTGAAAATCAGCCACTTTCGCCTGATTAAAGTTATAAATATGTGCGCCCATAAAAATCGTTTCGGTCAGCTTCATTACGCCCCCAAACTCTAAGGCTATCATGCGTCGCGTGCCTAAGCCTTCGATGGATAGCTGAAAGTAGTTGGCGCGCAATCCGATACTTACATTGCTGATTTTGTGGCTGATACCTGCGGAAAAATTGGTTTCGCGGTATGCCTCACTCCCAAACTGCGAAATGGTCAGCCCGCCTGCCATGCCGAACTTTGTAGGCGCAACGATTCCCGCCGCAACGGTATTGAACCCAACCATGCTAAATCGGTTATCAAAAGAAGTGAAGGCAGAAGTTTTGTCAATCCATGCCAGCCCGCCAATGTTGTTAAAGATAGACCACTGGTCGTTTAGGGTTACGGCGGCATTGCCCATACCCGCCGCCCTGCCTATGCCGAAGGTGCGGATTTGGGCGCATAACTGCTGATTGGATACAAAAATTAACAAAAAAATGAAGAGGAAACGCATATTTCTAAGCGGTTTTGCTTTATAGATTTTCAAGATGATGATGGATTTAAACAAAATTGTATAAATTTAGGTTAAAATACATAAAATTTATGTTTTAAAATGATTTTTTTCTACTTTTGAAAAGCGTGAAAAAAGATAACATTTTCATATCTTGCGTACCTTTCTACTTGATAAAACAGGCAAAACGAAATTAATCATTCATAATTAATATTTATCATTAATCATTTAAACTGAAAATGAAACGTAGAGATGCTATTATGCGAGTTTCCACCATGATGGGTGGTACACTCGCCGCACCTTGGCTGACCTCTGTACTGAGTGGTTGCTCGAACACCGCAGAGGAAAAGCAAGTGATTTTGGAGGCTTTCACCCCCGAAGTGAAAGGAATGTTGGCAGAAATAGCTGACACCATCATACCTACCACCTCTACTCCAGGGGCAAAGGAAGCAAAGGTACATGATTTTATTGCGGACGTTATCGCAGATTGCTTTAACGAAAAAGACCGCAAAAACTTTTTTTCTGGCTTAAACGAGTTTCAGAAAAAATGTCAGGAAACCAATAAAAATGCCTTTGAAAAATGTGATGAAAAACAGCGCATCGACTTCCTCAACAAAATGGAGCAAGAAGCAAAGGACTACAAAGAGGCAAACAAAGACAACAAAGAAGCGGAGGCTCACATCTTTGCTACGCTGAAAAGCATGACCTTAACGGGCTACTTTACTTCTGAAATAGGCGCGACCAAGGCACTAAATTACTTGCACATTCCTGGCAAATACCAAGGCTGCATACCTTTGGAAAAAGGACAAAAAGCATGGGCAACTTAAAATAATGATGAATTGATAATGAAAATTACTAATTTTTTTCTTTTAAAATTTAGTAACATTTTTCAATCGTAGTTAAAAAAAAATAGTAGTCTGCAACAAGTAACGCTTGTTGTTGGTGAAAACACACAACAACGGCATCAAAGCATTACATCTTGAATACTACCTAAAAATATCAATCTTAATACTTCATTCGTAATTATTTATTTGTAATTAGTAATCATAAAAATATATGGCTGATTTAAAAGTAAATTATAATTTGAAAGCCAAACAGCAGAATACTTATGACGCTATTGTTGTTGGTTCAGGCATTAGCGGCGGCTGGGCGGCAAAAGAGCTTTGTGAGAAAGGGCTAAAAGTCCTTATGCTCGACAAAGGTTGGAACTTAGAGCATGGCAAGTACGAAAATGCCTTCAAACAACCTTGGGAAACCAAATATCGCGGACGCATCACTGACAAGCAACGTCAGTCGCACCCTTTCCTGAGCCGCGATTATCCTTATAATGAACACAGTGAGAAATACTGGTTCAATGACGAAGATGCGCCTTACGATGAAACGAAGCGTTTTGACTGGTATCGCCCTAATATTGTAGGCGGAAAATCCATCATGTGGGGGAGGCAGTCTTACCGTTTTAGTGAGATGGACTTCGAGGCAAACGCCAAAGATGGTATTGCCGTAGATTGGCCTGTGCGCTACAAAGACCTTGCGCCTTGGTACGATTATGTGGAGCAATTTGCAGGCATTAGCGGACAAAACGAAGGCTTGCCACAGCTGCCCGATGGCAAATTCCTCCCGCCTATGGAGCTAAACTGCTTAGAAAAACAAGTGGCAGGAAAAATAAAGGCAAACTTCAAAGACAGAATTATGACCATAGGTCGCGTGGCAAACCTGACACAAGCCATCAATGGTCGCGCTGCCTGCCAATACCGCAATTTGTGTAGCCGCGGCTGTAATTATGGTGCTTATTTCAGCACACAGTCTGCTACGCTTCCTGCCGCCATGAAAACAGGCAACTTGACAGTTCGCCCGCTTTCCATAGCCAGTGAGGTTATTTTTGATGAAAAAACACAAAAAGCAAGCGGCGTAAGGGTAATAGATGTAGATTCCAAAGAAACGATTGATTTCTTTGCAAAAATTATTTTCTTGAATGGCTCTACGCTTGGCTCTACCTTGCTGATGCTCAACTCCATGTCCAGCCGTTTCCCTAATGGCTTGGGCAATGACAGCGACCAATTAGGCAGAAACCTGATGGACCACCATTTCCGTTGTGGTGCAAGTGGAACAAGCGAGGAATTCCAAGACCAGTATTATTTTGGAAGACGTGCCAACGGTTTCTACATTCCCAGATTCCGCAATATCGGCAAAAATGACAGAGAATACATCAGAGGCTTTGGCTACCAAGGCGGTGCAAGTCGCACAGGCTGGCAGAGAGGCATCGCCGAAATGGGCGTAGGCAAAGATTTCAAAGAGTCTTTAATCGCCCCAGGCAACTGGACAATAGGCATGACGGGCTTTGGCGAGGCTTTGCCTTATGCTGAAAACCGCGTAACCCTAAACAAGCAAAAATTGGATAAATGGGGTATGCCAACGCTGACCTTTGACTGCGAGTTTAAGGAAAATGAAACCAAAATGCGTAAGGACATGATAAATGATGCCGCAGAAATGCTCGAATCAGCAGGCATCAAAGATGTCAAAACTTATGACAATGGCTCTTTCCCTGGCATGGCTATCCACGAAATGGGAACAGCGCGCATGGGCAAAGACCCCAAAACGTCAGTTTTGAATGGTTTTAACCAAATGTGGGCAGTGAAAAACGTATTTGTTACTGATGGTTCGTTTATGACTTCCGCAGGTTGCCAAAATCCTTCTTTGGGCTACATGGCGTTCACTGCTCGCGCTTGCGACTACGCAGTGAAGGAACTGAAAAAAGGCAATATTTAATAGCTCGAACAAATAAAAAAATGAAAAAGACATCTTCCGTAGTTTGGGAGGTGTCTTTTTTTATTTGGGCTTTTCAGTGTTTAAAAATATGAGTTACTACGATATTCAAATAGCTCAAAAACATCTTTATAAATTGGATATTGGCAGAGAGTAAACACAAAGAGATAGATTATTAAGATATTTTTGATTTGATAATTTCTATTATTTGCCGTTTTCTTTCCTTTTTGGAATCATCATAGTTCTGTTTACTAAAATTGCCTTTTGCATATTTTTGATTATTAATAATGACTAATTTCTTGATATGTAAATACACTCCTCCACAAAATTTTCCCTCAAAATAGCAAACTTTTTCCCAAGTTTATTACTTTTAGAGTTGCAAATCAAAAGCATATCATTTCCTACAACAAATTCCATTTCTGAGTTAATATTTTTTGTATTTTACTAAAATCAAGTAAATTACAGCAAAAAATTCATCGTTTATTACTTTTTAATTCATCAATACTTTATTTATGAAACAACGATTATCCTTATTTGTGTTGCTTGTATTGTCGCAGGCAATTTTTTCTGTACCTACTTACGCACAGAAAAAAGGAGTTACTCCCACTGCGGGCGTGAGCAAAATGTACGACAGCACCCTTTACAATGCGCTGGAATGGCGCAATATCGGTCCCTTCCGAGGTGGGCGTTCCAGTGCAGTAGCGGGCGTAGAGGGACAGCCTAACGTGTATTACATGGGTAGCGTAGGCGGTGGCGTGTGGAAAACCACAGACGCAGGCAACTCTTGGGCAAATATCTCTGATGGCTACTTTGGCGGCTCTATCGGCGCAGTGGCAGTGGCAGAGTCCGACCCAAACGTGATTTACGTAGGCGGTGGCGAAAAAACGGTGCGTGGCAACGTTTCGCATGGCTACGGTATCTGGAAAAGCTATGACGCTGGCAAAACTTGGGAATATGTGGGTTTGCGTGAAACTCAGCGCATTTCTCGTATTCGTATTCACCCAAAAAATCCTGATATTGCTTATGCCGCAGTGATGGGACACCTTTTTGGTGCAAACGAAGAACGTGGCGTTTATAAAACCACAGATGGTGGAAAGACTTGGAAAAGAGTGCTTTTTGCTAATAATCAAGCAGGTGCAGTAGATTTGATTCTCGACCCCAATAATCCAAGAATCATATTTGCAAGCACTTGGAAAGTGATTCGCACGCCTTATAGCATGGAAAGTGGTGGCGAAGGCTCGGCACTTTGGTACAGCACTGACGGTGGCGATACTTGGAAGGACATTTCCAAAAATAAAGGGCTTCCCAAAGGGACTTGGGGCATTGTGGGCGTTACCGTTTCCCCCGTCAATTCCAATCGAGTATGGGCAATCATTGAGAACCAAGAAGGTGGCGTGTATCGTTCTGATGATGGCGGCACCACTTGGGCAAAGGTAAACGATAACCGCAATCTGCGGCAAAGGGCGTGGTATTATTCACGCATTTTTGCAGATACCCAAGACGAAAATATGGTTTATGTCGTCAATGTGAGCTATGGTGTTTCCAGAGATGGCGGCAGAAATTTTGAGATGAAAAACGCACCACATGGCGACCACCACGATTTGTGGATTTCTAAGCAAAATCATAACTACATGGTGATTGCTGATGACGGCGGCGCACAAGTTAGCCTTGATGGTGGGGAAAATTTCACCACTTATCACAACCAGCCTACTGCCCAGTATTACAGAGTTACTACGGACAATAGTTTTCCATACAGAATTTATGTTGCCCAGCAAGATAATTCTACACTTCGTGTAAAGCACAGAAGCACCAGTTTTGAAGGAATTACAGAAAAAGACTGGGAAATTACGGCAGGTGGCGAAAGTGGACACATTGCCGTCGACCCCAAAAATAATGACATCGTGTATGGAGGCTCTTATGGTGGCTATTTGACCAGAGTCGACCACAAAACAGGCGAGGAAAGAACGGTAGATGTTTATCCTGACAACCCGATGGGCGACGGTGCAAGTGCCATGAAATATCGTTTTCAGTGGAACTTCCCGATTTTCTTTTCTCCTCACAATCCTAATGCGCTTTATACCGCAGGTAATCACTTGTTCAAAAGCACAAATGAAGGACAATCTTGGGAAAAAATTAGTCCAGATTTGACTAAAAACGAACCTACAAAAATGATTAGTTCTGGCGGTTCTATCACCAAAGACAACACTGGGGTAGAATATTACTGCACAATTTTCGCTGCTTGCGAGTCGCCTTACGAAAAAGATTTGCTTTGGGTAGGCTCTGATGATGGTTTGATTCACGTAAGCAAGGACGGTGGAAAAAATTGGGACAATGTAACTCCTCCCAAAACTATCATGCCCGAATGGTTGATGATTAACAGCATTGACCCGCACCCATTTGTCAAAGGTGGTGCTTATGTGGCAGGTACGCTTTACAAAGGCAATGATTTTCAGCCTTATTTGTACAAAACCTTAGATTACGGAAAAACGTGGACAAAAATCACCAATGGTATTCCTAAGTCGCACTTTACCAGAGTATTACGTGCTGACCCCGCAAAGCAAGGCTTGCTTTATGCAGGAACAGAAACAGGAATGTATATTTCCTTTGATGATGGCGCAAACTGGCAATCTTTCCAGTTAAATTTGCCTATTGTTCCGATTACCGATTTGGTCATCAAAGACGGCGATTTGATAGCGGCAACGCAGGGCAGAAGTTTGTGGCTCATAGACGACCTCGCCCCTTTGAGAGAGCTAAAACCTGAACACAAAGACAAAAACTTAATCGTTTTTAATCCAAGAAAAACGTATAAAATAGATGGTGGTAACTTTGGAAACCCCAAATTGGTAGGAAAAAACCCTCCAAACGGTGCTACTTTCCAATATTACCTCAAATCTGCGCCCGATTCTGCCAATGTATTGAGCATCGAGATTTTGGATAGAAATCAAAAATCTATTAAAAAATACGCTTCTAACGCCAAAGAAAAAGCAGATATGGTAGAAGCAAAAACAAATGGCAATCGCTTTACGTGGAATATGCGCTACCCCAATGCAGAAACTTTTGACGGCATGATTGTCTGGAATAGAGGTGGCTTGACGGGTCCAATGGCTGTTCCAGGAACTTACTACGCCAAAATCAGATTTGGGAAAGACTCGACCACTGTATCTTTCGAAATCGTCAAAGACCCAAGACTAAGCGTAACCCAAGAGGACTTGCAAGCGCAGTTTGACTTCCTCATGGAAATCAGGGACAAACTCACCGAAACGCACAAGGCTATCAAGGACATCAGAAGCGTGAGAGGGCAAATGAACGCCTACAAGCAGTTTTTGGACAAGGACAAGCACAAACAAGTCCTCGACAACATCAAGGATTTTGACAAGAAAATGACGGAAATAGAGGAAAAACTCTACCAAACCAAGAACCGCAGTGGACAAGACCCGCTTAACTTTCCTATCCGCCTGAACGACAAACTAAGCGGCGTAGCTGGTGTAGCCAATAGTGGTAATTTCCGCCCGACTGACCAAGCCTCTGATGTGAAAAAAGACCTCACAGGCAAGATAGATGGCGAACTTAGCAAACTCAAATCTCTCTTTGCCAATGACTTGCCTAAATTAAACGAGTTGATAAAGCAACAAAACATAGACCCATTGATGTTGAAGAAGGAAGAGAAGAAATCGCAATAGGGAAAACTACACCTCAAAAATTTGAGCATTTCTACTCACTATTTTTGAGCAAAGTATGTTATAGGTTAAGATATAAAAACCTCCTAATTTTGTAACATCATAAGATATAAAAAATCTTATAAAGATATTATTAAGGGGGTAAATTTGAAACAAATGACATTCAGTCCTTTCTCTTTGAGGAGGGACTGTTTTTTTGTGTTCTTTTTTAGCTTATTATTAGCACAACTCAAAGAATTAAGCTAAAAAAGAATAAAAAACGAAGTATATCAATGGACGGCAGTGTAAAATTTTAGAACGGTTCGCCACTGCGATTGTAAAAGATGTTTACCTGCTTTAATAAGTAGCTGTTTAGCATCATTTTTTGTAAAAAAACTAACCAATATCCACCCAAAACAATGCGTGAATATTGGTTAGCAACATCAAACTGCCTGCGCTGGCTTTTCAGTTTTGTTGGTATCTTCCAGTTTAAAATTCATGGGTTGGCTCACTTTTTCTGTGGTCAGAGCCAGATTCAGCACATCATTGACCGTTTCTACATAATGGAATTGCAAATCTTTGAGGTAATCTTTTTCTATTTCGTCAATGTCTTTTTTGTTTTTGACGGACATGAGTATTTCCTTGATGCCTGCGCGTCGTGCCGCCAAGACTTTTTCCTTGATGCCTCCCACAGGCAATACCTTCCCACGAAGCGTAATTTCGCCCGTCATAGCCAGTTTTTCCTTGATTTTACGCTGGGTATAGACTGATGCCAAGGCAGTAAACATGGTAATTCCTGCCGAAGGTCCATCTTTTGGCACTGCGCCCGCAGGTACGTGAATGTGCAAATCATACTGACTAAAAATGCGATAATCAACGCCAATATCCTCAGCATTGGCGCGCAAATAGGAAAGTGCCGCCATTGCTGATTCTTTCATTACCTCGCCAAGCTGACCAGAAATCGTCAATCCGCCACGCCCGCGACTGAGGCTGGACTCGATAAAGAGGATTTCTCCGCCCGCCTGCGTCCAAGCCAATCCTGTGGCTACGCCTGCGGTATTGTTGTCTTGGTAAATTTCCTTGTCAAAAATGGGTACGCCCAATATTTTTTCTATGTCTGCATCTTTGAGGTTTTTGTTGTATGTTTCCTCTAAGGCAACTGATTTGGCGATATTGCGGACAACTGAAGCCAATTTTTGCTCTAAATTTCGTACGCCCGACTCGTGTGTATATTCGCTGATGACTTTCTGAATAGCTTTATTGTCAATAGCAAAGTGCTTTCCATTCAAGCCATGGTCTTTCCTGAGCTTGGGCAGAAGGTGTTTTTTGGCAATTTCCAGTTTTTCCTCTTGCGTGTAGCCATTTATTTCTATGATTTCCATTCGGTCGCGCAGGGCGGGGTGAATGGAATCCAGCGAGTTTGCCGTTGCGATAAATAGCACTTTGGAAAGGTCATAATCTACCTCCAAATAGTTGTCCATGAAAGCGTTATTCTGCTCTGGGTCAAGGACTTCGAGCAAGGCAGAAGATGGGTCGCCTCTAAAATCGCTACCTACTTTGTCGATTTCATCTAAGATAAAAACAGGATTGGAAGACCCTGAACGCTTGATATTCTGCAAGATACGCCCCGCCATCGCCCCTACGTAGGTCTTGCGATGCCCGCGAATTTCTGCCTCGTCATGTAGCCCGCCCAAGGACATACGCGCGTATTTTCTGCTCAAAGACTCCGCGATGGACTTGCCCAAAGAGGTTTTCCCAACGCCAGGAGGTCCATAAAAGCACAAAATTGGGCTTTTCATGTCATTTTTGAGTTTTAATACTGCCAAATACTCTAAAATACGTTCTTTGACTTTTTTAAGTCCATGGTGGTCTTTGTCTAAGATTTTTTGAGCATTTTTTAGGTCAAAACTGTCTTTGGTGTATTCATTCCAAGGTAGGTCAAGCAGAAATTCCAAATAGCCCAGTGCCATCGGGTACTCGGCGGCGGCTGGATTCATGCGCGTGAGCCTATCTACTTCTTTCTTGAAATGCTTTGCCACGGTTTCAGACCATTGCTTTTTGCTTGCTCTTAGTTTGAGGTTTTCGATGTCCTGCTCTGTGTTTTCATCGCCCAGCTCGTCTTGTAGCACCTTGATTTGTTGGCGAAGGAAATAATCCCTCTGCTGTTGGTCGATGTCTGTGTGTGTTTTAGAGTGGATTTCCTTCTTGATTTCCAAGAGTTGGATATCCTTCCACATATATTCTAAGAGCTTGGTAGCGCGGTCTTTGATGTTGGTAAATTCGAGCAATTCCTGCTTTTCCTTGACCTCAGCATTGACATTAGAGCAAAGAAAATGAATAAGAAAGTTAAAACTTTCGATATTTTCTAAGGCAATTTGTGCTTCTTGGGGCAGTTCAGGATTAAGTTTGATAATTTTTTGTGCCGCTTCCTTCAAAGACTGTGTGAGTGCTTTGGTTTCGCGTTTGTTTTTCTCCAAAGGCGTGTCTATCACATAGTTCACCTTTGCGGTCAGGTAAGGCGTATCTTTGATTAACTCACTGATTTCAAACTTCTTAATCCCTTGAATAATAATAGTAGTGTTGCCGTCGGGAAGCACCAATAATTTGAGAATCCTCGCCAGCGTACCTATCTGGTAAATATCGTTGAGTGTAGGCTCGTCGGAGGTAATATTTCGCTGCGCCACCACACCAATCAATCGGTCTGCTTTGTATGCTTTTTTGACTAATCGGATAGATTTTTGCCTTCCTACGGTAATAGGAAGCACCATACTTGGGAACAAAACAGTATTTCGAATCGGGAGAATGGGCAATTCGTCAGGATATTGTTCGTCCGTTCTTTCTTCTTCTTCCGCGGAGATAAGAGGGATAAACTCCTCAGAATCATTGCTCGAAAGAAGGTTTGCGCCGCCCCAAAGTAAATTTGTATTTTTGGACTGTTTTGCCATATTTTCAGTTTGTCTTGTCTTTTTTCTGCCAAATTGACATCTATTATCCATCATCATTGGAACGAATTTGGCAGAATGGTATTTTATCAAAATTAAAAGAAGAACTACAAAATTACATCTATTTATTGATTTTTATTGTATTTTCACATTTTAAAACACAATTAAATAAAAGATAGCGAGATGGAAGCTCTCCATTAGTCAATCTCTGTGCCACTGTCCCAAACCAAAAAATAAATTTTATGGGTTTACAAGACCTCATTCTTGCGCCGATTTATTTTGCTATTTTGTATGGATTATTTTCTGCTTTTCGCAGAAACTACACCAATAAACTTAACCGCAACTATTTTTTGCAGGCTTTGCAGGCAAAGTTTGCTGGGGCTATCGCGCTGGGGCTTATCTATTATTACTACTATGATGGCGGCGATACTACGCTTTATTTCGAGTTGGCAAGGTACATCAGACGTAGTTTTTATGAATCACCTGCTACTTTTTTCCGAATTGTTTTTGGACCTATGGACCCGTATGATGGCTCTCTCACCCCTTATGTAGGCGCAAATATGTTTTATGCAAAACGAGATGCAGAAACTTTTTTTTTCATACGCATCATTTCCATCTGCAATCTAATTTCGTTTGATACCTACTCAGTTTCTGCCATGTTGCTCGCTACTTTTAGCTTTATTGGCTCTTGGGCGGTTTATTTGGTGTTTATTGATGTTTACCCTAATCTTACCAAGCCCTTGGGTTGGTCTATTTTGTTTATTCCTTCTGTCGTATTTTGGGGGTCAGGCATGATGAAAGACAGCATTACATTGGGGTCTATTGGGCTGGTATTCTATGGATTCTATCATGTTTTTGTCAAAAAGAAAAAAAGTATTTCCAAAGGTGGCATTGCCTTGGCATTTGGTTTATTTGTTATCATTTCGGTACGGGCGCACTATCTGTACTGCCTGATTCCTGCGCTGATGCTTTGGGTGTATCTCAAATTTAGGGAAAATATCAAGTCAAAAGCCTTAAAAATAATTGCTACGCCGTTTTTGATTGTGATAGGATTGGTGCTTGGCTATTTTACTTCCATCAAACTCAACGAAGAAAGTGCCTATAACATTGATAATCTGGCGACTAAAACCAAAGTTACTTCTTCATATTTACAAGATGTGGGCAAAGGCTCTGCTTACAATATCGGAGAATATGATGGCACAATTAGTGGTATGGTGCGCCTTTTCCCGCAGGCGGTAGGCACTGCGCTATTTCGTCCGTTTTTGTGGGAGGCGCGCAACCCTGTTTCCTTGATTGCTTCCTTAGAATCTACACTTTTTTTATTTCTTACCCTGCGTCTATTCTACAAAGTAAAATTCCGACGACTTATTCGCATTGTTTTTGCCGAACATCTTGTTTTTGTAAGTTTGGCTTTTGCGGTAGCCTTTTCCTTTTCGGTGGGGATTGCTTCTGGGAATTTTGGTACGCTGGTAAGGTACAAAATCCAGATGATGCCTTTCTATCTTTCCGCCTTGGTGATTATCACGAATCTGACGCGAAAAGTAAAAAAACAAACAGTGATTGTGCAAAGACAGCGCATCATGCCTCCCGAACCGCCTACTGCTGAGGAAGCCGAAAAACCTGTGGAATGAGTGAAGTTTTACTACAAAGTGTGATTTTTAGCAGATTGTGTAGGTGAAAAAAACACGTATGATAAAAAAACTTAAAAAATGAGGGCAAGATGGCAAGTTCCATACAGTAGAAAAAGTCTATCAAGCAATGAAAGATAATCAACACTAATACTTTTTTTATATTGATTACCAATTTTTTAACACCTCGCTTGTATCATAGTGGAATTAGGGTGAGCCATAGAACACTTCATACTGAAACTCAAAAGGTCTTTAAGCTACAATTATTAGTGCAAATTTGATTAGGTAATTAATTATGAATTACCGCTTTTTACATCAATTTACTCACCAAATACGCCAAATCTGCTTGGGTATGCAAACTGCTCAAAACTACCCGCGTGATGAGTTCGCTGTTGGGCTTCGGATAGGGGAAAGAAGAAATCAAAATATTGTTTTCCAATAATTTTTCATACAAACTGTTTTTGGAAGTTCGGAAAACAGGATAGGCAGGCGTAAAGTCAAATAGCTGTAAATCTGCGGTTTGCCCGATAAAAAAAGCAATATTTGTTTTCAGTTTTTCTAATTGCCTTTGATAAATAGATTGTGATTTCAAAAACGCATATAGGTATGCAGGCAGGGCAGGCGAAGCACCACTATAAAAAATGCTTTTCTGTAACGTTTGGATTATTTCTTTGTTGCCAAGCACCAAGCCTGCGGACATTCCTAATGCTTTTCCCATCGAGGCTACGACTACTTTATTGACAAAAGGCAAGTCAGGAATTTGAGAAAAAATACCACTTCCGCGTTCGCCCACAATGCCAATGCCATGTGAGTCGTCTGCAATCAAAATCACTTGTTTATTTTGAGAGGAAGCCCATTCATTTATTGCTGTAAGCCATTGAAAATCATGGACTTTACCGTTCAGTGAATCCACTGCATTACAAACAAGCACCAGAGAGTTTTTAGAAGTTGAGGTGGCGTTTTTGATGCTTTGCACCCAATCCTCAAAGCGGTGGTGGTCGTTTGGGTTTTCCAATCCCGAAAAAACGGCGGGGTGCGTATGGGGTGCATAGAGGATTTGGTAGCCTTGTGCGCCAAGTTCACGAATCCACTGGGCGACGAGCTGACCCGCCAAAAAGCCCGAAGACATGGTAAGGCTTGCGGCTGCTCCCGTCCACGCGCAAAGGTAATTTTCCATTTCCTCAAAAACTTTCAGCCGAAGATTGGAGGTGCGCGAGCTACCGTAGTTTGTGCCGTAAATGCTGATTCCTTCGTGGATAAGTGCCTGAAAATCTGTATTAACTGCCATACCCAAGTAGGAAGTGCCACTAAAAAACAGCAATTCTTCTGTTTCAGTTTTCACTGTCCTGCTTGGGTGCTGGGTGGAAAAAAAAGTTTTCAATTTATACCGTTAAAAGTTCTTTTTCCTTGGCTACCATCATTTCGTCTAACTTCTTAATGAACTTATCTGTAAGGACTTGCACTGTTGCTTCTGCCTTTTTGACATCATCTTCGGGCGTGCCTGTCTTGACCAATTTTTTCAAAGATTCGTTGGTGTCTTTTCTGATGTTTCGCACCTTGACTTTGGCATCTTCTATTTCGTTTTTGACCTGTTTGACCAATCCCTTGCGCCTTTCTTCGCTGAGGGGCGGGAAGGAAACACGCAAAGTGCCGCCTTCGTTTTTGGGAGAAACGCCCAAATCGCTGTTTTGAATGGCGCGTTCTATTTCTATCAAGGAAGTCTTATCAAAAGGCTTGACCAGCAGGGTGCGAGCATCAGCAGACGTTACCGAAGCCATCTGCGGCAGGGCATTTTGCATACCATAAAAATTTACCATAATTCCGTCCAGCATACTGGGAGAGGCTTTGCCAGCCCTCACTTTCAGCAATTCAGCCGCAGTATGGCTAATAGTTTTATCCATTGAGCCTTCTGCATCTTTGAGATTTTTATTTATATCACTCATTATTTTTATTAATTTATTTACATACTAATTAACGTTCCCACTTCTTCTCCTTGTACCAATTTCAGCAAATTTTCAGCAATATTCATGTCAAAAACCACAATCGGCAAATTATTTTCTTTGCAAAGCGTGAAGGCAGTCATGTCCATCACGTTGAGGTTCTTGTTGATAACCTCATCAAAGGAAACTTTGGTGTAGCGTGTGGCTGTAGGGTCTTTTTCGGGGTCAGCCGTATAAACACCATCCACGCGTGTGCCTTTTAGCACCACATCTGCCTCAATCTCGATAGCGCGCAGACTTGCCGCACTGTCCGTTGTGAAATAAGGATTGCCCGTTCCCGCCCCAAAAATAACGACTCTGCCTTTTTCTAAGTGCCTCACCGCCCTGCGCCTAATAAAAGGCTCGCAGACTTGGTTAATCGGAATAGCAGACATCAGGCGCGTGTAAAGCCCTACTTTTTCTAAGGCACTTTGCAACGCCATGCCGTTGATGAGGGTTGCGAGCATACCCATGTGGTCGCCCTGCACGCGGTCTATGCCTATGCGTTCTGCCTGTCCGCCCCTAAAAATATTGCCACCACCAATCACAATCGCCATCTGTACGCCCAGAGAAGTTGCCCGCTTGATTTCCTGCGCGTATTCTTCTAAGCGGCTGGGGTCAATCCCATATTTCTTGTCGCCCATCAAGGCTTCGCCACTCAATTTGAGAAGTATTCTTTTATATTTCATGTTAGGTCTTTGTAGCTTAAATTTGACAAAGATATTAAATTTATCTTTTTTACAAATCTTTTTTTATATTTGAAAAATTATTCATGTATGCTTAGACCTTTCATTTCGCCCTCCACACTTCAGCACTTGAGAATCCCATTTTCATTTTTCTTGTTGCCCGTTTATTTATTTGCACTCAGTGTTTCGCCAACTATAGATTGGACAAAGGCTTTGCTTGCCTTTGTCGCGCTTCACCTATTCGTCTATCCCGCCAGCAACGGCTTCAATTCGTACTACGACAAAGACGAAAAAAGTATTGGCGGCATAGAAAAACCGCTGCCTGTGAGCAAGCAACTCCTGCACATCTCCTTAATTTTTGATTTGATAGGTTTAAATATCTCATTTTTAGTAAGTTGGGAGTTTGCATTGGCTATACTCATCTATGGTTTAGTTTCCAAAGCATACAGCCACCCCGTCATTCGCCTGAAGAAATATCCCATCAGTAGCTTGCTCACCATTGCGATTTTTCAGGGAGGCTTTATTTTTTTGGCAACCTACCAGTGCGTGAACCAAGTAGCTGTAAATCAACTTTTTGAAATACCAATTCTCCTGCCTGCGTGCCTGAGTTCGCTGATGTTGCTTGGCTCTTACCCCATGACGCAAATCTATCAGCATGAGGAAGATAGCAAGCGCGGCGACCGCACCATGAGCCTACTTTTGGGCATCAAAGGCACTTTTCTTTATACCATGACCGTCTTTGGCGCATCGACAGCAGGATTTGCTTATTTTTACTACACCTATTTTGAGGTCAAAAGTGCTATCCTATTTGTAGTTTCGCTTACGCCTGTATTGATTTTTTTCTTTTCTTGGTTTCTCAAAACAATTAAAAATGAAACAAAGGCAGATTTCAAACACACCATGCGCCTCAATATGCTCTCTGCGATATGTCTAAACATATTTTACCTCCTTTTTTACTGGCTCAGACCATAACCCTCAAACTTTGCCGACAGTTTTCTCATGCTATAAAAGTTATTAATCTGTCCTGTTAAGGACTGAATATTGGTAGTAACTGTATTCCAGTAGCAGCTCAAACTCCGTTAGGAGTTTAATGTTATTCAACTCCCCAATAAAATTGCCTAACAGAGTTGTTTTTGAAATGTACTTTCTTTCTATCGCAACGGCGAACCGTCAATATTTAAGCCCTAACGGTGTATAATAATTTAAAATACGAATGTAAAAACTTCACCAACAGTTCTACTTCATATTTAACTTTTTAAAAGCCTTCCTTTTTTATTTCACAAAAATCAATATTAAATTAAAAATTTAGCTTTAAAATCGCAATGTAATATAAATCAATATTTTATATTGCTTGATTTAAAGTGTTACTTTAACTTTGATTCTAAACCTCTCATTATCAAAGGCTAAAAAAAAGAAGTAAAACCACTTATTTTTGAAATATTTTTTTAAAAAGTGGAAAAAAGTGGGAAAAAGTGGTTGTTTTTTTGATATTTGTTTTTATGTTTGTGTGCAAGAACATAACGGTAAAATGTAAAGCAATACTTTCAATAATAAATAGTTACGTTCTATGTTTTAAGTTTAGCTACTATCAAAGTTTTTAAGAGTTGGTAGCATTGAAAAAACGGTTGTATGACATTTTTTGTGGAGATGTGAGTTCTCCCCGCTAAAGCGAGGAGTTATAATCTGTTAATACACTGATTATCAGTTTATAACACCCTATTTTAAGAGGGTGAACTACCTACTTAAAAAGTGCTTCCACAAAAATTGTCAGAGAACCGAAAAAACTTAAATATTATTGATTAATTTATTAACCCATCACTATCAAAGATGTATTTCTCAGGAGAATATGAGTCGACCCTCGATGCGAAGGGCAGATTGGTGCTACCCACCAAGCTGAAAGCCTCATTGCCTGCCGAAACAGGAGATAATATCGTACTGATGAGGGGTTTCGAGCCTTGCTTGGTACTGTATCCACACTCCGAATGGAAAAAAGTATTTGACAAGGTCGCAGGTTTAAACGAGTTCAATGAGGAATACAGAAACTTCCAGCGCAATTTTTTGAGAGGCAATACTGAATTGGAACTGGACGCAAATGGTCGCTTCATCGTCCCCAAAAGTATGATGAAGTTTGCCAGCATAGAGAAAGACGTAATTTTGGTCGGCATAGGCAACCGCATAGAAGTTTGGAATCCAGAGAGTTACGAGGAGTTCCTCATCAAAGACCAAAAAGAATTTTCTCAGATAGCGCAGAAAGTCTTAGGGTCTTAATCTGGAATGAAATACAAATGTAAAATCTGGAATTAGGAATGTAAAATGAAATACAAATACATAATGTAAAATTTGGAATTAGTAATGAGATACAGAATTAGAAATTAAGAATATGAAATACAGAAATAAAATTATTCCAAACGGTTTACTATTGCGATTTAAGGATTATGTATTTGGCTGTTTAATTCCAGATTCCCGATTAATTGATTTCTAATTTAAAATTTATTCCAGATTCCAGATTAATGGGTGTACGAATAAATGCATATAATTTGTAAATTAGCAAAAAAAAATTAAAATCACCTTATTATGGACAAAGAAAAAGCAACAGCAATCTTACTTCAACGCCTTGCGGAGTGGGAAAGTAAACCCAAAACTGATGGCTATCAATATGAACAAAGTTTTATAGAAGTCATGCAAGGCTTGCAATCAGATTTATTTCAACTCAGTGTAGGAGAAATTCCTCAAGACCGTAATAAAAAAAAAAGTCCAAACCCAATTAGGAGAACTTACCGTCGATAAGGGTCATTTACTTGCGCCCCAAGGCAGTTTTCGTCAGAGTGCATATTTGCAAGAAACCGCCTTATTGTTAGGACAAGACCATACCTTTTCAGCTTCGAGCGAATTATTGGCGCGACTCTGTGGGGTGAGTTTAAGTGACAAACAGGTAGAACACCTCTGCCATCATTATGGGGAAGCATTGGCAAATGAGGAGTCATTGGATAGCCCTTCTTCCCATCAAGCGCACAAGGAAGATTTACATTACGTGATGGTAGATGGAAGTTATATTTTGAGCAGGGAATCAAGTTGGACAGAAACAAAAGTAGGTCGTTTATTTGCAGGGCGTGCCAATTTTGAGGTAAGTGCCAAGAGGAGTATCATTGAAGACTGTGATTATGTGGCACATATAGGGAGTCATACTGATTTTACAGCCAAGATGCAACCCTATTTAGCCCCGCTCCATGACCTTGTTTTTATTGCCGATGGCGCAAGTTGGATTTGGAAGTGGGTAAGCACAAGTTATCCTACTGCGGTGCAAATATTAGATTTCTACCATGCTTTTGAAAAAATAGCCCAGTGGGGAGGCTTGTTTTATAAGGATAAAGAGCAACATAGGTTTTGGTGTGAGTCTTGTAAGTCTCTATTACTCAGCGACCAAGTGGGAGAAGTCATAGAAAGCCTTCATCATCTGCTTTGTAGGGGAGAGGTCGAGGAAAAAAAGCAGGCATTACTCACTTATTTAGAGAATCATGCTCATCGGATGCGTTACCAAACTTTTTTAGAAAAAGGGTACTTGATAGGTTCGGGAGCGATAGAGTCTGCCCAAAGAACGGTCGTACAACACCGTTTAAAACGTTCAGGGCAACGCTGGACTTTGAAAGGGGGACAACAAATACTGAATCTCAGAACTAAACAACTGAGCAAGCAATGGAGCAATGTTACCAATTTGGTTAGAAGGGCTGCTTAGTAGGAGGTTCTGCAAACTTTCGTACACCCAGATTAATCGATTTCTAATTAAAAAAATATGTATCATGTTCCTGTTTTACTCAAAGAAAGTACAGAAGGATTGGCAATCAAGCCTGACGGAATTTATGTAGATTTGACCTTTGGTGGGGGTGGGCATAGTAAATTGATATTGAGTCAGTTAGATAGAGGAAAGCTGTTTGCCTTCGACCAAGACAAGGACGCAGAAGCAAATGCAAAAAATAAAGGAGAAGATAACAATAGTCCGTTCTTTGACAATCCGAAATTTCAGTTCATCAAAGCCAATTTTAGGCATTTGAAAAAGTACCTCAAACTCTACAAAATCGACAAAGTAGATGGTATTTTGGCAGATTTGGGAATTTCCTCGCACCAAATAGACGATGGAAGTAGGGGCTTTTCTACCCGCTTTGACGGCGAACTCGATATGCGAATGAATCAACAGCAGGATTTTTCTGCCAAAGACCTCATTGCTAAGTACAGTGAACAGGATTTGCACAAAATCTTGGGAATGTACGGAGAAATCAAAAATGCAAAGACTTTGGCAAAAGCAATCACCGCAGAACGCATTAGAAAAGAGATAGTTACGACCCAAGATTTGAAAAATGTCTTACAAAAGTACGCACCGCGAGGCGCAGAGTTCAAATACTTCGCCCAAGTGTTTCAGGCATTGCGGATAGAGGTAAATGAAGAAATGAAAGTGATAGAAGAAATGCTGGTACAAAGTGCTGAAATACTGAAAGTTGGCGGTAGGTTATCCGTGATTTCCTATCATTCCTTAGAGGACAGATTGGTAAAAAACTACATGGGCAAGGGCAAGTTTCATGGAGAGGTAGAAAAAGACTTTTACGGCAACGAAATCAAGCCCTTAGAAGCTGTAAATCGCAAGCCCATAGAGGCAAGCGAAGAAGAAATCAAAGAGAACCCAAGAGCAAGAAGCGGGAAACTTCGTATTAGTTATAAGTTATGAGTTTAGAGTGATGAGTTTGAAATACAGAATGTAAAATTGCATTTATGCGATTATAATTAGTTGAAATATAGAGAATTAAAGTAGCTCACCGTTTTAACGGTAGGAACAAAAACCTCAAAAATAAATACTTGAAATATGGGCTGGAAACTATCTATGATAATCATTGAAAACCCTCAAAATTTTAGAGATGAAAAATTATTATTGAAAAAATTAGGGTTCAAAGATTATGAATATCAAGAAGATACAACCTTAGACGAGTGTATGTATCCACAAGATGAGTTAGTAAGTATTGATTATTATAATGGAAATATTATTGTCTGTGATGATATACAAATGATAGGTGAATTTCTTACAGATGAACTTATAATATCAGACTTTGAAAAAAACATAGTTGAACTTTTTCCTAACTCTGAAATTATCGCAGTTTGTTGTTTAAGTCCTACTAATTTTCATACGTATATAGTAATAAAAAATGGTGAAAAAATTAGAATTAAATTAATCAGTGCGAATGATGAATTGAATGAATGTGGAGAACTTTTAGAAGAGGAAAAAGAAATTTATAACAAGGCAATTATAAAAAATGAAGAAAAAATTTGGATTTTCCCAAACACACCAGATGAAGAATTTAAAGAATATCAATTAATGGAAGAATTTACATTTAGTATAATTAAGAGAAGATTAGGAGTTTATATCTCAGGAGCAGGAAGTGAAGAATTACTTGATGATGTTATTTTTAAAAAGTATTATAAAAAGTGATTTATAAATTAATATTCATTTGTATTTCAATCAATGTCAATAATTTATAATTATAAAAGTTCCATAGGAACGACCGTTTTGTAAAAAATAAAAAATCAAGAATTACAAAGTCCCGTAGGGGCGTAAAAAAATAGATTACTGAATAGAAGTGTCGTCCTTAACAGGACTTTAAAATATGATATAAGTGCTTTATTTTACAAAACGTAAATCCCTAACGGGATAAAAAGACAAGATTACAAAGTTATTTCACTCATAACTAATAACTTACAACTCATAACTTATGAATTACGCAAACGTTCCAAAATCGCAGCTAAAAGAGGAAAAGAAGTTTCAGTTGAACACAGAAGGCTTGAAACTGAACCTCGATTGGAGAACTTGGAAGTTCACCAATAAAATGTATGGCTATATCCTTGTTTTGGGGGTATGTGGGATTATTTATATTGCTAACGTACACTATGCAGAAAAGAACGTTCGCAGAATCAATAAGTTACAGAAAGAAGTAGAGATACTAAGAACAGACTATACCAATATGAAGGCGACCCTCATTTTGCAGGGCAAGCGCAGTGTGATTCGCCAGAAAGTGAGCAGTTTCGGATTGATAGAAAACGAAAAACCTGTTTATAAAGTAGTGAAAAGCAATGATTAGTTATAAGTTAGGAGTTATGAATTATGAGTTAAGAACTTATTATTATAATGCCTAATATCAAAATATATCCCTTTTTATAATTTTAAAATATTTAATAAACCAATAGTTGTGTAGCTATAAACTCATCACTTATAACTCATAACTCATAACTAAAATTTAACCTTGGGTATTCGTGAATCCATATTATTGCGTGTCCGTATTGCATTCTTGCTCATGGCGGGTTTTGCCCTCACTGTCTTAGGGAGAATCTTTTATCTCCAAGTGGTGGAGGGCGACTATTGGGCAAAGAAGGCACAAGAAAACGGATTGGAGTACAGAGTCATCAAAGCGAATCGTGGCAACATTCTCGCAGATGACGGCTCTTTGCTGGTTACTTCCCTGCCTTTTTATAGGGTGGCGATAGACCCTATGCTCGCTACAGACGATATTTTTACTGCGGGAGTGGACTCTTTGGGTATTTTGCTGGCTACGGTTTTTAAGGACAAAGATGCCGCAGACCATACCAAAGATTTGCGCTTGGCTCGTTTGGAAAAACGTCGTTATAAACTCATTTCCAAAGATTTAATTGATTACCATACCAAGAAAAAAATTGAAGATTTCCCTATTTTCCGCGAAAAATTCAAAGGTGGTGGCATTTTCGAGAAAACAGAAAAACGCTACAAACTTTTTGACGAATTGGCAAGGCGTACGCTGGGTTTCGTAGCCAATGATACCACAGGAGAAATAAATGGTAAAGGCTTAGAATTTAGCTTTAATAGGGTGTTGGGCGGTACTGACGGACAGGCAATTTTCCAAAAAATAGTAGGCGGTCAGTGGAAACCTGTCAATGATGGCTCATACATCAGACCCGAAGACGGAATAGACATCGAAACCACCTTAAACGTTGATTTACAAGAGAAAACAGAAGATGCGCTTCGCAAGGCTCTCATTCAGCACAATGCTAAATTCGGGACGGCTATCCTCATGGAAGTCGAAACAGGCGAAATAAAGGCAATGGCAAACTTGGGCAAAACTGAAAACAACGAATACACTGAAAACAATAATTACGCCCTCAATTTGGCGGAGCCAGGTTCTACTTTCAAAATTTTTACGATGGCGGCTTTGCTCGAAGAGGCTGACGGGGAACTGAACTTGAACGATACCGTAGAAACGGGGAATGGAACTTACCAGTTTTTTGAGAAGGCGGTAATGACTGACCCGCGTAAGGGCGGACATGGCAAAATTAATGTCCAGCAAGTTTTTGAACGTTCTTCAAACATTGGTATTTCTAAACTGATTTTCAAGTATTTCCGTAAAGAACCACAAAAATTCTTGGATTACATGAATCAATTTGGATTAACACAAGCTGTTGATTTTCAAATGATTGGCGAAACTCAGCCCTACATCAAAACGTTGGCAGACCCAACTTGGAGTGGAGCTACACTGCCTTGGATGTCAGTAGGTTATGAAACTAAGCTGACTCCTTTGCATACTTTGATGTTTTGTAACGCATTGGCTAACAAGGGCAAACTGCTCCAACCTTTGCTCGTCAGGCGAACGCTTTATGCAGACAATACAGTTGATGAATTTACCTCTAAAATTTTGTCCAAAAAAGTTTGCTCTGACTATACACTGGAGATGATGCGAAAATTGATGGAAGGCGTAGTCGAAAGAGGAACAGCAAGCCACATCAAAGGCGCACCTTACAAGATTGCAGGGAAAACAGGAACAGCAGAAAAGGTTGAAAATAAGGAATATACAGAAAAACACTATACTTCTTTTGTAGGCTATTTTCCTTCGGACAAACCCAAATATTCCTGCATCGTGGTCATAGATGACCCCAGCCAAGCAGGGCGTTACGGTGGAATTGTTGCCGCCCCTGTATTCCGAGAAATTGCCGATTTTGCAGTAAAGCACTATGTAGAAGAAAACGTAATGGAACTGGGCGAATCAGTCAAAGATTTTCCCAAAGTAAAAGCAGGTAATCAGCAGGAATTGAGGTACTTATGCGAAGAATTAGGCTTGTTTAATCTCTCTTATACCAAAGAAGACTGGGTGAGTGGCAGGCTCAGAGGCGATACCCTGAAATGGGTAGCCAATCCTATCAAAGGCGCAACCGTTCCTTCGGTGGTGGGCATGAGCCTTAAAGATGCGATTTTTATCTTGGAAAACAAGGGCTTAAAAGTCAGTTTTTCAGGAAAAGGAAAAGTGGTAACGCAGTCATTAGCCATAGGTTCGCGTTTACAAAAAGGTAAAAAAATTAATTTGAGATTAGGGTAAGTAAAAATCAGAAATGAAAAAATATGGAATCTGGAATTTTTAAAATTTTTCATCCCAGATTCCAAATTAAAAAATTCCAAATTAAATAAGTAATTCATCACTAAATTTTAAAATCATGAAAAAAGTAATCATTTTCTCTCTGTGTATCTTGTTGAATTTCAGCGTATTTGCTGCAACGCCAAGTGCTGAAACAGTAGCAATGCAAACCAAAATTGAAAGCATTGTGAATGGTACTTACAATGCCAAAAACGCAAAAGAAGCAAAGGCATTGGACAAGTTTAAAAGCAAGTTCCAAAAAGTAGTAAAAAAAGTAAAAGATGCAAAAGCAAAAAAAGCAGGTGATTTGGGTGGTTTACTTGTAACCGTTGGTATTATTCTGATAATCATTGGGTTAATCGGTATTGTCTTGGGTGCATTAAACATTTTGCCTTGGGCAACAGGTGGTGGTGCGCTTTTCTTAGGATTAGTCCTATGGTTGATAGGCAAATATGCGTTCTAACAATAAGAAAGTAGCATTCAAAGACATAGGAATAACCTCGAAATCCTCAACATCAGGGTGCGAACGCCGAAAAGCATACGAGTAGGCAAATAGTAATAAATCTTATTATTTTTATTATGTTACATTTTAAAAAACTGGTTTTCTTCGTCTGTTTGCTTACTTTGAGCATGACAGCAATGGCGGCAACAGTTCCTTTTGGTACTGAAAAAACACTGGCTGTTTCTTTAAACAATATTATTGCGACTACTCCTGTGCCTGTTTTGACTAAAAAACAACAGAGAGAAGTTAGAAAGCAAGAAAAATTACTTAAAAAAATTGAAAAAATTAAAGCTGGTAGTAAAAGTTGGATTGCTGCTTTACTCCTTACTTGGTTTTTAGGTGTACTGGGTATTGGTCGCTTTTATCTTGGCTATACTTGGCAGGGCGTAGTGCAATTACTTACTTTGGGTGGTTTAGGTATTTGGGTATTGATTGACTTTATTAGAATCATTATCAAAGACCTTCAGCCAAAAGATGGTAGCTACGACAAATAATTAAAAAATTAATCTGGAATCTGGAATGAAATACAAAATAAATAATTCCAGATTCCAGATTAAATGATTCCAGATTAAAAATAATTAGTCATTCAAAATTTAAAAAACATATTAACCCACGTCCCTCACCAAGTTTTGCAGGGAAGCACTGAACTGACAATCAAGCAGATACAGTTTGATTCGCGCAAAGTTCAGCAGGGCGATGTGTTTGTCGCTGTCAAAGGCTTGCAGTCTGATGGACATCTGTTCATTAACAAGGCAATAGAAAGTGGCGCAGTAGCAATAGTTTTAGAAGAAACCTTGTCAATGGTTGCAAACCTTGACAATGGTTTAAAGGTATATTTAGAAGAACAGCAACGACTGTTAGCGTCTTCGACGACTCACAGCGTTGCTGTTATCAAAGTCCAAGATTCCGCCGCTACTTTGGGGCTGATGGCGAGCAATTTTTACGGCAATCCGTCAGCAAAACTCAAATTGGTAGGCATTACGGGGACAAACGGGAAAACGACAACCGTAACACTTTTGTACCGCTTGTTTAGGAATTTGGGCTATAATGTGGGCTTGATTTCTACCATTGAAAACCGTATCAATGAGGAAGTTATCCCTACGAACTATACCACCCCTGACGCTCTGGAACTGAATAAGTTACTGGCACTTATGGTGGAGAGAGGCTGTTCGCACGTGTTTATGGAGGTGAGTTCGCACGCCTTAGCACAACACCGAGTAACAGGCGTAACATACACAGGTGCAATGTTTTCCAATATTACGCATGACCATTTGGACTTTCACAAGACCTTTGCGGAATATTTGAAAGCGAAAAAGATGTTCTTTGACAATTTGGGAGAAAATGCCTTTGCCTTAGTCAATAAAGACGACAAAAATGGCTTGGTCATGCTGCAAAACAGCAAGGGAAAGCACTACACTTTTGCGCTGAATAGCATGGCAGATTTCAAAGCAAAAATTATTGCCAATACCTTTGAAGGGCTTGAATTAGAGATTGGCGGAGTGCCGCCCAATAACCAGAGAGTTTGGTTCAAACTTTCAGGCAGTTTTAATGCGTACAACTTGCTTGGAATCTATGCGGCGGCGGTTTTATTAGGCGAAGATAAGCACAAAGTTTTGGAAATCCTGTCCAATATAGAGCCTGCGGCAGGGCGGTTTGACAAAGTGATTGGAAAAAATAAGGTTTTTGCTATCATAGACTACGCACACACGCCTGATGCACTGAAAAATGTACTGGAAACCATACAAAAAACGAGGTCGGGCAAGGAAACAGTGATTACCGTAGTGGGCTGTGGCGGCAACAGGGACGCAACCAAGCGACCTATCATGGCAAAAATTGCTTGCGAACTCTCTGATAAAGTGATACTTACTTCGGATAATCCTCGATTTGAAGAACCCGAAGCGATATTAGAAGATATGAAAAAAGGAATACCACAAAATGCTGAAAATAAGACACTTATAATAACAGATAGGAAAGAAGCATTGGCAGAAGCAGTGAAAATGGCACAACCCAATGACATCATCTTGGTAGCGGGCAAAGGACATGAGAACTATCAGGAAATCAAGGGAATAAAGTATCCTTTTGATGATAAAATAATAGTAGAGGGTTTGCTAAATGGTTAGTTGTTGATTGTTTGTTGTTAGTGGTTTTTAAAAATTCCGTTAGAAATAAAACTATAAGTAAAGAAATCAATGATGAAAAAGTATAAAGTTGTTAAACTCTATATGTGTCTGGAGAAAACCCGAAGAAAGACAACATAGAACAACAATTAGAGAAAATTTTGTGTGAACATGGTATTTTAGGCTGGGAATTAAAAATGATAACACCTTATCAAAAACCATTACAAGCAGAATTGACTGGTGGAACAACACAAGTATTTTATATCACTTTTGAAAGAGAAATAAAGATAGATTTTGAAGAGGAATAAAGTATGCAACAATTTATAATTCATAATTAATCATTCATAATTCAAAAAACAGTGATTCATAGGGAAACATTTATCAATGAAATAAAAAATCAAGTATTGAGCATTGATAAAAATGCAAAAGTGGTTCTTTTTGGGTCGAGAGCAAGGAAAGATTTTAGAGAAGATTCTGATTGGGACTTCCTGATTTTGACAAGTTTAACGCCTGATGAAAAGCTAAAAAAAGAATTGAGGGATAAACTGTTTTTATTGGAATTAGAAACAGGGCAAGCAATAAGTTCTATTATTCATTCTGAAAAATCTTGGCAAAATTTTTCTATTACAGACTTGTATCAAGTTATTGAAAAAGAGGGAGTTAAAATATGAGCTATTCCAAAGAAGATTTAATAAAATATCGCTTAGAAAGAGCCGATGAAACCTTAGTAGAAGCAAAGTTATTGGCTGAAAACGAACATTGGAATACGGTAGCGAATCGCTTGTACTATGCTTGTTATTATGTAATGATAGCTTTATTCGTCAAATATGATTTTTCTGCTTCAACACATTCAGGAGTTAAAACCATGTTAGGACAGCATTTTATAAAAACAGAAATTTTGCCATTAGAAATCGGAAAATTATACAATGATTTATTCAATAAAAGACAAGAAGGTGATTATCAAGACTTTCAAAAATTTGATAAAGAAATTATTGAACCTTTAATTAAACAGTCAGAAAATTTTATTGAAACAGTTAAAAAACTCATCACTAATTAAAAATGATTCGTCAAGCGACCATAGAAGAAAAGGAATACTATGAAAATAGACTTTATCCACTCATGGATAAGGTATTGGCAATCATGGATTCAGAAAAATTTTATTTGACAGGTGGGACTTGTTTAGCAAGATATTATTACAATCACCGCTATTCTGATGATTTGGATTTTTTCTTCTTGGGAAAGCAATTTGATAAAAGTATTTATGAATCAGAGGTTTATAAAATTGTGGACAGCTTAGATATGGAAAAGCAAATTGCTGTAAATGGTGAATATTTTAAGAGGATAATAGTGCAAGAAAAGGGAGTAAAACTCAAATTATGTGTGGATTGATACAAAAGAAAATGTTGCCCCTAACAAGCTGACAGCGATTTATTCAAGAAATACTTACAAAGATTACTATGATTTATTTTTTTTATTGAGAGAGATAGACTTTATAAATGCTCTAAAAGACTCAGAGAGTAAAATGGTTCCCTTAGATTATGAAGGTGCTTTGATGTCGTTAAAAGGAGAACTGCAAGAAAGAGTTTTGACAATAAATGAGTTTGATGAAGTTGCTTATTATCAGTTTATTAAAGATTTACAGAAGAAACTATTGAGTTATGCAAAAGATAGTCAGCGATTATTTTAAACCATACTTCTGGAATGGAACGGAAAATACGTCAAATCTTTTCAGAGTGCAGCGAATCTTAGAATACGCATGGTTTCCTGATATTCTAAGGTATTCTTACGAAGAATTTAAAGAAAATATTAACTATATCAATTTCAATAAGTTACGTACAAGTGAAAAAAGAATTTTACTATTTAAGGCTTTGCTCCCTTACTTTGAAAAATGCAATTCTTGGGACGAACTTTTTGAAAGATTTATTGAAGAGCAATAAAATACAGAATCTGGAATGAGGAATTAGAAATGTGGAATAAAAAATTAATCAAAAGCTTTGTTGTTTTTATTCCAGATTCCAGATTAAACAATTTCTAATTTAAAATTAAAACAGTGCTTTACTACTTATTTCAATATTTAGACGAGCAATTTGACTTCCCAGGGGCGGGCTTGTTTCAGTACATCAGCTTTCGTGCGGGCATGGCGGCGGTGCTGTCCCTGTTGATAGTGTCTATCTTTGGGAGGCGCATTATCAACTACTTACAAAAGCAGCAGATTGGAGAGATAGTGAGGGATTTGGGTTTGGAAGGGCAAATGCAAAAAAAGGGAACGCCTACAATGGGCGGGGTCATCATCATCATTGCGATTTTGATACCTACTTTACTCTTTACAAGGATTACCAATGTATATATCGTGCTGTTAATCATTACGTTACTCTTTGCAGGATTCATTGGTTTTATAGATGACTACATCAAAGTTTTTAAGAAAGACAAGGAAGGATTGAAGGGGCGTTTCAAGATTGCGGGGCAAATAGTTTTGGGCTTGATAGTGGGGATAACATTGTACGTAAACGATAATGTGGTAGTGCGGCAGTTTGACAAAAGCAAGACCAATAATGTAGTAGAACTTTTGCAAACCAATAGTTATCAAGATATTAAGTCAACAATTACGACCATTCCCTTTTTCAAATCCAATGAATTTGATTACAGCGATTTGGTATTTTTCTTAGATAGCGAGTGGACTTGGATAGTGTATATTCCCTTTGTGATTTTCTTAGTTACTGCCGTTTCCAATGGGGCAAATATTACGGACGGTTTGGACGGCTTGGCGGCGGGAACTTCGGCAATTATTGGGGTAGTTTTGGCAGTTTTTGCTTACGTTTCGGGCAACGCAATTTTTGCTAACTACTTGAATGTGATGTTTATACCGCATACAGGAGAGCTGGCAATATTCGCAACGGTCTTTGTGGGAGCGTGCGTGGGGTTTCTCTGGTACAACTCCTATCCTGCCCAAGTATTCATGGGCGATACGGGTAGCCTCACTTTGGGTGCGTTGATAGCAACTTTGGCGATAATGGTTCGCAAGGAAGTGATGATTCCGATTTTGTGTGGGATATTTTTGGTAGAAAATCTGTCTGTGATGATTCAGGTGGGCTATTTTAAATACACCAAAAAGAAGTACGGCGAAGGGCGCAGGATATTTTTGATGTCGCCTTTGCACCATCACTTTCAGAAGAAGCAAATCCATGAGGTGAAGATTGTAACGAGGTTTTGGATAGTGGGAATTATGCTTGCGATTTTTTGTTTAGTCAGCCTTAAAATTAGATAAATGAATACAGAATCTGGAATTATTTAATCTGGAATCTGAAATGAGAAATACAGAAATGCAAAATCTGGAATCTGAAATGAGAAATACAGAAATATAAAATCTGGAATCTGAAATGAGAAATACAGAAATATAAAATCTGGAATCTGAAATGAGAAATACAAATAATTGATTAATACAAATTTAATCCTTTAAAAATATGAAAAGGCAAAAAGATGAAGAGAATCCTGTACTTACGAAAAGTTATGATTTTGCCTTAAAAATTATTGAAGTTTATAAAGTTTTAGCCAATAATCGTGAGTATGTGCTTTCAAAACAAGTTTTAAGAAGCGGTACTTCGATAGGTGCAAATGTAGAAGAGGGCATAGGTGGACATACTTTAAGAGATTTTGCTGCAAAATTTTCTATTTCGTACAAGGAAGCAAGAGAAACAAAATATTGGCTTAGGTTATTGAGAGATAGCAATTATTTGGATACAGAGATTGCTAATGCAAGAATCAGTGATTGCGAAGAATTAATCAGGTTAATCGGTGCTATTTTGAGGACTACAAAGCAAAAAATAGCAGACGAGGAACAAAGGAAAAATAAGAAGAATACAGACTGAAATGCAAAATTACAAATCTGGAATGAAATGCAAAATCTGGAATTTGGAATGGAAATACAAAATTTGGAATGAGAAATTTGAAATGCAAATACAAAAAATTATTCCAGATTCCAGATTTTCAGATTAATAATTTGGCTGTTTTAATCATTCCAGATTCCAGATTAAGCGATTTTCAGATTAATAATTCGGCTGTTTTATTCCAGATTCCAGATTTTCAAATTTTTAATTATATGAAATTAAAAGAAAACAAACTCTTAGAGGGCGACCCCATTATTTGGGGCGTGGTATTCATCTTGGCACTCATCAGTATCTTGCTGGTTTACAGTGCGACGGGTACGCTTGCCTTCAAGTACGGAAAGGAAAACGAAAGTTACTTGCTCAAACACTCCTTGTTGTTTGTGTTGAGTTTCGTAGTGATGTGGTTTTGCCACAAGATTGATTACAAATATTTTTCAAGGATTTCACGTTTGGCGTTGCTCTTTTCAGTGCCTCTGCTCATTTTTACTTGGGGCTACGGCACTACAATCAATGACGCAACACGCTGGCTTACAATCCCTTACATCAATCACACATTTCAACCTGCGGATTTGGCGAAGTTAGCACTGATTGCGAATGTGGCGAGTATGCTCTCTAAACGCCAGCAAAATATTCGGGACATTGAGAAAACCTTGATTCCGATTTTGTTTTGGTGCGGACTGATTTGCGGATTGATAGCACTGAGCGACTTTTCGGGGGCGGCGATACTGTTTGCAACTTGCTTGCTCATCATGTTCATCGGCAGAATGCCTTTGAGATACTTGGCGGGCGTAGTGATGGTAGGCGTGGTAGTAGGCGCACTTGCCTTGGCAATAGGGCAAAGAGGCGGTACAGCAAAAAGCCGCATGAGTTCGTACTTTGATGCGAATCACCTGCCTTTCCAAACCGAGCAGTCTTACATTGCGGTAGCGACAGGCGGTTTTGCGGGCAAGGGACCTGGGCAAAGTCATCAGCGCAACTTCTTGCCTCACCCTTATTCGGACTTTATTTTTGCGATTTTGGTGGAGGAATACGGAATGTTTGGCGCAGTAGTCGTGATAGGTTTGTTTCTCACGCTCCTCTATCGGGGAATGTTAGCGGTCAATCAGAGTGAAAATGCCTTTGGCGGACTGCTCTCGGCGGGGCTAAGTTTCAGTGTTGCCTTCCAAGCCTTAATAAACATGGGCGTTGCCACAGGGATACTGCCTGTAACGGGTTTGCAGTTGCCACTCGTGAGCATGGGGGGAACTTCGCTGCTCCTCACAGGTGCGTCTATCGGAATCATTATCAGCGTGAGCCGTAGCAATACGTACAAGCCAATTTTACAAAGTGCAAAGGAGAAGTTTTTTAATGGAAAAAATAGGAAAGTGGCGAGGGCGTAGTTTTTTGTTTGAAGTGGTTTGATGTTGTTTGAAATACAGTTTGAGGTTGTTTGCAAATTAATTGTAAACGTATGTTAGTAGATGAAAGAAGGTGGTAGCTCCACGCCTTAAAAGGCGTAGTTAAAGATAACCCCTCGCTTTAGCGGGGGGAACTCAGTAAGTAGGTAGCTTTACACCTTGAAGGGCGTAGTTAAAGAGAGTGAAGTTTTCTTTAACTCCTCGCTTTAGCGGGGGGAACTCGTGGAAAAAATAAAAATAGAAACTAAAATATTCATAATCTATGGCTTGTGTAAAGATATGGGTTCATGTAGTTTGGGGAACGAAATATAGAGAAGAAGTTTTGACAAAGGAAGTTCGGAAAATTTTGTTCCAGCATATTAAGGAAAATGCGATAGAAAAAGAAGTTTTACTGGATTGCGTGAATGGATATACAGACCATGTACATTGCTTAGTCAGATTAAAAGCAGACCAAAGCATAGCACAAGTAGTACAATTATTAAAAGGAGAGGCTTCTTTTTGGGCAAACAAAAACGAACTGGTCAAAGGAAAATTGCAGTGGGCAGATGAATATTTTGCAGTTTCAGTAAGCGAATCCATGATTCAAACAGTCAGAGAGTACATTTATAAGCAAGAAGAGCATCATCAGAAAGTAAAGTTTGAGGAAGAATATGAAAAGTTTATGCAGAGATATGGATTTACAGCAAAAGACTAAGGAGAGATTTGAGGTTAAGCCCCACGCCAATTCTATTGTGGCTTAAAAGGCGTAGTTAAAGAGAAGTAGAATATCATTTTTGTGATTCTCCTCATCAAAGTAGAAAATTAGAAATGCCTTAAAAAGTCCCAGAGGGACGACCGCTTTGTAGAAAAGTAAAAAACAGATTCCTTATAAAACCCCGTAGGGGTGGAACTTTGGGAAAGGAAAATATAGAGAACAGGAAACCATTATCAAACAACGAACTCCGTTAGGAGTTGAATGAAGGTTGAAAATAGTTTGTAATATTTTTTCAAATAAAAATATGACCAAAGCAGGACTTTACTTATTAGTGGTTTTATTGGCGAGTGCTTGCACTGCCAAAATAGCACCTTACACGTGTGGTCCCGTGATGACTAAGAAGTCAATTAGGCAAGTTTTTCAGCCAATTTTGAGCTATATGGATTTGAAGTCAGGAGAAGTTTTAGCAGATGTGGGCGCATCAAGTGGGTGTTTTAATGCAATGATGGCAACATTGACGGACAGTGTTACTTACTACATTCAGGACATAGATACGGCTTGTTTGAACGAAAAAGAATTTGATAAAATCTTAAATTATTACACTAAACAATCAGGTAAGTCGCTGAAGGAGAGGAACAAATTTTATATCGTGATTGGAGGAATGGAGCAAACAAATCTACCTGATAATACAATTGATAAAATTTATACTAACGGAACGTTTCATGCTTTTTCAAATGCCGAATCTATCATGAAAGACTTGCATAAAAAGCTAAAAACCAATGGTTTAATATTTATCAGAGAAGACATCAATTTTGGGCAAGAGATTAAATACTGTCCAGATAAAAAATGTGGGAATCAACTTTCAAGCTATGAAAACTTTATCAATGTCTTGGAGAAAAGTGGATTTCGTTTAGTAGAGAAAGGAAAAGATTTTAGTGGTTCGCCAATTTATCAGTTTAGGAAAATAGGATAAAAGTAATTATCATAAATGCTTGAAATTATGCCACAAGTAGATAAAAGTGAAATTCGTAAAGAACTGATTCAGAGAGCAGAAAAATACACCGTATTATTTCAAAAAGCAGTTGATAGAAAAATAAAAATGCTGAAAGAGAAGGGTTTACCTATTGTATTTTCAAAAGATGGAGTTATCTATTACGAACTTCCAAACGGTGAAATCACAACAAAAAGTCCTTTTGAAAGTAAATAGTTGTTTGTTAAATAGTTGAATAGTTTTAAATACATTTTTATGAATAGCCAAAATGAAAATGAGGAAAAGAAGTATCTGAAATTGAATGATGTAGAGGCTTATAAAGTTGCTTTTCATTTGAGTAATTATGTTTGGAACTTAGTAGTTGAGTGGCAAAATTTTCCAAAAGATACACTTGGAAAACAGTTTGTGAGAGCAATAGATAGCATTTCAGCAAATATCGCAGAGGGTTTTGGCAGACATCATAAAAACGATAAAATCAGGTTTTTCATTATTGCAAGAGCCTCAACCAAAGAATGTTTGGATTGGAATGAAAAAGCAAAAGTTAGGAAACTGATAGACGAGGATAAGTACAAGCATATTTTTTCACAGCTAAATGATTTGCCCAGAAACATAAACTATCTAATAAAAATAACAAAACAAAAACTCTCAGAATAACTATTTAGCAATTAACTATCAAACTATTCATTCAACTATCTAACAATTAACTATTTAACTATTGTATTTATGAATTTACAAAGAGCTATCGAGATAGCAATAGAGGCGCACAAAGGGCAAACAGACAAAGTAGGCAAGCCTTACATCTTGCATATCTTTCAGGTGATGGCAAAAGGCAAGGGTGAAGACGAAAAAATTACAGCACTTTTGCATGATGTAGTCGAGGATACGCCTTGGACTTTGGAAAAATTGGAGGCGGAGGGCTTTTCTACCAAAATCATTGAAGCATTAGATTGCTTGACGAGGCGAGAAAGTGAAACTTATGAGGAGTTTATAGAAAGAGTGAAAAGCAATCCTTTGGCTATCAAAGTCAAAATCAATGACTTAGAAGATAACATGGATATTCGCAGACTTCGACAGGTATCTGAAAATGATACAGAAAGGCTAAATAAATATTTGAGAGCGTATAGAGAGTTAGTCGGGTTATGAGTTATAAGTTATGAGTTATTTTTTCGCCTTTAAGAGGCTACTTATTCAACTTGATATTTAAAGTAAATTTTATCTATTAGTATAATATTTTTATATATAAAATATTGATAATCAATAAACTAATAATAATTTATAACTCCTAACTTATCACTAAAAAACATGGACAGTATTATCAAAAAGAAAAGTTTTGATTTTGCGGTAAGGATAGTAAAGCTATATAAATACTTGGTGGATAAGAAAACAGAATATGTATTAAGTAAACAAATGCTGAGGTCAGGGACAGCAATAGGAGCATTGGTTAGAGAAGCATTAAATGCGGAATCTACTGCGGATTTTATTCACAAATTAGGTATTGCTCAAAAAGAAGCAGATGAAACTTGTTATTGGTTAGAACTGCTTTTTGAAACAGAATACATTGATGATAAGGAGTTTAACTCAATTCATAATGATAGTAAAGACGTTTTAAAAATGATTAGAAGCATTATTATTACATCAAAGAAAAAATTAAAAAATGAGAAAGATAAGAGAGAGCAAAAAGGTGATGATGAACAAGATAACAAAGATTCATAACCTATAACTCATAACTCATAACTTATAACATGAAGTTTATAATTAGCGGAGGAGGAACAGGCGGGCATATTTATCCCGCAATAGCAATAGCCCAAGAATTAAAGGTGCAAATTCCTGATTGTGAGATACTTTTTGTAGGGGCGGAGGGCAAAATGGAGATGGAAAAAGTACCCAAAGCAGGTTTTAAAATTGTAGGCTTGCCAATTCGAGGCTTGCAGCGCAAATTGACAGTAGAAAATTTGAGTTTTCCCTTCAAACTCATACAAAGTTTGTGGAAAGCGTGGAAAATAGTAAAAGATTTTAAGCCTGACGCAGTGATAGGAGTAGGCGGGTACGCAAGCGGTGCTATTATGCAAGTCGCTGTTTGGCAGGGAGTTAAAACCCTGATTCAGGAGCAAAATAGTTACGCAGGGCTTACGAACAAATTGGTAGCAAAGTCTGTAAACAAGATTTGTGTGGCGTACCCAAACATGGAACGCTACTTCCCAAAAGAAAAAATCGTTTTTTGTGGAAATCCTGTTCGCAAGGATATTACTAACTTGGAAAGTGTTAGAAGTGAAGCATTTAAGTTCTTTGATTTATCGGAAAGTAAGAAAACGGTCTTGGTCTTGGGTGGTAGCCTCGGCGCAAGAACGATTAACAACTGCCTCAAAAGCGGCGTGAATGAACTGCTTGCCCAAGGTTATCAGGTAGTTTGGCAAACAGGAAAAATCTACTTTGAGGAAATGAAAAACTTTGCTAATACATTGAATAACAAGAATTTATATATCAAAGATTTTATATATGAAATGAATTACGCCTACGCCTGTGCAGACGTAGTGATTTCCAGAGCAGGGGCGTTGTCAGTTTCAGAACTTTGCTTGGCGGGCAAGCCTACGATTTTAGTGCCTTCGCCCAATGTTGCCGAAGACCACCAAACCAAAAACGCAATGGCATTGGTAAATGAAAGTGCCGCAATTTTGGTGAAAGACGGGGAAGCAGGTAATACATTGATTACAAAGACCTTAGAATTACTAAAAGATGAGAATAGACAGAAAGAATTAGCAGAAAATATTTTAAAACTTGTGAAACCAAATGCGAGTAAAGAAATTGTAAATCAAATAGTTAAAATAATAAAATGAATAAAAATGCCGTTAGGCATGACCGCTTTGTAGAAAAATAAAAATCAAATTTAAAAAAAGTGCCGTAGGCACGAAACAAGGTATTTAGTTGCGTCCCTAACGGGACTTTGAGAAGTTTTGGATACATAGATTTATTACAAAACGCCTATCCCTACGGGATTGGAAATTACAAAACAAAAGCTCTCAGAATAACTATTAAGCTATGCAACAATTAACTATTCAACTATTTAACGAATGAAGATATTTTATTCAGAACATCAGACAGATTACAATACTTATACATTCTCTTATGCGGTTTATTGCATCAAAGAAAATAACAGCGAATTGCCAGCAATTTACGAGAAAGGATTTTTGCCTTATACAGGTAACTATCAGATAGAGAGCGATATATTTTACATGGCTCGTAGCCTGCGAGTAAACTTGGGCGATTTTGAAGATAGCTCGGAAAACAGGAGAGTAGATAGAAAAATAGCAGAACTGAATATACAAGTAGAAGTGGTAGAAAAAAGTAAATTTGACCTGCAAAACCCTGAATTTCAGCGTTTTTGTACGGAATATGCAGAGGAAAGATTTAGCGGGGGCAATATGGCAAGCGATAGATTAGACTATGTACTAAGCAGAGGATTACTGACGCATATTTTCGCTTTTCGCACTGAAAATAAGGTACTTGGCTATGTTTTTACTGCCTTAGAAAATGACATTTTGCACTACTGGTTTTCGTTTTATGAGGTGGAGTACATCAAACTCTCTTTGGGCAAGTGGATGATGTGGAGAGTGATTCGCTGGGCAAAAGATAACGGACTCAATTACTGTTACTTAGGCACTTGCTACAAAGAAAAAGCACTCTACAAAGTACGCGACCACAAGGGAACAGAATTTTTTGACGGTGCAAAGTGGAATAATGATGATGAATTGCTTAAACGTTTATGTAAAAGTGATGAAGATAAGAGAGAAACAGACCTTTTTAAGTTAGGAATTGTTTAATCGCAACGGCGAACCGTCTGGAATTTCAAATTATAAATTCTTAATTATAAATGAGTTAGATAAAATTTATTCCTTTAGTCAGTTCCACTGTGGGATTCAATATTGGTGGAAAAAAGAATAAAAAGGTGATAACTAAATCTTTTGCAAATTTATGAAACAGAGCATTACAAATATTTTAAGTAGCGTAAAGAGTGTTGCAGAAGAGCAATTTGGAGAAAGATTAAAAGCAGTGCGCTTGTATGGCTCGTATGCAAGAGGTGAAGAAAGAGAAGACTCTGACATTGATATTTTGATAGTTTTAGATGAAATTCAAGGTTACTGGAAGGAGTATAAAAAAATAAGTTCCCCAATACATTATATTGGTTTTGAGCAAGATAAACTTATTTCTATCAATCTAATAGAAATTAAAAAATATGATATTGGAGAAACAATGTTTATTAGAAATGTACAAAAAGAGAGCATTTTATTATGAGTGAAATCAAAGATTTAATAGAAAAATCTAATAAAAGTATAGAAGCTGCTACACTACTTTTAAGTGAAGGTTTTACAGAGTTTTCAGTAGGCAGGTCTTATTATGCCATGTTTTATTTAGTTGAAACACTATTGATTACAAGAGATTTATTTGCCAAAACTCATTCGGGGGCAATAGGGCTTTTTAATAAAGAATTTATCAAAACAGGAATTTTTGATGTAGAATGGAGTGAACATTTGGCAAGTGCATTTGATGCAAGAAGTAAGGGAGATTATGAGGTAGGTAGTGTAGTAGATGCCAACTCAGCGAAAGAGATTTTAGAAAAAGCTATTTTATTTAAAAAGATGATAACCAATTATTTAACAGAGAATAATTTTATTTAACTAAGAATAAATTTTTGATTATCAATATTTTATATTAAAAACATTCTTAATTCCAGACGGTTCGCCGCTGCGATTTCTAATTCCAAATTGATAAAATGATGAAACTAAAACTTTGGGTAAAAATATTTTTGGGGTCTATGGCAGTGCTAACCGCAGTAGCGTTTGCGAGTTTATTCAGCAATAGCGACAAGCCGTACAGCAATGTGATAGTCAAGATTGACAAAGCAACTGCGCCAAACCTCATCAATGAAAATCGGGTACGGAAAATCATTGATGGACAGGGAGTTCAGCAAACGGCGGAGGGTAAGCTGCTCAATGCGGACTTGGCGGAAATTGAGAAAAAAATAGAAGAAGAAGCGGGCTTTGTGTCTGACTGTCAGGTATCAAGGGACTTGAAAGGGAACTTGGTGGTCAATATTATTCCTTCGCAGCCGATTGCCAGAATGGTCAAAAACGATGGCAAAGGCAACTATATGGGCAAGGAAGGGGAGTTTTTGCCACTTTCGCCTGACTATACGCCAAGGGTAATTTTGCTCACAGGCAAGGGCATGGAGCATATTTACGACAAAGAAAGCAAGCTGACAAAAAACTTGGGGAAGTCTTTGTTTCAGTTTTTGAAATACATTGAGAATGAGCCATTTTGGAAGGCACAAATCACCGAAATTGACATTGACGAATACGATAACTTGACGATATATCCACAAGTGGGAAACCATGCGATTGAGTTTGGCTTGGTAGATGACTACCCTGCGAAATTGGAAAAGCTACGACTTTTTTATGACCAAATCGTTCCCGCCAAAGGTTGGAATAAGTATAAAAAGGTGAAGTTAGGTTTTGATAATCAGATAGTTTGTGAGTAATACACGCCCCACCCTCCCCAAAGGATAGGGGTAAGGGGGGCAAAAAAATATAAAATGCAAATTAAAGTAACAGCAACGAACATGAACGAAAAAATTGTAGTAGGACTTGACATTGGTACGACAAAAATTTGTGCGATGGTTGGTCGCATCAATGAGTACGGTAAATTGGAAATTTTGGGTGTGGGCAGAGCTAATTCCGACGGAGTGAAGGAAGGAATAGTGTCCAATATCCATAAAACAACGGACAGCATTGCCCAAGCGATTGAGGAAGCCGAAAATGCCTCTGGCATCAAAATCGGAATCGTCAATGTGGGTATCGCAGGCAAGCATATCAAAAGTTTCAGACATCGCGGCAGTATCACCCGCAACTCTGACAATGACGAAATTACGTTAGAGGACTTGAACCGCCTTAACAACGATATGTATCGCATTGTTACTGAGCCTGGTACAGAGATTATTCACGTGATGCCACAGCACTACATCGTGGATTACGAGGAGCATATCAAAGACCCTGTGGGCATGGCGGGCGTGAAGTTAGAAGCTGATTTTCACATCATTACGGCGCAGACTAATGCCATCAAGAACATCAAACGCGCCGTAGAACGCGCAGGGCTGAAAATAGACAACTTGATTTTGGAGCCGCTTGCCTCGAGCTTGGCGGTACTTAGCGAAGAAGAAAAGGAAGCAGGCATTGCGCTGGTCGATATTGGCGGTGGCACAACGGACATTGCTATTTTTTATGATGGCATCATTCGTCATACCGCAGTGATTCCTTTTGGCGGCGATATTGTAACTTCGGACATCAAGCATGGCTGTCAAGTGCTTGACAATCAGGCAGAATTACTCAAAACAAGATTTGGAAACTCGCTTTCTGACGAGGCAACAGATAATGAGGTAATTTCGATTCCTGGTATTCGCGGCAGAACGCCCAAAGAAATTTCTATCAAAAATCTTTCTCGAATTATCGAGGCAAGAATGGAGGAAATCATTGACTTGGTTCATTCTGAAATTACACGTTCAGGCTACACCAATCGCCTCGCAGGAGGGATTGTGATTACGGGCGGTGGAGCGCAACTGCTTAATTTACAGCCATTTTTTGAGTTCAAAACTGGTTTGGATACACGAATTGGCTATCCTAATGAACATTTGGGCAAAAACAAAGACGAAATGGTGAAATATCCGATGTATGCGACAACGGTGGGATTAGTGCTGGCGGGCTTCAAAACAATAGATGAGCGCGAGGAAAACTACCTCAAAAACGCACATCAGGCGTACGCACCTGCACATGCGGGTAAGCAACCACAAGCAAAACAGCAATCCAAAGGCGATTTTTTCAGCAATATTGTTCGCAAAACAAAGGAATTGCTCATTGATGATTTTGATGAAAGAAACTACTAATTTTAATGATGAGTTATGAATTATGAGTTATTATTTTTAAACAATTTAATAATGAGTAGTTTATAATTTAAGCAACAATAAATCATCAATTATTTTTTACTATTTAACTGAATTTCATAGAGTTATGTAAGGGTAAGTTAAACTCATCACTCATAACTCACAACTCATAACTTAATTTTAGACCTATGAAAGAGCGCGCTTACGAATTTGATTATCCTGCCAATGATACCTCTATTATCAAGGTGATTGGCGTGGGCGGCGGCGGAAGCAATGCCGTAAACCACATGTTTCGCCAAGGTATCCGCGGCGTAGAGTTTTATGTTGCCAACACTGACATTCAGGCGTTGCAGATGAGTCCTATTCCTAACAAAATACAGATTGGCATCAACTCTACCAAGGGCTTGGGCGCAGGGGCAAACCCCGAAAGAGGCAAAACTGCCGCAATGGAAAACAAAGATGAAATTCGCAGCATTTTGGCAAACAATACCAAGATGGTTTTTATCACCGCAGGCATGGGCGGCGGAACAGGTACAGGTGCTGCGCCTGTGATTGCGAGTATCGCCAAAGAAATGGGAATTTTGACCGTTGGGATTGTAACTTTTCCTTTCGGATTTGAGGGCAAACCCAAATACAAACGTGCCGAAGAAGGGCTGGCAGAGCTACGCGCCAACTGTGATGCGGTCATTGTGATTCTGAACAACCGTTTGAAGGAAATTTATGGCAATACTTCCGTCAAAGAGGCATTTAACCAAGCTGACGAAGTGCTGACCAAAGGCGCAAAATCTATTGCAGAAATCATTACGGTTTCTGGTTTGGTAAACGTTGATTTTGAGGACGTTAAAACGGTCTTGAAAGATTCGGGTGCGGCAGTGATGGGTTCTGCTACTATCGAAGGCGACAACCGCGCAAAGCGTGCCGTAGAACTGGCAATCAATTCGCCACTCCTGAACGATACAGATATTTTTGGCGCAAGGCATATCTTGGTCAGTATTACGGTAGCTGATTTGGACAACTTCAAAATGACTGAATTAGAGGAAATTAACGAATACGTCCAAGAAAAAGCAGGCGAAGAAGCGGAGATTATTTTAGGACAGGCGATTGACGAAACGCTGGGCGAGGCTATCACCGTAACGATTATTGCCACAGGTTTTGAGGGAAAAAGAAGCATTGAGCAAAAGAAAATCATGTATGATTTGCCTTCGCACAAGATTCTCACTCCCAAAATCAAACTCGAATTAGAGGACGGCATGGACTTTTTTGACAGAGGAGATGAGGACATCAAGCCTGTGAAAAAAGAGGTCGTAATGCCTATGAAAAAGCCTGAGAAAGTTATTTTCCAGTTGGAAACGGACGATTATCGCAGCCTGAAAGAATACGAAGATGCTAAAAAAAAAGCAGATATTGATGTAAGTATTCAGATTCGCAAGGAGCAACTGCATAGTTTGCGGACTTTCAGCGAGTTAAGTAATGAGGAGTTCAATGAGAAAAAGGAAATTCCTGCCTACCTCCGCAAGAAGGTAGAACTCAAAGAAACGCCTCACTCGTCAGAAAATAACCTTTCTCGCCTCAAAATCGGGGAAGACAACAGCGTACTGGGTGGCAACAAATTTTTGCATGATAACGTGGATTAAGTTCAACGCTTAAGGTTTAAGGTAATTATTAAAGTAAGTCATTAATAATTAGTCATTTGTAATTAAAAAAGTTTACTACAATTTTCGAATTTGAAGAATATGGAACTTGCCTTTCTCTTTGGGAGAGGCAAGTTTTTTTGTGGTTATTTCTGGAAAGTGAACATTCCTTCTGCGGAGAGGTCTTCGTCTATTTCTTCCCAATGTACCCCTAAACCATTGGCTATCAGTCGCCAGTTATCTCTTTGAGCGGAGGTTGCATTTGCGAAGCGAGGAAACCACTGTAAGGGTGCGCCTACAGTGAGTCCTTGCTTTTCTCTTTGGGAGGGGCAAGGTTTTTTACGAAGATACAGAAAAGTTGGGGTTTTGTCAAAAAGGATAAGCAAAAGCCATACATCAAATTTCTGTGCATAAAAATTACAAAAGTTAATTTTTTCTTTATTTTTGAGGAAATTAAGAAATCCAGACGATTGCATGGAAGAAAACGAAGAAAGAGGCTTAGTTAATAAAAATAAAGGCTCTTACCTAATCTTGGACTGATATTTTTCTGTATAAATTTAGGCAAAAAAGATGATAAATATACAATTGCATAAAATATTGAATGTGAGCCTTTGCTGGGATATACTTCGCTCTATTCGTTGGGAAAGTGGGGTTTATTGTCCACATTGTGCCTCT
>JAAFJS010000020.1 GCA_013298985.1 Cytophagales bacterium
TTGGAAAGGATTGCCACACTATAACCTCAAAGCCTTGTCAGATAAATTTGATATTCCTTTACAACATCACAATGCGCTGAGTGATACGCTGGCTTGTGCAAAGATTATGCTCGAAGCAGCTAACAGTTTACAAATCAATACGGTTACAGAGCTTTGTAAATCATTGAATATCAAGCCTAAAATGTTGTAAGGTGTTTATTCCCAATTATGTATGCTAAGTTCATGGAAAAAAGTAGCAAACTTTGCTGCGTCTTCACATTTGCATAAATTTGCTACTTTCTCGTTTTTCTTATCTTCCAAACCAGCCAAACTTGAAGGTGAGCATACCCATCGGGCTATTGAAGGTAGCATTATTAATCGTCTGCGTAGTATTGCCTTGAAAATCAGTAAATTGGACACTGTTTGCGCCTGTAACGACGCGGTAGCCTGCCGTTGCCGCAATCTTAAAAAAGCGGGTAATATTAACCTCTACGCCCAGCTCGGGAGTGGCTACAAAGCAGTTACTCACACGATTACTAAAATTGTTGTTTGCAAAACGGTTATCTCTCACGCTGATACCGCCCCAGCCGAGCCGCAAACTGCCCGTAAAGTGAACTAATCTCTTGGGCGAGCTGACGTAGCCCAGCCAAAAACCACCATGCCCAAAGTCCAATCGCTGATTATTGCTCACATCACCCAAATTGACTCGGTTGGACATACTTACGCCGTAGCCGCCCAAAAAGAACTTTTGGTTGAAAAGAGCCGCACCGCCGCCGCCATTGGAAACGCTGAACTGCCCATTGACGCTACTAAACTCCACCAGAGGCGCGCCAAAGCCCGAAATTCGTAGATTCCCTTTGCCAAAAAGGGTTTCAGACTTTTCATCATCTTGGGCAAAAACTGCCACTGACCACAAAATAATAAATGCAAAAATCAAAGTTAAAGTTTTCATTTTTATATAGTTATGTTTAATAATGATAAAAATAATAGGTTCATTTTTTACTTTTTGTATTTCTTTTCAAAACAACTCAAAGACAGCATTGTTTGAGAAAAATTGCCAAAAAACTGTGCTTCCCCCTATTTTTTTATTAAGACAACTTTGCACGCGCTTACCCCTACGCGCAAGCATTTTTTTTTCCACACAAAAATAAATAAACGTTTCCAAACTGTAAAAATGATGTGGCGAATGGAACATTTTTGGGACAAATGGCAAGCAAATAAGAGAGGACGGAGGAGGCAAATACACTGTCCATGCACAGGTCTTAGGCTAAATCATTGCGTTTTTTTTGATTTTTTCGCCCTTTTAGGTGTGCTTTGCTAATACCTACAAAGAGGCAAAAAAAATTAATTACTTATTGCATCAAAACAATCTATAGCTCAAAAGAAAGGAGATTTTACTAAAACTTGATGATGCTTTGGGGTCATAACCCAATACGCCGCGAGTGCCATAGTATCTAAATTCCCCACCAAATTTCTTGTAAAATGCACCCATACCAATGCTCAAATTTTTTAAAAAATCAGGCTCTTTTACCGAAATCTTATAGCTTACCACTGAGTTTCTTTCTACATAGGCATTAATCGGAAACTCAAAAACATACCCCAGGTTAGCAAATATTTTTAAATTAGGAGAAATGGGCTGATAAAAGCGAAAACCCACAGGCATATTTATGGCATAGAACTGAAAGCCTACACGACGAACATTGTTAAAAAGGGTACTTCCTTCGAGTAGTTGTAGATTGGGACTGAGCAAGAAAGTAAGCCTTTTTTGGGTATAAGGAACAATAATTTCTGCCTCTGCACCAAGAGCCACACTTACTTTGCTTCCAAAATCAATAAATTCCAAATCAGTATCTGTATAGCTAAGAGAAGTATGGTTTAAGCCCAGTATCAAATTAAAATGCCAATATTCTTTGGGATTCTTGGGCGTGTAATCCACCAATGCTTCATTGATAGACTGATGATAAAGAGAAAAATAATCCATGAGGCTTCTTTCCGAATAGCTCATTTTTTGGATTTGCTCCTCTCCTACGGCTTCGCAAGGCAAGTCCAAGCGTAGCTGCTGGTGAAATTGGGCATTTACCAAGTATTTTTTCACAGACATATTTTCAGGTTGATACAGTTTGTAGATGAATTGCTTGATGGGTGCATTGCTGAGTTGGCGATAAAAAAATCTCTGCAAACTGCCCTCATAATACGCATAAAGAGATGCCTTACCCTCCATCAAAACTGTTAGAAGCAAGGTTTCTTCAATCCAAACAGGATTACTATTTGCATCTAAATCCTTGATGTTATTGGAAGTTCTATCTATCTCGACTTTGGCTTTGATATATTTGCAATAATCATAAATTACTAATTCTGTGATATTTACGACTTGTATGGTTTGTTCTTGGTCTGTGTCTGCAAGTTTATACTCAAATTTTTTGGGCGCACTTTTCCAGTCCCTATTTTTAATCAAACATTCTATTTTTTGATTATTGTTATCAATAAAATAACCTTTTTCAAATTTAGATTGGGCAGAAACAGTTGCGTAAATAAAAAATAAGAAGAGAGAAAGTAAACGTAATATTCTTTTCATATTGTTTTTTGAAATTTAAAGTGAAATCCTACAAATATATTTATTTTTGTATAAATCATACATTTATGGAAAGGCGTTTATTTTTCAAACAAAGTTTTTCGCTGGTTTCTGCGGCATATTTTGCGCCCCAAGTGGTGCTTGGCGCAGGGGCGAGCATTGGCAAAAAGGAGGAAATCAAGTTGCGCTTTGCAGTTGCCTCTGATGGGCATTACGGTCAGCAAAATACTGATTTTGAGGTGTTTTTCAAGAATATCGTGCAGTGGCTCAATCAGGAGAAAAAGAAGAATAGCCTTGATTTTGTAGTTTTTAATGGGGATTTGATACATGACAAGCCCGATTTTCTACCTTTGGCAAAGGGAGCTTTTGACAAACTAAAACTGCCTTATTACACCACGCAGGGCAATCACGACATGGTGAGCAGGGAAATTTGGCAAAAAACGTGGGGCTATCCTGTCAATCACGATTTTGTGGTGGGTGATTACGCCTTCCTGCTGGCGACGACCTCCAACGAAAAAGGGGAATACCTGTGCGCTGACGTAAGCTGGCTCAACGAACGCCTTGATTTTTATGCCAGTAAAAAGTATGTGTTTGTTTTTCTGCATATTACACAAAAAAAATGGACAACTAACGGCATAGATTGCCCTGATGTAATCAATGCGCTGGAAAGCCACCCCAACGTGGCGGCGGTTTTTCATGGACACGACCACGACGAGGACGACCTCAAAAAAATAAGCAAAGAAAGCCCACGCAATTATTTCTTTGATGGACACTTTGGCGGCAACTGGGGAACGCCGTACAAGGGCTACAGGATAGTAGAAATTTATACAGATGGCACCGTTTATACTTACCAGCACAATCCTCAGCCCATTCCTCTGATAAATTCGTATAAGTGGAAAGGGTAAGTATTTGAATAAGTGAAGATTATAAAAATATTAAAACAAGGGGGAGTTTTTTTGTAATCCTAAGAAGAAAGAACCATAAAAAAGATAAATTTAATGGAAGATGATGATGAAAATTTATCAGAAGCCAAAAGCCCTTTGATGATTGTAATATGGGTCATTACTGTTGTTGGGCTTATTGCCTTTGCTATATATGAAAATTCAAAGTATCAAGTCGCAAGAAAATCAAAACATTATACCATAGGAAAAATATACAATATTGCAACAAGTAGTGATGCAGGTTGGTTTGTGAGTTATAAATACACAGTAAAAAATATAAATTATCAAAGTCCAGACCCTATGCCTGTAAAAACAGGAGGCGAATGGATTTACAACCCCAAAGTTGGGGAAAGATATTACGTGAAGTTTTTGGAAGATGACCCATATTATGCTGTGATTTGCTTGGATAGACAAGTGCCTGATTCTATCAAAGAAGCACCCAGAGAGGGTTGGGTTGGGGATTTGCCTTGTAGTGATAACTGAAAAAACTACACTGTTGTTTGTGTACTCACAAACAACTATTTACTATGAAAATTCTCTCTGCAAATTAGTAAATATTCTTGCATCTTGCTCAAAACAAAGTAAATAAGAACAAAGAAAGTTTTTTGTTTTTTCAAAGCGCGTCCATTTTTACCAAAAGCAAGAAGCCAAGCACTACCAAAATACCTCCCGCCAGTACCCACCAACCCCACGCACCCAAAGCACTAAAAAATAGCCTGAGAAAAAGCCAAATCAGCCCTCCACCTAACATTCCCAGTACAAACAAATACGCTATCACTACTGAAATAAAATCACCTTTCTGAGGTTGTAACTTGATGTGTTGTCTAAGCATTTTTTTATATTTTTTTGCTTTTTGCGGTTTGGAGTAGGAATAAGCAAGGGAAGGTGAGGCATAATAAACACATAAAGAAGCACTTACTTCTGAAAAAGCACCTATAAAATAAATGCAAAGTATTAGAATAAGTTTTTTCATGTTTTTAGAAAATAAGGTTTATTAAAAATTAAAAAATTCAGAAGAAGTGCGGGCTTTCACTAAGCGTTTTTTCATTTTTTCTGCTATTTTTGGTTCTTTTTCTATTAGATTCACTTTTTCGCCTTCGTCTTTGCTCAAATCGTATAATTCATATATCTGTTTTTTTACAAAATAGAGGAGCTTGAAGTTTCCTTCTTGCAGAGCTTGCCAGCCGCCTTGTTCATGAAACTCCCAATAAAGGTCTGATTTGCGTTTGCCTTGTTTTTCCCCAAGCAAGGTAGGAACTATAGAAATGCCATCTATGTCTTTGGGCGGCGCAATACCCGCTAATTCACAGGCAGTTGCCAAGAAATCCCACTGCGCTGTGGGCAAGTCAGCGGTACTTCCGCCTTTGATTTTCCCTTGCCACCATACTAACAAAGGCGCACGTATCCCACCCTCGTAAGGGCTTCGTTTAAAGCCTCTTAGCTTATTTTTTTCAGCGAACCTCGTGGGAATGTCCTCCGTAGAGCCGTTATCGCTACTAAAAAATATAATGGTATTTTCTGCAATGCCTTTTTCTTTCAGTTTTTGCATGATTTGCCCAATATAATCGTCCATACGACTGACAGTAGCGGCATAGTTTTTCTCTAATTCCGTCCAATTTTCATTCTGATACGGACTCAAAGTGGGCGATTGGAAACGAATGTCTTTGGGGGCTTCTCCGTTGTTGTGTGGCAAAGTGTACGCAATATAAAGGAAGAAAGGTTTTTTATTTGCCTGTCTATCAATAAATTGCAAGCCTTCTTGGGTAAATAAGTCATTGGAATATTCCGCTTTATTTTCTTCGGGTGTATAGCTCCCCAGCCCTTTGCTATACGAGCTTTTATTCTCTTCCCAGAGGACTTTATTTTTGAGTAATTCTTTCTTTCCATTCCTCAACAGATATTCGGGATAATTGTTATGGGCAAGCACTTGGTCTAAGTAACCGTAGTAATCCTGAAATCCTTGCTTGGTAGGTTCGCCTGATGTGCCTTCACTACCAAGCCCCCATTTTCCAGATAAAAAGGTTTGATAACCAGCTTGTTGCAACAGTTTTGCTACTGTGGTAGCTTGCGGAGATAGCGGCATTTGCCCATGCGGATTCATCTGTTTATTGCCTCTGATTTCCCCATGTCCTGTGTGCTTGCCTGTCATCAGGGCGCAGCGTGAGGGCGCACAGACAGAAGTGCCTGCATAGTGCCGAGTAAATTTGATTCCCTCTTGCGCCATTTTTGTCAGATTGGGCGTTTTGAAAATGGTATTGCCATAAGGCTCGATTTCCTCCACTCCTAAGTCGTCCATGAGAATATAAATGATGTTAGGAGTTTGTTTTTCTTGCTTTTGGGCAAAAACTATTTGAGGGAAAATAAGGAATAAAAAAATTAGTTTTTTCATGTTAGTTTTTTCATTTTCATTGTTTTACAAACTTGGTTTTATCTTTGTTGGTATTAGAAAATTGCAGCAACGAAGGTATTAAAGATTTTCAGAAAGAACACTGATAATGGCGTAGGAAACTACACAAAACAGGAAAAAAAGTGCAGATTAATCATTTTTTTCCTTAATCGATAATGCAAGAAAATATAAAAAACCAATACAAGATGCCACAAAAAGAATCCATGTCATTGGGTTATCTATTGATTCCTCTAATTCTTCTGGGAAGTTTAACCTTGCTAACTCTGGCTGTTTAGTATTATAAACGACCTCTACTCTTTGATTTAGAGCAAACTTTCTTTTAGTTGGACGTTTTTGATTATAAATTTTCAGAGTATCATTCAAATGCAAGAAAGATATTTCATACATATCATCTTTTTTCGAATTCTTGAATACTTTGGTAACAATGCCAAAAACTTTGGTGTTTCTTGGCATTGTCTCCTCATAACTAATTTTATCTCTAATAATATATACTCCTAATAGTACAAGAGCAAGTGATAAAACTAATAAAGGGATTTTATTATTTGATTCAGGTTTTGAATCATCAGAATTAAAAGATTTCATACTCATATTTATTGATTTTTACTATTTTTGCCTCTGTTGGTATTAGCCCCCCTGACAACTCAAACCCTACAAACTACTTTTCTTAATCAAATAACCCGTTACGGCGTTAAAAACCACAAATTCTTCGCCAAATGACACATAGATTTTATCACTATCCATCACAAAAGAAGTGAATTTCGCATTTTCAGCAGCAATATCTAAATCTGACGAACTTTTCTGCCATAGCTGCTTCAAATCCGTATCGAGGCAGTGAATCGTAAACTTTGTGTGTTCGGTATCCTCAAAACTCAACACCAATAATTTCGTATGCTTCAAAGAAAATCCCAAAAATTTCCCATCTAAAAAGTCCATAGAAGAGGCATAGTCAGCAGATTTATTTATTTTCCTTCGGCGTTGTGAGTTGTCCATGCGAAATAACACCTCACCATTATACATCACACTATTTTCATTCGCTATTTCCTCTAATTGCTCATTTTTATCCCGAAAATCTTTCTCATCTGCGATTTTTCCGTAGTTTTTGAAGGTATAAAAATCTATCAATGAAACAAAGCCTTTTATATCCGTAATTTTTAACAACTGACTCATTTCGCTATATTCAACAGTTCCGATGCCTTGGGGAAAGTGATTTTGGGTCAGAAAATCTTGGTCTATGATTTCAGATTGGAATGTGGTAGTGTTTACTTTGGTGATTTTTTCAAATGTTTTCCTGTCATCAAGGCTCAAAAAAGCAAATCCATTGTCCAAAGCGAACACTTTTTTGACATTTTTGTCCAAATCTATGCTTTGAGATTCTTCATAATCTTTGTCCAAAAAAAGTAGTTTATCGCTGGTATAATAAAAATTCTTATTTCTATAAAGGCTGGTGCGAATGATAAAAGCCTGATTATCTTTGAGTAAAATCTTTGAAATGTAATGGTCTGCAAAAAATTCATGCGCCATGAGGTGAAGCAATATAATAAAAATACCGACAATAAGGAGCAGGCACAAGGCGAATAGCAAACCTTTCTTTTTTGAGTTTTCCTTTTTATAAGAGTCTATTTTCGGTAGTTTTTTCATCTGAAAATGTATTTATGCTCTAAACAGATAACCACAAATTTTGAATGTACTAATTCACAGTAAAGTAACGAAATTTTACCTGTCATGTTTCAAACAAAGAAACAAACTTTCTCCCAAAATCACTTTTTTTGCCTTATTTTTTGTAGCTTTGTATTAAATAAAATAGAAAAATTATGCTTGGCAATTTGGACAATGAGGTGATTTTTAAGAAAGCATTTACAAATAAAATTGTATTTAAGGCTTTTGTGCGTGATATTTTAGGCATTGAAATAGAGGTAGATAAGATAGAAACAGAGAAAAAATTTGAACCTAAGATTGGTTATATAGATTTTGAACTTGACATTTTCGCTGAAAGCATAGATAGAAGAATTGTAATTGAGATTCAACGAGTAGAATATGATAGCCACTTTGACCGTTTTTTGCATTATTTTCTGATGTTGATTGCGGAGCAACAAAAAAACGCAAAAGAATACAATATAGACCAGACCGTTTATGTAATTGTGGTTTTGACTGCGCCTTATACTATCAGCGAAAAAAATGGAAAACCTATCCTTGATGAAGTGCTTTTGATACAGTTGAATCCTCAAACTCTCAAAGGCGAAATCAGGGATTTGTATGGTCATCAGTTCGTCTGCCTCAACCCAAATCACCCTGACAAAGATACACCCAAGCAGATAAGAGATTGGTTAGACCTCATCTATCAATCTATCTACAATCCAGCAAGACCCTCGCTAAATACTGAAAATGAGGGTATTAGAAAGGCAATAGAGCTGATTAGTTTTGAAAACCTCTCACCAGAAGAACGTGCAGAAGCAAAAAAGAAAGAATCAGCAAGGATTGTAATTGCAAAAATTGAAAATGCTAATACTATTGGAATTGCTAAGAATCTCATAGACTTGGGTTCTGATAATGGTTTTATTAGCAAAGCAACAGGCTTGACCACTGAGCAGGTAGAGGCATTGAGAAAAACAAACTTGGATTAAAAATCATAATGGAACTGTACCCTACAAATAAAATACATTTTTTAAAGAAGCAAACTTTCTAAAAGTTTGCTTCTTTAAAAAGAAAAATTTGCTTCTTTTTCCTTAAAACAATGCCCCGTTCTCTGCTTTGGTATTTTCGGGCAAATTCGTTTCGCCCAAAGTTTCCCTCAAATCACGCTCTATTCCGATACAAATACTCGTCATCGCCACGTCAGTACGCTGATTTTCAAAAGGGTCTTCGTTTATTTCGCCCACCTTCGAGATAGAAGCAAACACAAAACTAATCAAAATAGAAACAGGAATCATCATGTAAGAAATTCCATATTTATGACAATCTCCAATCAGGCAAAACGGCAACAAGAGCATAAAAGCATACAAAAACAAAGACGTAAAATTCATACATTTGATTTTTAGAATTGTTTTTTAAATTACTCGTACAAACATAAATGATATATTACTTTTGCACAAGTACGCACTATAAAGTATAATACTTACTTTTTAGGTAGTAATATGCTTACTTTGAAGTAAGAATTTTGAAATAAGAAAGGAAATGGGCTTTTGATTAAATATTAAAATTTGTTAATTTTTACAAATAGAAAAAATATTTTATCTTTATCGTGTTTGCTAAAAATAAAAGCAATATTTGCAGATATTTTTCAAAAAAACATCTTATTTTATGTTAATTCAGTTCTCTGTTAAAAATTACAAAATCTTTGCTGATGAAGTAAAGATTAGCATGGTAGCCTCAAAAGACGATACATTAAGAGAAAATAATGTATTTGACTCGGGTTTTGGGCATCATCTGCTTAAAAGTGCTGTTATCTATGGGGCAAATGCAAGTGGAAAAACCAAACTCATTAAGGCGATGGGTTTTATGCGAAATTTAGTAGAAAACTCAGGGACATATCAAAGCAATGGTAAAATCAATGTAGAGAATTTTCGTTTGAACACTCAAAATGAAAAAGAACCTTCTTTATTTGAAGTGATTTTTATCGAAAAAAACGAGATGTATCGTTATGGCTTTGAAGTTACCAAAGAAAAAATTATTTCAGAATGGCTTTTTGTGCGTCAAAATAATGATAAACCGAAAGAAACAGAACTGTTTTATAGAAATGAACAAAATTTTGAATATAATAAAGCGAAGTTTAAAGTCAAAAATCTGATTGATGATGACAAAGTGAAACACAATACGCTACTTTTATCAAGGGCAGATGTAGATAATGAAAAGACTGCTAAAAAAGTATTTCATTGGATTACAGATAAATGGCGAACCATTTCAGGTTTAAATTCTAATAACTATTTGGGCTTTACTGCAAGTAAATTAGAAGACCAAGTATTTAAAAACCAAATTATTTCCTTTTTGAAAGATGCTGATTTAGGTATTCAAGATTTAAAACCAAAGTTAATGGATTTAGAAGACTTACCAAAACAGTTACAAGAATTGATTTTAAAAGAAAGTGAGGGAAAAGGAACAAAGATTTATGCAGACGTAACAACTTTCAGAAAAAAATACAATGGACTGAAAGAACCTATTGGTTTGGTTGAATTTTCAATGGAAGATGATGAGTCGTCAGGTACAGGAAAATATTTTGCTTTGTCTGCCCCTATTTTAGATAGTTTGCTCAATGGGCATATTTTTGTGGTTGATGAATTAGATGCGGCTTTACACCCTAATTTGGTTTGTAAAATAGTAGAATTATTCAATTCACCCAAAACCAACCCCAAAAATGCTCAATTAATCTTTAACACACATAATACTAATTTATTAAGCCCCGATGCTCAATTATTCAGACGTGACCAAATCTGGTTTACAGAAAAAAATCACTATGGGGGTGCTACTTTGTATTCTTTGGCAGATTTTAAAACAGATACAGTTCGTAAAGAAGATAATTATGAAAAAAATTATATCTCGGGGAGATACGGAGCTATTCCATTTTTGGGTGATTTTAGTAAAATTTTAAACTCTTAGAGATGGCAAGAATTAATGACAAAGGCAAACGGCAAAAAGCTAAAAAAGTTACCCACAATCAACAAAAGCAAAAGAAACGTGATGAACTACCTAATTTAGAAAGGCAGGCACCAGTAATTTTACAAGCTGCAAAAATATTAATTGTTTGCGAAGGTAAAAATACAGAAAAGTCTTATTTTGAACAATTTAGGCGTATTCTTAGGTTTTCAAATATTACCATTGAAGTTATACCTGCACCTATTGGTATTAAGCCCAGAGGCACAGACCCAAAAACTATTGTGGCAAAGGCAAAAAAAACACAAGCTACTGAAAAGCAAAAAAGCACGCCTTTTAGTAAAGTTTGGTGTGTATTTGACCATGACCCATTGCCAAGTAATCCTAAGAAAAGTGTAAATTTCAATAATTACATCAAAAAGGCTGAAAGTTTAGGCTTTGGAGTTGCCTATTCTAATCAAGCATTTGAATATTGGTTACTTTTGCATTTTGAAAATCATTTAGGAACTCCTTTACATAGAGATGAATACTATGATAAAATCAATGGTTATCTAAATTTATTGGGGTTAGCATATGATAAGAACAGCAAATTAGTTACCGAAGATATTTTTGAAACCTTACAAATAATAGACTCAAAAACAGGCAAAACTCGTCAAGATTTGGCAATTGAAAGAGCAAAAAATATTATGGAAAAGTGGGCAGCAGAAGACCCAAGCCGTTCTAATCCTGCGAAAGAAGAGTCCTCAACCACTGTTTTTAAGTTAGTGGAAGAACTAATTAACTATAAATCTTAACTATCTTATCCAATGCCAAAGTTTGAATTTAATGGAAAAGAATACAACAATCCTGTGGAACTGTCTTTGGACATCATTGGTGGGAAGTACAAAATGCCTATTCTGTGGCGATTAAAAGACAAAGTGTGGCGTTACGGCGAACTCAAAAAGGATTTGGGGAAAATCACGCACAAAATGCTCACCGAACAGCTACGAGAACTGGAAAGTGATGGACTCGTACATCGCAAAGTCTATCCTGAAATCCCGCCCAAGGTCGAGTATTCCATCACAGAAATTGGGCAAAAAGCCATTCCTATCATAGAAATGTTGCGGAAATTTGGGGAAGATTTTAGGCTGGGGAATTAAAGTGTGGTAATACCTTTGACTAATTTCCTTTCAATACATCTGCGTTCGTATTTTTTTTCACCCCTAAAATAATGATGTAAAAAAACCGCCTTCGTTTACAAAGTTACAACTTTTCATTTTGGAAACATCATGATGCAAAGCAACTGAAAATTACACTTTTCCAGCATAACTTTTTCAGTTATTCTCTCACACTTATCAAAATAGCAGCTTCATTTATCAAAACTCACGTTTTAATCACTATTTTTTGAGCTAACTTTGATTAGACAATTTCAAATGTGCCAGTGTAGAAAAAACGAAATCCATAATTACTAAAAAACAATGAAAATATTACATAATCTATTATTTATCTTCTTGATAATCATTTATTTATCTTGTGAAAATAAAGAAACAGGACATCTCAAAGATACGCAGACTGGGAAGGATACTATTTTGACAGAAAAAACGCCTTTACCCACAGCTAATACACTGGAAAAGAGGCAGATGGATAGTAATTTACTAAGGATTATCTCTAAGTTCCAAGATACTACTTTCGCCCCTTTTGGCAAAATCTCTGAGGGGGTATTGGAGCAAACCAAAAAAGGGATAGAGCTACACACAGAGGAAGTAAGGCTACTGACGCAATATGTGGCAGCGCATTGGTCGCTGGACTTTCCCAAGTTTTATCTAAAAAAATTCTACGAAATAGACTCCGCAAAGCAAATAAATCAATACAAAAATTGGTTACAAAATAATAACAGTGAGGGAAATATCATTCAAACAACGATTTATGCCAATCAAAAAATGAATTTTTATGGGGAAACAGATTTGCTCTTTTGGACGCTACACCACCGAACGGCTGAAGCCTGTCCTTTTGCGGAAGGGCAAGTGATTTTTGCAACTATTGTCCATGAAGGGCAGCTCGGAGATACTTTCATTTTGGCGAGTCGTCTATCTGCGGGCGACGCACCTATTTCCTCTGAAACAACTGTGCAAACCCTGCTTTTGGGTGATGCAAGCATGAAATTGGCTTATCATCAGGAAGTCCATGAGGACAATACGCTGATTAAGAAGGAGAGAAAAGTGTGTAAAATGAGCATAAAAGACGGCAAGGTACGGTTTGAGAAGTAGTAATTACAAATTACGACTAACAGATTTTTCTTCCATTAGAACAGTTTTTTGATGCTCTTTTTCAACTGATGTAAGTAGTAAAAGGCTTTCCCACGAACGGGAATTCTATAGGCAAAACCATATTTCATTGCTTGTACGCAGGGCGCGCATTTCCCACAGGGCAATTCCCTGACAGGAGCATGACAAAACCACGTCAGTTCCATTATCTGAATAAACCGATGTTCGATTGCATACGCTTTACAGTCCAATTTTGTCATCTCGATAAGCGGAAACTCAAAATGTTTGAATAGTTGATATGCCTCAGAGGTACTTGCCAATTTATTTACTGTATTACCTTCATTTTGTGTAGATTCAATGTGATTGACTATATAAAAATCCACCCAGTAAGGCTGCCTATTTAGAAGATGCGATGGAGGTTTTTCGACTCCTATTTCTAAGGGAATTTGATTTTCTTCTACAAACAATGCCAGCCATTCGTATTGTGTGCCTATGTGCGTTTTTTCCTTGATTTGGTGGTAAATTTCTCTGATTTTTGAGTTTGGCTGTAAACTACTCACTTCAAAAAACTTAGTCCTCAATAACAGCTCTTTGGTGTGTGGATACTGCACAAAAACAGCATGGCGAATGTTATTCATTGCTTGTAGTTCCTTGTAGGTGGAATGACGTGAAGGGTCTAATAAATAATATGGCTGCACTTCCTCTTTCTTCACAATGAGTAAATCTAACAAGCGAAAAGTGGAATCCCAGCCCGATGTCCATAAAAGATGGTGTAACATTTTACGACTTTGATTTTATACGAAAGTTAGCACTTCTATTACTTCATAGGCGATAAATTTGATAGGCGTAAAGCACTTTTAAACAAGTGAATGTAATTTCCCAATAAGTGTTTTAAAATCACTTATTCAAAATTGTGAATCTGTGTAAATAATACTGATTTAGAGTAAATTAACAATTGAAAATAAATAAATCACACCTCTTTAAACACCCATTCATGCAAATGATTATTGATGTTTTTTTAATAAATCTGAGGCTATCTGGCTGGCTTTTTTTGCTGGTAAGCCTTGTCTCATCTGCCTATACGCATTAGCAATTCTAAAATAATATTCGTGTAAAAAGATGATTTTGGTGCGATGATATTCCCCCCAATAAATGTGTTTAGGCTTTTCCTCTTTTGGGGCATAAATCGGGTAGTATTCCATTGCTTGCTGACCATTATGAAAAGGTATTTTGGTCGCTTCCATCGCTTGGATTTTCTTTTTGTAAAATTTGATTGCTTCGATTATATTCCCTTCATTTTCAAGAATTTTTGCCCAAAGTTCGCAAGGTGTTTGGTAATTGTTTTCTCTAATTATGATTGCCTTTTCCAAGTATTCCTTTGCTTTCTCTACATTATTTTGCAAAAGATAAATTTGGGCGATTTGGGTCAAAGCAGTTTGCGTAGAAGGTGGATAAATAAATCTCTCAGCATAGTTCGAATTAAAAGGAATGAGATTATTGGGCAATAATTGCGGTTCTAATGCCACAAATTTCTCATAATAGGCAAATGCCTCTCATCTATTTGCTCCTCTGTCCAAGTGCTGGGCGTTTCGATGGCGGTTATCAAACACGCTAAAAAAAGTGCGTAAGTAGATTTTTCGCTTTGTTTGGATTGGAGAATGGTATAAAGCGACTGAAAAAAAACTCTTCTTCAATGTAAGCCTCTTTAATATCCATTTCAAGGGCTTTTTTTATGTAGATTTCTGTGGTCATTGTTAGGGATTAAAAACTGAATAAGAATAAGTTACAGGATTTGTAATCACGACTTTATAGAATAGGGGGATTCAAAATCCCCAATAAGAGGGTCTGGATTACAAATCCAGACCAGCAACATCAGCTAAGAATCCAGACCAGCTACGGGACTTATTTCTCCTTCTAAATTGAGTTTTAAAGTATAGTTAAAAGCATCATAATGGTCTTCAATCCAAGTTCCATTCCTAAAAATAAAAGATAAACGCAAACCTGCACAATGACTCGCACGTATCACCAGATTATCGCCTTCCTTGGGCGTATAGTCAAAATCAAAGCAATTTCTATCATTCAGATTCAAGAGAACCCACTCCGCAGTCAGCCCTTCGCCAATATTTGAGGCAGGCAATAGATATTTGCCTACCATTCTCAATGCGTGTTTTTCCACAAATTCGTACAAATACCAGCGATACGTTTGAGCATTGTCTGCTTGATTCTTTTTATTTCGCCTCCAATTTTTGTTGTGAATGACTGGCTTTTCTTTGCCCTCACAGGTACATAAAATAAAGCCTTTTTCAAAGTTACACATAGAATTTAGTAATTTTAAGCCCTGAATCTGAATGGGAATAAAGTTTCAAATAAGTTAGTTTGAGTTAGTCAGGATTTGTAACCCTGACTTTTAGAATAAGGGGATTTTAAATCCCCAATAAGAGGGTCTGGATTACAAATCCAGACCAGCTAAATTTGTAATCCAGACCAGCTAAGAAGTAAAACTCCTACACATTTTTTAAATCTAAGGAAATTAAAACTTCTTCTATGAAAAAGCCTTTGATAAAAGTTCGCACGTCTTCGGGCATTTGCCAGATAAAATCGTTGAGTTGTGGATATTGATTGCTTCTATGACCTCTATCTACCAAAGCCTCTATAAAGCTCACATAGACAGGGTTTTGCACAGTGTCATCACTCTCGGCAAGCAATAAATTGATGCAGCCTGCAATTTTTTGGATTAAGACATGGTCGTCTTTTTTTAAACCTTCATTTATCAGAAAATCAGCAAATCGCTCAAATGAATAATGAGCATTATCGTATTGGAAAAATGGTACGCCAAAAAAAGAATCACTTTCCATAAAAAGTGGAAAATGTGCCCTAAAATGCGCCTCTAAATCTTCTAATGTGATTGTTTTCTTTTCCAAATTACTCATATTCTCGCCCTATTTGAATCATTGCAAGTAAAGTACCCCATTTTGGAGGGTTCTCTAAGATATATTCGGTTTCATCGTCCATCATATAAGCCGCCCCACGCTCTAAAATGATGCTAATTTTCCAGTTAAAAAGAGAGTCGTCGTAGCTCATGCCCGTTTCGCTACTTTTGGGAATCCCATTTTCCTCGATGTTGCGGATTTGCCCTTTCAAGTATCGCAAAAGTTTGTCAATCTCTTCCAGATTTTCCAGTGAAATCACGCCGTTATGGTCTAAGGGGTTGCGCCCTTCCAAAGATTCTCCTTTCGCTACTTGCCCTGCCCTTGTCAATAGCTCCACCAAAAGCTCCCACGTGAGCTTTTTGAACTTATAAATCTCTATCAAGCCGCAAAGCGCTTGGTAATATTCTTTTAGTCCGCAGTCGCCCAAAGGAAGCATAGAAACTTGATGATAAAATTTTCTATTGGTCATTTAAGTATTTGATTTTCAGTGGTTTTTAAATCTATCTAAATCTTTCTGTGCGACGTAAGTTAGTCAGGATTTGTAATCCTGACTTTTAGAATAAGGGGATTTTAAATCCCCAATAAGAGGGTCTGGATTACAAATTCAGACCAGCTAAGAAGTAAAACTCCTACACATTTTTCAAATCTACGGAAATTAAAACTTCTTCTATGAAAAATCCTTTGATGAAAGTCCGCACATCTTCAGGCATTTGCCAGATAAAATCTTTGAGGTGAGGGTATTGATTTTTCCTATGCCCTCTATCTACCAAAGCCTCTATAAAGCTCACATACACAGGATTTACCACCCATTCATCGCCTTCCGCAAGCAGTAAATTGATGTAATCTGCTATTTTTTGGATTAGTGCTTGGTCATTTTTCTTGAACCCTTCACCTATCAAATAATCCGCAAAATCGCTGAAAGAAATGAAGCGGTTGTTCATCTGGAATGTGTCCTTGCCCTCGCTATAATGCGAGTCCATAAAAAGAGGAAAATGCACCACGCAATGCGCCTGCACGCCTTCCATTGTAATTTTTTCCGTTTCCATTCAAAAAGATTTGGTTTACAAAAAGTAAAATTAATGAATAAATATCGTCTTTTCCATGCCACTTTGACAAGTGCAAGTGCTTATTTGGTAGGTGTGGGGGAAATATCTCTTACTTTATTATTTCCCCATTTGCTGCTATCTGGTACGTCTTTTTTACTAATTCAGGCGTTTTCACTTGTTTGGCAAAAGTAGGGTCGCTATTTTTAGCTAATAATGTGCTGTCGCTGGTATCTTGGATTTCTTGATTGATTTCCTCATTTTTCATTTGTAAAATGCTAATTTTAAAGACATTAGCTTTCGAGTCTTTGCTAATTTCATATTCCGTTCGGACGGTGGCATAAACGCTAGAAAAAGTGCTGTACTCCTCCGCCTCATTTGCTATCAGATTGGAAGACTGATAGATACTTTGCTCTGCTATTTCGATGTTACTTACCATCTTGCCCGACTTATCAAATGTAGCAAGCATGGACTGATAAGAGCCTCCATTGCTCGCCGAAATCTGCTTGTATGTGTGATAAACAATTGCTGTAATCTGCTCATTGACAGCAAATTGGCAATCGTACCATGCAAAGTTCCAAGGAGATTCGTCATTCATTGCATTGGTATATTCTGCCAAGTAGCCTTCTACATTAGAGATTTTGTCATTTGCTAAAAAATTCCTCAAAAAGTAGTCCTTGATGAAGACTTTTTTGCCCAACGCAGGGATAGAAGTGCTGTCTTGGCGGTAAGGCAAGGATACTGTCTTGAAGTTTGCCAAGAAAGCAGTAAAAGAAGAATCTGTTTGAGAAACTTCACCTTCTGTGGCTTGATTATCAACAGTTTGCTTTTGCCCACAACCATAAATAGCACTTATCAACAAAATAAGGAATGAGAGTTTTTTCATTGAGATTGATAGTTATTTTCGTTTCCTCAAAACTACTCAATTGATTTTGAGAAAGCAAAGGGAAGGTTTGGGGAAAGTTCTCGTCTGACAATTCAGCATTTTTCACATGGCAAAAAAATTTGCTTTCTAAATTTTAAAACGTAGTTTTGGTAAGAAAGTATCTCTAACTCATCTTTTCAAATATGGTAATCAAAAACTTCATTTGGGCAATTGTTCTTTGTTTATGTATGACCAACTGCTCCAAAAGCAATGTAAAAGCGATAAAAGCCTATTCTACCTTTGCAGGTGTTAGCAAGGCGCACCTGCTTTCCCTTTGTGGTGAATCAATTAAATTTTAAAATCTGTATTGATAAGAAAAACTGTAAACCCAGTTTCTGACCAGACCGTCGATATGTTTTCCACGTGTGAACTGCTCAAAATCTTTTTTACCTACCAAGAAACGAATTCCAGATTTGGCAGAAAACTGATACCCAAAACCTGTCATCAACGTAAACACAAAGCCCTGAGAAGAGCGAAGGGACATATATTGCATTTCTCCATTATGTTCCATCATTACTTTGTCGGGCGTAATTCTATAGATACCCAAAAGTCCTGCAAAAATATTGAGCCTCGAAAAGCGAACATTGCGCTCTACTCTCATCATTATATCTGAGCCTCTAAGAAACTGATTATTAGCAAAGTAGAGATTTGCGTCCTCATTTTTGCTTGTGTTTTCCCACATTTCAGGCATGAAAGTATTGCGAGTAGCATTGAGTGGTTGTTGATATCCTGCGGCAAACATCCAGTTGCGGGTGCGAACTGAGCCACCAAAAATGATGTCATTGCTTCCCAGGCTGCTCTGATAAATCAAAGGCAAAGGTCTATCCTCTATCTTTGCTTGATTTGCATCTCCCGTAGCTATTTTTCCACCAATAGTGAGCGCAACTTGCACTTTTTCATTGTTAAAAATAGTACGACTCATACTAAAAATTACATCACCCAAACCTTGCGCTTCGCCCAGACGACCTTGTACGACCTGATAGGGCAGTTTTAACTGAGCCGTCCACTTATTTTTGAATGTAAAATTTAGGTCAAGCGAAGTCTGCCAAATACGGTCTTGTGTGGGTGTAACGCCCAAAGTGTGGTTCAAATCAATGGATTTCAAGCGAAAACGCAACTTGCTGTCAAAAAACTGATTGGGTTTTAGCGTCCCCATGGTACACAAACCTGCATCACTACAGCCCTGTGCTACAGCACGTTGGAAAGAAGAAATAAATAAAACCGCTAAAAAGAGCAAAACATAAGCCATCACAGACTTAAAAATGAAATTCTTTTTCATTAAAAAATATGTTGTAAAAAATAAAGAATGTAATGTAGTGTAGCGAAGATAAGGAAAAGTCAAAAATCTATAAAACCATTATTGAAACACAATCTATCTAAAAATGTTTATCTTGCGCTAAGATTTATTTTTTCAGGCTAAACCTCCATAGCATTTGGCAATGGTGTAGTAAAAATTAAAAATACAAATGATATGAAAAGAATAATTGCCTCATTGATAACCTTTATTTTGATTATCAACACTTTATGCGCCCAAATCAATAGCGAAAAATCTTCCCAAAATTTGCTGAGTGTTGCAGACTCTTTGTTTGAAAAAGGAGAGTATGAAAAATCCAATCAATTTTTAGAAAAAGCAATAAAGACTTTTCAGCAGGCAGCAGACTGGGGAATGGTGATGAACTGTCAAAACAAAACGGCGCATAACCTGATTCGTCAGGGCAAATTTGATGATGCGCTTGGGCTGCTTGCTTTTGCTGACCAAACTTATCAGAGCAAGGTAAATAGCACAGAACAAAGCAAATATACGTATCAAGGCGATTTTTATAACCTCACAGGCGAGGTATATCTGAACAAGGGGCGAAACGACTTGGCTCTGGAATATTTCCAAAAGGCAATGGCACATTATGATGGCATCAAAAATGCAGAAATAATGAAAGAAAAGGCAGAATGTTATGAAAATTTGGGTTTATATTATTGGAATACAGGCAATAACGAACTGGCACTGGAATACCAAAACAGGGCATTGGATTTGAGAAAAAAGATTTTTGGGGAAAATCACCCCGAAGTTGCTGCTTCTTACAACAACATTGGGCTTGTGTATGGAACGGAAACACCTGACCAAGCACAAAAATTTTACCGCAATGCGCTCAATATTTACAAGGAATTGTACGGTGAAAATCACCCCAAAATAGCCAATACGTATAGCAACTTGGCTATTACGCTACAAGCGCAAGAAAAGTACGATTTGGCACTTTTTCAACTGAATAATGTACTGGAAATCACCAGAGAAGTATATGGCGAAAATCACCCCAATAATGCCTTCGTTTACAGCAATATAGGTCAGATTTATACCACGCAAAACAAAGATTCTGCCGCCCTCGCCAGCCAAGAAAAAGCGTTAGCAATTTATAAAAGTGCGTATGGTGAAAAGCACCCTGAAATAGCGAATACATATAATTTATTGGGCGCAATTTACACCAACCAGCAGAAATTTGACAGGGCTTTGCAGGCGTACCAAGCCGCCTTGATTGCCAATGTTGCTGATTTTCAAAGCAATAATGTATATGAAAACCCCGCCATAGAAAAAGCATACAAAATTATCTCTTTGCTGACCTCTTTGCGCCTCAAAGCAGAGGTTTTTGAGAATTTGCATTACATCAAAACACTAAAATTAAAGGATTTGGAAACTGCGCTTACCACTTTAGAGCTTTGCGACAAACTCATAGACAATATGCGCCAAACGGCTCTGAATAAAAATGACAAAGTTGCGCTTGGGGCTATCGCAGCAGAGGTTTATGAGGACGCGATTAGGGTGAGCTTGGGCATGAGCCAAATCGTATTGAAAAAAGATTTTTACCGCCAAAAAGCATTTAATTTTGCGGAGAAAAGTAAATCTTACGTTTTGCTGCAATCCATCTCAGAAACCAATGCCAAAAGTTTTGCGAAGATTCCTAAAAACCTGATAGACAAGGAAAAACAAATCAAAGAAGACATCGCTTTTACCGAACAAAAACTGGCAGATAAACCCAGCACTGAGGAAGAAGCAAAGTTTAGAAATCAGCTTTTCGAGCTAAACCGCCAATACGATAATTTTTCAAAAGAATTGGAAAAAGATTTTCCTGAATACTATAATTTGAAGTACAACGTCAAAATTGCTGATGTCAAAAGCCTACAACAAGTCCTTGATAATGAAACTGTTTTGCTTAGTTATTTTATTGCAGACAAAGGAAATAGAGTGTATATTTTTGCAGTTTCAAAAAATAGGTTTGAGGTTTTTGATGCACCCAAAATTCCAGATTTAGACGCGAAACTGCGCCTGATGCGAAACACCATTTATTACAAAGTGTTTGACAAATTTATGCCAATAGCTCACGCGCTTTACAAACAACTTTTACCAAAATCTTTTACTTCCAAAAAGCAGATGGTGGTGATTCCTGACGGCAGGCTTGGCACGATTCCGTTTGAGGCTTTGCTCACACAAAAAGTTGATGCCAAGACAGTGGCTGTCAAGGACTTGCCGTATCTCATCAAAAGGCACGCGATTAGCTACGCTTATTCCGCTACGTTGTTTCAACAAGGCGAACAAGCAAAAAAAGGGGTGAGTGAAAACGCGGACAATAACAAACAAACTAATTTTGGAGAAATTTTTATTTGTGCGCCAATTCAGTTTTATGGACGAGGAGGGTTAAACGACTTGCCTGCTACCGAAAAAGAAGTATTAAAAATCAAGGCTTTATTTGGTGAAAATTTGTCAAATATTTTTACCAAAGACAAAGCAAGCGAAGGATTGATAAAAACAGGTGGATTAAAAAAATATAAATATTTGCATTTTGCTACACATGGCGTAGTGAACGAAGGAAGTCCTGAATTGTCGCAAATTTTCCTTTCCGTACCCAACCAAGTTTCGCCTTCTGGCTCTCAGTTTTCCAATCTGGTGGAGGTCAGTACAGGCGAAGATGGCAACTTATTTTCAGGGGAAATGTATGGATTGGAGTTAAATGCGGACTTGGTAGTGCTTTCCTGCTGCCAAACGGGGCTGGGCAAGGTAGCTAAAGGCGAGGGAATCATTGGTTTGTCGCGTGCGCTGCTTTATGCGGGCGCAAAAAATTTAATGGTTTCGCTGTGGTCTGTGGCTGACGAATCTACCTCTAAACTGATGATTGATTTTTACACTTTTCTGCTCAACGGGGAAAACAAAAATGAAGCCTTGCGCCTTGCCAAACTCAAAATGATAGAAGAAGGCGTAAACCCAACCACCGATTCCAGCAAAAAACAGTTGGAGGTTTACTATTGGTCGCCGTTTGTGCTGATAGGAAAGTAAAATTATGGGTTAGTTGAAATAACAACTCCCCATAAATTTTATTCATGCTACTTTTTACCTAATCAGCATCTTTAAACGCTATTTTCTTGTGCGTGCCATCACAATACGGCTTTTTGGAGGAAGCCCCACAGCGACAAAGAAAAACTTTTTCCTTTTCTATTTCTACACCTTGTGCATCTTTGATTTTGAGTTTCCCTTCCACCATGATGGGACCGTTCGGGATAATTTCTATTTTTGTTTCCATTGCTATATTGTTTTGGGTAATAATTTCTTCATTTTTAGCTTCATTCCAATAAAATGACAACGCTTTGGAGGGACATTGGTTTATTTGTGCGATAATTTTTTCAGTATCTGCGCCTTCAATAGTTACCCAAGGACGTTTGTTTGGATTAAAAACAGTATGCAAACCCTTAAAACAAATGGCAGAATGTATGCAAGTGGCTGGTTTCCATACGACAGTGATTTCTCCGTTGGTATATTTTTTTTCCATGATTAGTATATTTTTGTGGTTTATTAAGTAGTTAGAATGTATGCAAATTTAGGATAATTAACGTAGATTTTGTGCTGTTTTTCAACTTTAAAACACAAAGCAATTCATAAAGTAACTCTATGCTAATGTCGGTACTCTGACAACAATGCAGACTGGATTACAAATCCAAACTTAAATTAGTCCGAATTGCAAATTCGGACTAACGGACAAGGTGAAAGATATGCAAAAGCGTAGCAAGGAGGACGATAAGAAAAAGGAAGATTAGAGCAAAGAAAATCCAAGTCAGGAAATGGTTTGGATTTTTTTCATATCTGTAAAATGTTATTTATTTTTACAAATGTATTTTTCAGAAGACTCTGAGTTAGCCAAAGATTCTTTAGATTGTGAAAACACAAACAAGAGTCGAATTAATAGTCAAAAAGTAAAAGTTTTAAAATAAAGTAAAAAAATTATGAATAGATTAGGGTTGAAAAAAGACTTGGGACATCGGGAGCGGAAAGATTTGAACAAAAGTTAGATTTTAACTGTTCTTACAAAAAATATTTTTTATGAATTATTCTAAATGGTTTCAATGGAGAGTATTGTTATTGCTACAATTTTGTTTTGTGCAAAATTCACCTGCACAAACCATTGATAAATTCTGGCCGCTGCCTTCAAATGCCATTAAATTGCATGGCTATCTTGAAAATGATATACAAAATTCATTGGCAAACTGGAACATGGGTGTGGTGCCGTATGACAGTCTTGCTTTAATGTTCAAAAACGGACGTTCTTTGTTTGCTCAAGGAGAAATGTGGGGAAAGGCAGTAAGGTCAGGTTGTATGCTTTATCGGTATCAAAACAATCCAAAGCTAAAAGAGATATTAAAAAATACTGTTTACAAATTAATCTCCTATAAAAGAGAAAATGGCAGTATCAGCTGTTCTCCTTCCAGCAAACAGCCTGACGGACCGGGCGGGGATATTTGGGAAAGGAAATATGTAATGCTGGCATTAGAGGGATATTATACTGATGTGGAAAAAGATTCGGTAATTCTTAAAGAATTGATACAGCAGGCGGATATCCTTATCAGTCAGGTGGGTCCCTCACCCAAGGTAAGGATTGTTGATTTGGGATGGAGTCCCAATCATATTGAATCAAGTACAGTTCTGGAACCTATTATGCGTTTGTACAACCTCACTGGATTTAGCAGGTATTTGGACTTTGCAAAATACATCGTGGAAGTTGAAGGAGGTGCAAAAGGACATAATATTATTGAAGATGCCTACAATGGAAAAGACCCTGCCATGATTGGGGGCGTATATCCCAAAGCGTATGAAATGATGTCATTGTTTGAAGGGCTGTTGGAATACTACAGGGTTACAAAAAATGAAAAATGGAAACTGGCTACTTTAAGATTATTTGAAAACATCAAGCGTAAAGAAATAACTATTATTGGCAATGGTGGTGGCGACAAGCCCTATCATCCTAATGTAGCAGGAGAAGCCTGGGACTATACAGCTTTGGAACAAACCAATCCTGATATGGAGCGTATGATGGAAACTTGCGTGGGTGTAACATGGCTTAAATTGTGTTCACAAATTTTCAGGCTTACTGGCGATGTCAGTGCTATTGATATGATTGAAAAATATGCCTATAATGGGCTGCTGGGTGCGATGAAACCGAAAGGTGATGGATTCAGTTATGTCAATTTATTAAATGGCATCAAAACAAATCCTGTTGGGTGGGGAGGCATTGTTAACAACGTAAATGTAACTTGTTGCAACCTGAATGGTCCCATTGGATTGGCTTATCTGCCTTACGTTGCCATAATGAATTCTCCGAAAGGTCCAGTCATTAACTTGTTCAATGCGAGTACAGCCAATGTTGAATTGCCATCTGGTAATAACTTAAAACTTGAACTTGAAACCATATTTCCTGAAAATGGTGCTGTTAAGGTAAAGTTGTCAATGAAAAAGAAAGAACCTTTTTCAATCAAAATCAGAATCCCCAAATGGAGCGAAAATACAATGGTATTGGTAAATAATAAGTCTTATAAAGCAACAGCTGGTTCATATTTGGAAATTAAAAGGAACTGGGCTGATGGAGATGTCATTTCTATAAAATTGGATATGCGCTGCAGGTTAATAGAAGCACCGAAAGGAAGTAACAGAAAAGGAGATAATTTTGTAGCTCTAACAGCTGGTCCAATAGTGTTGGCAAGAGATGAAAATATAGATATTACATTTAATGAACCTGTGCAAATAGTATCTAAAAATGGGATTGTTGCTGCTGTTCCTTTACCAAAAGAAAATTCAAATTACAGACTTCAATTTTCAGTTCCTACTTCGAAGGGTTATATTAAAATGGTTGATTATTCCTCCATCAATAACTGGAATGGCAAGCACACCTGTACATGGCTACCCAAACATTAGAATTTCCCGCACTCGCTCGGATTCTCAAAGTGAATGTAGGGAAAATGTGAGTGTTTCTTTGGGTTGGATTTGGGGGATTGCTACCTAACTTTGGGTGGTGCAAGATACTATTATCTTGCACTAATGGTTTCTCAAAACTATTAAATAATGAGCATTGGTTTTGAGAAAGCGAAAAGTCGCACCGCCAATACCGCCAGTTTTTGAAATTGGTAGCACAAAAATAGTCAGAGTAAGAATGGTATTGTTATTGTTTTATAATGATTCTCACTCGACTAAAAATTTAAATTGGATACAAAAATGAGGAACAAAGCTCTTTATTTATTCATAGCTACTTTTTTATTAGTAGGCTTAGGTAGTGCTTCTGCACAAGTTACCAAATGGACTTATGCTATGAAGTCTAATGGAGTAAACTACAAAGTACACATCCAAGAGAAAGGAGGAACAGTTACCATTCAACTGTATGATTCTAAGAGTAATAAGTGGGGATTTGCTAAGGTCTTAGAGAAAAATTTTACTAACGGAAGTAGATACTACAAAATTAAGACAGATTACATTTATGAAATTTGGATTTCTCTTTATGATGGTATGACTATAAAAGGCAATGGAGGTGAATGGCAATATTCTTTAGAAAGTATGGAATAATAAGAACTCCTCACTTTTTTGAGTGGTGAAAAATACTATTACCTTACATCAGTGGTTTCTCAAAACTATTAAATAATAAGTATTGGTTTTGAGAAAATGAAAAGTCGCACCGCCAATACTGCAAGACCAAAGACAAGCATCAGGCGTTTACTACTGCCCAGCTTAACCTCCGCTACAAGTACCCCGATGCGTTTTTCTGGGGAGCGTTTGTGATGATTGGGAAGTAAATGCTTGATAATGTGTAAATTACAATCGAAACGGCGAATCGTTTCGCTGTTAATAATGTCAAGATTACAAATCTTGACCAGCAGGAGAAGGTTGTTTTGTAAGGAGGATAAATTTTGACTCAAATAAAAAGATATATTTTTAATCCTTGCGATTTTACTCGACTTTAAATGTAGTTTGGTGTATAAAGGCTATTAACCGTTTCAAGTATTCTTTTTTAAGTTTCCCATGTTTGCTTAGAACCTCTTTTTCTTTGAAAAAAGAAATCAAATGACAACGTGCTTGATACTTGGTTTTGGGCTTTTGGGTAAGCATTTCATCTGTGATGAAAAATGAATATTCATCGTCATAGTCTTTGGAAGAAAGCATGACTGCAACAAAACTTTCCTCATTCTCAATAATCTCATTGTTAGATAGTACAACCACAGGGTGAGGCAAATAGCCTTGTGGAAGATTAAAACTTACTTCTACAATTTCTCCTTGTGCTACTTTCATATCTTTTGTTGATTTAGCATTTCTGAAAATGTATGAATGGAATGTTGAGAAAGAGCTTCTTGTATTTCTCCTTCAAAAACGCGGCGTAGCTTTGCTTGGATTTTTTTAATCAGTTTCAAAATATCAAGAATAGATTGTTTGATTTTTTCTATTTCTTCTGCCTCAACTGCTGATAGCTTTTGAGAGAGGAACTGATAGAATTTCAGCAGGTTACTTATTTGCTTGTATTCTTGCTCTGCTAATGCTTTGTTACTCATATTTTCCATAAATACAAGGTAGCCTGTAAGCATTAAAATTACCTTTTCCAAACTATCTGTCAAGGAAGTTTGGTAGTTTTCCGAAGTATCGGCTATCTCACGAAAGACAAGGTACTTTGCAAAATTGTCTTTTATGTCTTTGGGAATTTCTGTAATGGTCATAGGCTTGGAAATTGTGTTTTGCTGAATACAAACTACTATCAATCACAATCAAATATAGATTTGCTATTTAATTATTCCTCAAAGATACAAAATAAAAGGTAAAAAGTGCAAAACTTGGCAATGTAGAAATAATTGGGATTGTAAATCCCGCCCAAAGGGGAAATATTATTATCATTCAATAATCTTTATCTCAACACGGCGATTTAAAGCACGATTTGCCTCTGAATTGTTTGGCACCATAGGAGATTTTTCCCCAAATGCACGTTTCTCTATTCTATTTTCGGAAATACCTTTAATCTTGGTTAAGTAGTATGTTGCTGCTGTTACCATACGTTCAGATAGACCTTGATTATATGCCTCTTTGCCATATTCATCACCTTCATCACTACTTTTATCATCTGTATGCGCCCCAAGGCGCACTTTCGCATCTGGGTAATTAGCCAAAAATTCAGATACCTTATCTAACACACTTCTTGCTTTGGGCGATAAAGAAGCATTTAGGTCTTTTTCAGTCATGGTAGTAGGTTTACCTGTTTCAAAATTTATATTTTGAAAGACTATTTTGGATAAATCATTCTGTACAGCTTTTTTCACTCCATATTTTTTTAGAAAAGCGTCATCAGGGCAGTCTTTAACACATTCATTTCTTTGATTGATATAAAAAACTCTATTATCTAAATGAACCTCTGCTATACCTCCTATGAAGTTATTTGCAATATCGAATTTTAATGGGATTATTTCTTTCCCCTTTTCATTAATAAACCCCCATTTGCCATCAATAATAACTATTGCCATTCCATCACTAAAATTATACGCCTCATCATACTTAGGAGCAATAATAATTTTTTTAGTTTTTTTATGCCTAAAACCAAATCCTTTTTTATGTACAACGCCAAAACCATCTTCATCAAGTTTATGGCAAATCTCCAAATCCTCCCATTTCACATCAGTTGTAGCAGAGGCATTTTCTTCAATCTTTTTACCATTTTCTTGCTTTGGGGTTTCTTTTGTATTGGTTATTAGATTAGTGGATTGTTCTTGCGTTTTAGAAGTATCAGCACTTTGAGTAAACTTTGTAGTAGTATCAGGTTCTGCAAGCATTGTATCTGTTGTTTGAGCAATTTTTGTAGTATCATTTTGAGATTTGCTACCCTCATTTTTCCCAAACATCTTTTTCCAATCAATAAAATTAACAAAAACTGCAATTACAATAATCAAACTTATTGCTATCATTGTACTTCGATATTTGATAATTTGCTGTTTTATAGTTAATCCTTTTTGCCCTGCTTGTGTAATTGGTAGCTTTTCTTTTTCTTCTGCTTCTTTTTCTGCTTTTTCTTTGGCAATGCGCTCTTTTTCCAAACGTTCTTCTCTCAAACGCTTTTCTTCTGCTTGTTTTGCAAGTCTTTCTTGTTCTTCTTTTTCTGCTTTTTCTTTGGCAATGCGCTCTTTTTCCAAACGTTCTTCTCTCAAACGCTTTTCTTCTGCTTGTTTTCCAAGTCTTTCTTGTTCTTCTTTTTCTGCTTTTTCTTTGGCAATGCGCTCCTTTTCCAATTGTTCTTCTGCTAAACGTTTCTCTTCTGCTTGTTTTGCAAGCCTTTCTTGTTCTTCTTTCTCTTTGGCAATACGCTCTTGCTCCAAACGTTCTTCTGCTAAACGTTTTTCCTCTGCTTCTTTGATAAGTCTTTCCTGTTCTATTTTTTCCTTTTCAATTCGCTCATTTTCTATTCTTTCCTGTTCCAAACGCTGTTTTTCTTCTGCTTCTTTGATAAGTCTTTCCTGTTCTATTTTTTCCTTTTCAATTCGCTCGTTTTCTAAGCGTTCTTGTTCCAAGCGTTGTTTTTCTTCTGCTTCTTTGGCAAGTTTTTCTTGTTCTACTTTTTCCCTTTCAATTCGCTCATTTTCTAAGCGTTCCTGTTCCAAGCGTTGTTTTTCCTCTGCCTCTTTGACAAGTTTTTCTTGTTCTACTTTTTCCCTTTCAATTCGCTCATTTTCTAAGCGTTCCTGTTCCAAACGTTGTTTTTCCTCTGCCTCTTTGACAAGTCTTTCTTGTTCTGCTTTTTCATTCCTCACAAAGTTTTCAATTTCATTGACTTGGTTGTCAGTGAGTTCTAACGTTCTTTGCTTAGATTGTAATTGCCTACGTTCCTTATCAGAGATAATGTTGTCCTCAAAAAATAATTCAAATAATTCTTGGTATTCTTCTTTGCGCTCGGCAAGGTGGTCTTCTAAGGTTTTTCGACCTAAGATTCTCACAATGTCATCAATAGAAGTAGTAGTTTGGATATTTTTAAGAAATCCACCTAATAATGATGGATTAAAATTAACGCCTTCTAAAATAAAAAAGCGACGTTTTTCCCTATCATTTCGATAAACATGGTTGTAAAAAAATCTATATTCATCTTCTACCCAAGTAGATTTCATTGCTTCTGGAGTGCAGAACAGTACAAAATGCTCACTATTTTCAAGTGCTTTTTCTATTATTTTATCAAACAGATTCCCAATCTGTTTTTTCAAGTCTTCATCAGAGAAAAACACACTCAATCCACATTGTTGTAAGGTAATTACATTCTGTCGTGCATATTCTGTGTTTAAAGAAGAAAAACTAAAAAAAATATCGTACTTAGGGAGAATTATTTCAGAATGAGTATGAGGAATAGAGTTTGCAAAAACTTGCAAACGTGTATAAAAATCATGCCTATGAGTTCCTAAGATAAATTCATTTCTTAATTGATTTATCTCAGGCTTATTTATCTTATATTCATCTATTTTTTTGAAGAACTGTTCTATATTGGCTTCTTGGATTGAATTTATCAGTTCTTCTTTTTGTGCTTTTGTAAGCATAGTTAATTTTCAGGTTTTCAAAAAAACAAATATAAATTTTAACATTCAGAAAGACAAAATGTTGCAAAGTGTTTGCTAAAAAATTTAGGAGAATGATAAGAACTCTATTTGAAAACAGAGCATCAAACTTTTTTTGAAAAAGTTTGATGCTCTAATAATACACCTTTACCATGTCCTCACAAACAACTCTCTACTTCTTCCAAACCCCACCTATGCCGTTGTCCCACAGCAGTTTATTGAAGGCAGGAATGTCTTTTTCCAAGAGTTCTGTACCTCTGCTTTTCAGCGTTACCCATTCTGCGTCCAATTCCTTTTTCCTATCCAAAGAGGGCTGATTCACTTGGGGAATGTCGCTCTCGGTGGCATTGACGAGGAATAAGTAATTGGCTGTGAACTTATTAGGGAAGTTTTCTGCATCGTCATACGCCTTGGACTTGCGCTGTACCATGTCTTCGTCCCAAGCAGTGATTTTTTTGAGAAGTGCCTCGCCTTCGGTTTTTACTTTTTCATTGGAAACTGTTGCCAATAGCTGCGAAATTTGCTCTTTTTTAGTGAAAATTTCGTTCACTATATTGTGCATGGTGATGACGTTGTTTTCCATTTCAAGCATGATTTCGTGGTACTGCTTGTAGCTTTCTGCACTCACATTGTAAAGTGGATTAGGGAGAATTTCCGCATTGGTAACTACTTGCTGGTCAGCGTATTTGAGTGTAAATTGGTATTTGGAAGGGACTGCCTTATGCCCTGAAAAACTACTCTCTATATACACGTTAGGCACGCCTTTCATGGTAGGGTAGCGCATATCCCATACGAAGCGGTTGAGTCCTTTCTTCTTGGAAAGCGTAGGGTCTTGGCGAGGCGCACCGTCCCATCGTTTGTAAGTAGGGTCGCTTTTGGAGCTAATCGTCCTCACGAGGTTGCCGCTTGCATCTTTGATTTCCAAAGTGAGTACGTCATCTGCTTTTAAATCAGGTAATTGGTAATAAAGCACAATCCCATTGGCAGGATTGACCCCTGTGAGGGCGTTTGCGCCTGTAAAGCTCTCATCAGTGCTGTTGAGGTCGCTGTAACTATTGTTAATGTACTCATTTTCAGGTGTATAAATTTTGAAATTGGCATTGTCTTTTCCGTATTGCCTGATGAAGCCCAAGTCGTCCAAAATCCAGAAAGAACGCCCAGAAGTTGCCGCTATCAAGTCGCCTTTGTGAACTTTGAGGTCTGTAATCGGTGTAATGGGCAAGTTTAATTGGAAGTCAGACCAGTCTTTTCCACCGTTCCAAGAGATATACACGCCCAATTCCGTTCCTGCAAAGAGCAAATCTTTTCTTTCTTGGTCTTCCCTGACCACTCTGGTAAAGGCGTTATTGGCGATTCCATTCACGATTTTTGTCCAAGTTTGTCCGTAATCTGTGGTTTTATAAATAGCGGGCGTGTGGTCATTGAACTTGTACCTCGTCGTGGCGATATAGGCAGTTGCTTTGTCATGTGGTGAAACTTCTATCGCATTGATGAGGCACTCTGCCAAACCTGCGGGCGTTACGTTTTTCCAAGTGGCACCATTGTCTTTGGTCAAATGCACCAAACCATCATCACTTCCCGTCCAAAGCACACCTTTTTCGTGTGGCGATTCTATCACGTAACTGATTGTACCATAGTTCTCTGCGCCTACTGCCTCATTGGTGTAAGGCACGCCGCCCTTGCCCTGCTTTGCCTTTTCGTTGCGTGTGAGGTCAGGGGAAACTTCCTTCCAAGTTTTGCCCAAGTCCGTAGTTTTCAATAAAACCTGTGCGGCATGGTAAAAGGCATTGGGTTCGTGTTTAGACCAAATAATGGGTGCATTCCAGTTGTAGCGATATTTGCAGTCTTTTGCGTCCCTGCCCAAGTATTGAATCGGGGCGGTCATAATGTTTGTGCTTGCCTTTGCTTTGGTATCCAAAACCTCGATAGTTCCTTGGTAGCTTCCGCCCAAAACGTAGCGCGGGTCGTCAGGGTTGAATGCTAAAAATGCGCTTTCTCCACCCGCAGAGGCTGTCCAGCTTGCAGTAGTAATGCCTCCACTGTTGAACTCTCGATGAGCAATCACTACGGAACTATTGTCCTGCTGCCCACCGTAGATATTGTAAGGAAACTGATTGTCCGCATTGATTCGGTAAAACTGGGCAGTAGGCATATTGCGCTGCGAACTAAACGACTTTCCAAAATTGAAGGTGATAGAAGCACCACCGTCATTGGCAATAATCATGTTTTTAGAATTTTGGGGGTTAATCCAAAGGTCGTGGTAATCGCCATGCGTGTCGTAATACATTCGTTCAAAGGTCTTTCCGCCGTCCATCGAGCGCAAGGCGGGTGCGCTGAGGACATAGACCGTATTTTCGTTGAGTGGGTCGACAAATAGCTCTATGTAATACCAAGCCCTTTGCACCAAGCGGTTGTCATTGTTCACCAAAGACCAACTTTCACCACTATTATTGGAAACAAATAGTCCCTTGTTGTCTTTTTGGGAATCACTTTCTATCAGTGCGTAAACTTTTTCGGAATTGGAACGGCAAACCGCAATGGACATTTTGCCCATTTCTTTGGGAAGCCCCTCGCTTAGTTTTGTCCAAGTTTCGCCGCCGTCAGTGGTTTTGTGCAACCCACTTCCTGCGCCTCCACTTATCACCTGCCAAGGCAAGCGACCGTATTCATTCATTGCCGCATACAAAATGCGTGGATTGTTCATATCCATCGAGAGTTCCACGCAACCCGTTTTGTCATCTATGTATAAGATATTTTTCCAAGTTGCGCCGCCGTCTGTGGATTTGTAAATACCTCTTTGTGAGGATTTTGAGTACAAAGCACCTTGCGCCGCCACATACACCACATTCGGGTCTTTGGGGTGAATGACGATTCGGGAAATGTGCTGTGTTTGGTCTAAGCCCATTTTTTTCCAAGTTTTCCCTGCATCCGTAGATTTATAAACGCCATCGCCGTGGTGCGTCATCACGCCCCTGACTGCGTGTTCGCCCATTCCTACATAGACGATGTTCGGGTCGCTTTCTGCCACCGCCACTGCGCCGACAGACCCCGTTTTGAAGTAGCCATCAGAGATATTTGCCCAGTGAATCCCCATGTCTTCGGTTTTCCAAAGACCGCCACCCGTAGTCCCCATGTAGTACGTTTGCGGGTCGCCTACCACGCCCGTAGCCGTAACCGACCTGCCCCCACGAAAGGGGCCAATGCTGCGCCATTTCACAGGCTTGAAGTAGGCATTGAGGTCAGAGGGATTTTCCTTTTTGTCTTGGGAATAAGTATGGAGAGGGAAAGCGAGAAACAGGAAAAAAGCTAAAAATGCTGATGTAATGAGTAGTTTTTGATACATATATTGTTAAAAAATTAAATGTTTCTAATCCAGTTTTATAAAAAAAATAAACACTATAAAATTTCTTTATTTTCAAATCCATAATCCCTTTCTACCTTGCAAATGCGAACTTTATAAACTTCATACCAAGTAATTCTGCCTTTTTGTTGTGCCAAAAGATGTTCACTTTGTTGTTTCCATTGCCTGATAGCGTCCAAACTTTCCCAATAAGAAACCGTAATTCCAAGCCCGTCGCGTGCGCTTTCATGCCCCAGATAGCCCTGCTGGGCTTGGGCAAGCTCGACCATTCTGTGGCTTGTTTCGCCGTAGCTATCTTCTACTGGACTTCTCAGCGAAGTAAAAATAACGGCGTAGTAAGGTGCAGGGGGCGTTTTTGCGATACTCATTTTTGTTCGTATTTTAGTAACCAATGGAGGGCATCTGTTTCATTATCAAAAAACATAGTCTGGAAAATATGTGCATTGTCCTCGTCCATGAGCTGCTGCGAAGAAATCTGTGTAAAAACATCAGGACTATTGAGAACCGCCACCCTACGCAAGCCCGCCTGAATAGCTATCGGAAAATTTTTAGTAGAAATCTCTTCTTGTAACTTTGGTACGACCACAAAATCTAAGTGCCTCAAATCCACCAATGTATTACGCGCGCTATTTTCCACTACTGCTTTCAAATAAATCTCTTGAATTTGTATAAAATCATCATCTGAAAGCATTTGCTTGCTTTCTTTTTTCCAAATCAGCTTTACCAAAGATTTTTCGGGCTGAATGTCAAGCTGATAAAAAGTTGAAAGTATGTTTGTCATTGTGAATAGATTATACCCAAAATTGGTTTAAAAATCTGAGAAAATTAAATTTTTAAGCCTAAAATTAGTTCTATTGTCAAAAATTTAATAAATTATTATCTTTGCGTTTTGGTAGTGCTTTCAAATGTATGATGCTTAAAACTTCACCTCCCCCCAAGTTGCACTGAGCCTCCGAAGAGGGACAAAAGGCTGTTTTCCCCCTTTGGAGGGGGTTGGGGGGAGGTTATCATACAATTAGAATCATTGCCTGCGTTTTCAAACCAATAAAAATGATTAAAATGAAAAAAATAATTTTAGCCTTTGCACTTATGCTATGCGTAAGTCTTTCTGTTTCAGCGCAATCCATCGTAGGCAAGTGGAAAACCATTGACGACGAAACCAACAAAGAACGGTCAATCGTAGAGATTTACGAAGAAGACGGAAAATACTACGGCAGAATTATCAAAATTTTTTACCGCCCCGACGAAAAGCCAGGCAATGTTTGCGATAAATGTACGGACGACCGCAAGGGCAAAGTGATAGATGGAATGCAGATTATCAGGGGGTTAGAGAAAAAAGGTACTGAGTTCAAGGAAGGAACAATCTTAGACCCGAAGAATGGTAAAGTGTATGACTGCAAAATTTGGGTAGAGAAAAATACATTGAAAGTACGTGGCTACGTTGCTTTTTTCTATCGGACGCAGACCTGGCTAAAATACGAATAACTGCAATTTGCTGCCCTTTCTTACTTACTGGTGCAAGTGTTGCGCTTGCACCAGTAGAATTTTCAAACCATCTCAAACCTATAATTTTAATTTTACTCATACCGTAAAGAAGTAATTGGGTCTTGCATGGCGGCGCGGCGAGCAGGCGCGATACCAAAAATAATCCCAACCGAAGCTGCCACAAAAAAGGAAACGAAAATAGAACTTCCCGATACAATGGTGGGAATACTTGCCACTTGTTTGATGGACTGCGCCAAGAAAACACCCAAAAATATACCTATCAAGCCTCCTGCTACACTGATTAGCGTTGCTTCGCAAAGGAATTGGGTAATAATGTCCGATTTTTTTGCACCCAGCGAAATCCGCAAACCAATTTCCTTGATGCGTTCCAGTACAGAGGCAAGCATGATGTTCATAATCCCAATGCCGCCCACCAGCAGCGAAATCCCCGCAATTACGCCCAGCACCACATTAAAAATATCTTTGGTGCGTTGCTGTTGTTTTAAAAGGAGTTCGGGAATCGTAATTTCGTAGTCCAGCACGTTGCTGTGCCTACGTGTGAGCATACGCCCAATGATTTCCGCCGTTTTTCCGAGTAGCTCAGTTTGGTCTATCTGCACCACTAATCGGTCTATTTGGTGGTAGTTGGTGGGTGTTTTATTTTTGGGCTGTCCATCTCCGTTATTAGCCTCATTGATAGCGCGTTGAATCATTGCTTTGGTAACTAAACTGCGATTGATGTAGCGCAAAAGTAAGGTTTTGACAGGCGTATAAACGTCCATGTCAAAATTTCTGATGCCCAGATTTGTGGCGGTGGTCTGCGTTACGCCGCGCTGCTCCAATACGCCAATAATTTTGAGCCAGTGTTTACCGCATTTGATGTACTTGCCAATAGGATTTTCCTTGCTAAAAAAGCGAGTTTGGATACCCCGACCAATGATACACACTTGGTCGCCATATTCTAAGTTCTTCTGATTGAACATATTACCCTCGGAAAGCTCGTAATTAAGCAAGGTAAAATAGGAAGGCTCTACGCCCACCAGCTTCGTTTGTCGCTGCACGCCGTCCTTGGCGATGAAGGTTTCCATCACGATTTCGGGGCTTACCGATTTGATATTGGGAATGTGATGCAGGATACTTTGTGCGTCTGCAATGGTCAGCCCCACAGAGAGATGCGTTTTTTCTTTTTTGGAATTGCTACCAGAAGTTTCTTGGTTGCCTTCTTGTTTTTTCTCAATGACAGGCGTAATGACGATATTGTTCACGCCCACGAGCTTGATTTGTTCCAAGATTTCCTGCTGCGCGCCATTGCCAACAGCAAGCATGGCAATCACTGCCGCCACGCCAAAAATAATACCCAGCGCGGTAAGAATGGCGCGTATTTTATTAGCAAAAATCGCTTCCCAAGCAATGGAAAGATTAAATAAAAAGCGGGTAAAAGTCATATTTGGGTTTAGGTTTGGTCTGCTAATTGGTTTTTGATTTTCAAAATATACGCTATGGGAACATCAAAGATGACAGCAATTTGCTCAATCGTAAGTACATCTGCCAAAAGCAACTTTTTGATTGCCTCTGTAGTAGCTTCAATCTTTCCTAACTTATAGGTAGATTCGTACATACTTGCCTGATAATTAAGACTTTCTAAATACTGTTGATAAGCCGTCCTGTCTTCTTCTGAAAGTTTCATCACGTCAAATTCTTCTTTTGCTTTTTGAATACCTTTTGCCTTAAACTCAGACTTGATTTCTTCTTTTTTCAAAAAATAAATCCATTCGTCCAAAGTATCCTTAGCAATGTCATTAAACTGATTTACTTTGATAAGATAGTATTCGGGAAATAACTGATGTACTTGTTTTTCTCCATAAAGTTTGACTTGGGCTTCGCTTAGATGTAAAATATCTTTATGGTGCAGACCTACGAAGTTGGTACTTCCAATATACACATAATCAGAGCCTTGTCCTAAGTCAAAGTAAACAATGCTAATAGAAATTACTTTTTTAATTTCAGAATAAGACATTCCTTTGTACATATTTTCTACAATGACTTTGGACGTTCCATAAATGAGTCTTTGCAAATAGTCAAATTCTGTATCATTCTGAATTTCAATGATTAATAACTCTTTCTTGCTATTTTCGACCAACATATCAACCCGATTAAACTTGTCTTGGGAATCAGCTTTATTGCTTTCACTTTCCAAGATTTGATTGATAACGATGTCTTCTTTTAGCAATTCACTCAAAAAACCCTCTAAAATATCGAAATTAGCCTTATTACGTAAAAGCCTTTTTAAAGCCCAATCAAAGCGAATTAATTGTTGTTTCATCTGATTTTCTATTTTTTTACCTCCGAAACTGCCTTTTTCTCCTCTTTTTTACCATCTAAGCGCACCAATTCTATATTTTCAGGATTGGGAGGCATGGAGAGCATAATTTCCTCATTTTCTTTCAGTCCTTCCAGTATAATCGCCTCATTGTCATTGGTTTTACCCAATTTTATTTCTTGCTTAATGATTCCCATGCCACTTTTTTTGAAAGTAAACGTAACGCCATTTTCGTTATGCACGCCTTCCAGAGGCACAAAAAGCGTATTTTCAATCGTTTCTGCGAGGATTAAGTTGCTCGTAGTCATGGCAGGAAGTAACGTAGAATCCTTGTCGGCAATCTCAATATCGACCTCAAACACCTTAGAATCAGAGTTGGGCTTTTGCTCACCCACATTCGCAACGGCAATGACCTTGCCTGCATATTTCTTTTCAGGGAAAGCGTCCAAGCCAATATTGACCTCCTGCCCCAGCTTAATCTTCTGAATATCAACCTCATTGATATACGTTTTGGAAAGCATCACCGACATATCGGGTAGGGTCGCGACCACAGGCTCCCAAGTACTAACGTTCGAGCCTTCGCGCCGCTTCTGCCCACTCCAGTCGCGGGCGTAAATCACCATACCACTTTTGGGTGCAATCACATTACATTTTTGGAGAATTTCTTGGATAAACTCTACAGACCTTCTGGCTTTGTCCACATTTCCAAGTGATTCTTGCATTTTAGAAATTGCTTTTTCACGCTTAATCTTGTAGTTTTCAGAGGATTGCTTAAAATTCCTTGCCGTTTTGTCCATCTCGATTTCTGCTTGGCGAATCGTGGCAGGTGGCTCATACTTAGACTGTTGTAAGATTAATTTTTTTTCCTCTTGGGTAAATTTGAGGTTAATCAGCTCATCGCGTGCGGTGCGAAGTTCCAGCGTGGTATCTATTTGTAACTGTGCGTGTTGGAGATTTGCCTTGTCTAATTCTGTTTGGCGGTCTTTCAGCTTCCCAACCAGTTCTGAGCCGTCCAAAGCGGCAACAAAATCACCTTCTTTGACTAATTTGCCCTCTGGAATGATATTACTGATTTTGATTTGCCAAAGCCCCACGCTATTGATGCCTGACGGACCTAAAATATTGACAGAACTTTTGGCAAAAAGCTCGCCCGATGAATTGACACTGACCGTAAATTTGCCTTTTTTGACAGAGGCGTAGATTTCGGTCGTAGTTTCTGCACTGCGACTCCAAAAATAATACACTGTGGTAGCCACTACTAAGCCTACAACGGCTATAATGATTTTTCTTTTCATAAACTTCAAATCGTTTTTAGTGAGTTATATTTTTTTAAGGGTAAATTTTTATAGACTTATCAAGGTATTTTATATTGATTGCGTGCTTCATAGATAATTTGCTAAATGTAAAACTAAATTTTTAAGACAAAGAGAAAAATCTTACTTTTAACAAGTTTTAAAATACAAACTTTCCCGTTTGGCAATATCTCATCAATTTTACCTTTTTTACACGCGTTTTTGTTAAACATCATTTACATTTGGTTGTCAAAAACTATTTTTTATGGCTTCACAAAAAAACATGATGTTTAAATACACATTTATCTTATTGATTCTGTTATTGTTGGCTTGCAGAAAGCAAGAGGCAGTGAGGCAGATAGCTATGCCACCTACAATTACTGGCGAAAAAGCCCAATCATGGATAGTGGGCGATACGGCAGATGTAGCCCCGACTGCCCAAGCGGGAATTTTGCTGGCAGGCGGCAGTACGGACGTAGATGAAGCCATGCGCTGGCTGCTCAGAAAGGCAAATGGAGGTGATGTAGTGATTATTCGTGCGTCTGGCTCTGATGGTTATAATAGCTACTTATTCAAGGACTTAGGCGTTAATATCAATTCGTGTGAAACCTTTTTGGTAGATACAAAATCCAAAGCAAGCGACCGCAACATGATTCGGCGCGTTCGCAATGCAGAGGCACTTTTTATCGCGGGTGGCGACCAAGCCAACTATGTCAATTTTTGGAAAGGAACGCCTCTCCATCAAGCGATAAACTACTTAATCAACGAAAAAAAAGTGGTAGTGGGCGGTACGAGTGCAGGCTGCGCGATTCAGGGAGGGCATTATTTTTCAGCCATCAACGGGACAGTTCGTTCCGAAGACGCACTACAAAATCCATTTAACCAGAGTGTTACGGTGGGAAATGATGATTTTTTGCTACATCAATTACTCAAAAATACAATTACAGACACTCACTACAATAATCCTGACCGCAAAGGCAGGCAATTAGTTTTTTTGGCAAGAATGATGCAAGAAAAAGCAATTCCAGCCAAGGGAATCGGTGTAGAAGAAAAAACGGCAGTGCTTATCGAACCCAACGGCTTGGCAAAAGTAGTAGGCAGTGCCAGTGCTTACTTCCTCATTGCCAACGAGAAAGCACCAGAAATTTTGCAAGCAAACACGCCCATCACTTGGGATAATGAGGGCAAAGCGGTCAAAGTGTATGCTATCAAAGCCGCCGCCGAAGAAAAAGACGCTGAAACCTTTGACCTTACTACTTGGCAGTTAGGGAATAATAAAAAGTGGGCTTTCTTTTCTGCCCAAAAAGGAGTATTAAAAATCATAGAATAAAGTAGAAAGCTATGAAAAACAAATTACAAAAGTCCATAGAAAGTTTGCAAAAATATCCTGCCTTTCTGAGGAATTTTTTGCTTGATTTTGCCATTGGGCGTACCGTTAAGCTGGTGGGGACTACGGGCATACATTTTGAAAAACTTACGCCAAATGAGGTGATTGCAGTCGTAAAGAATCACACCAAAAACCGTAACCATATAGGGCAGGTACACGCCGCCGCAATGATTTTGGTCGCTGAAACCGCCACAGGCATAGTGGTGGGCATGAATATTCCTGACCATAAAGTGCCGCTTATCAAAACGATAAAGACAGATTTTGTCAGGCGTTCCAAAGGCTCTATTAGGGCAGTAGCAAGGCTGACAGACGCACAAATACAGCTTATTCAAACTCAGGACAAAGGCGAAACGCTTGTAAACGTGGTCGTTACGGACGAAACAGGCGTAGAAAATATCAAATGCGAAATGCTATGGGCGTGGACTGTGAGAAAGAATTGAAGTGCAGATGAGCAAGCTACTCCATCAACTTCGGTAACAGTTGAAAACGTTGCTGATAGTTGGTGGAGTATTTTCTAAATACCAAACCTTATTTTACTTCTACAAGTACAGCACAGAAAAGCACACAGACAAAAATAAGCCCAAAGGATACGCTTGCTCACAGCCTGACACCCATCACCAAAACATCATCAATCTGTGGTCTGTTGCTGTATTTTGTCCATTCGTCGAGGCGAATGAGCATGAATTTCCTGTTGTCTTGTTTCGCCAAACTGGTCTTGGCTTGGAGGTTATGATTCATTTACAAGCAGATTATAATATAGATAGGACTTACGCAGAGGTTCTTTTAGACACTTTAACTGCTTATAGTGAGGCTAAAAACAGCAAAAAAATATCGTGCCTGCTAAATTAGGCAAAATTCGTTTTA
>JAAFJS010000199.1 GCA_013298985.1 Cytophagales bacterium
GTACTCACAGCGATTAGCAGGGTCTATGAGGCGATAGAGGAAGCAGTAGAGGAGAGGGAGAAGGAATTGGGTGGGTGAAATACAACTTCCCCCTTAAATACAGACCTCCCCCTTAATCCTCCTCCAAAGGGGGAAACAGCCTGTATTTCTCCCCCTTCGAAGGGGGCAGGGGGAGGATAAAGTAGCAAGTGGCTGTTTTCCCCCTTCGGAGGGGGGCAGGGGGAGGTGGCTGTTCAAATTTGCAGGGAAATTGGTCAATGAGTAGGCTTTAATTTTGCTTTTGCGTATATTTTTTGTATATTTGAGTTAAATTAGTTAAAAAATTATGGCAAAAAAATTAAAGAAATGGGTGGAAACAGACCTGATTGAGCAGTTTAGCTTAAAAAGGATTTATGATTATCATAAGTTTGACTTATTAATCAGTTGGCTTAGTATAGAAATGCCTGTTTTTCAATCATTTGAATCAGATTTTCTTGATGAATTACATATAAATTTAGTGCAAAGAGTAGATGCTTGGAATGAGGAAGAACTAAAAATGAATTTTATTGCGCCTTTGCTTAAGTTTTTCATCAAATATGGCAATCAAAAATATCAAACGTATTTTGACAAGGAAGTATCTGCGACTGTCGAAGGTGTTTTTTTGAAAACAGAGGCAGATTGTATCATTGCCAAGGGGATTAGTGAATTTCCTAAAAATCCATATTTCTGTTTCCACGAATATAAAAGGACAAAAAAGAACCCAGAAGACCCGATAGCCCAAGTGTTAGAAGCAATGCTAATAGCTCAAGAACTGAACAAAGATGGGAAACCTATTTATGGACTTTATACCATTGGGCGTAATTGGTATTTTATGGTAATGCAGGGCAAAACTTACAGCATTAGCAAGGGTTATGAGGCTACAGAAAGAGAAGAATTACTCCAAATTATAGCGATACTTCGCAAGTTTAAAGTGATTTTGGAGATGGAGCTATTATAAATAAACAAGCAGTCATACAAAATGAGTTTATATTATAAATACTAATTAAAGTATTGATTATTAGCATTTTGTAAGACTATTTTTTGCGATTAATTCATAATTTATAATTCATAATTTATAACTACTTATCATACTTTCATTTTTAAATACATCAAATCGCCATGAAAAAACTAATCGTATCACTTTTATGCCTTTGGGCAAGTGTCAGTTTGTTATTTGCCCAAGAACGTTCCAATGCACCCGCTAATGTGGAGAGTGCTGACCGCAACCAAAAAGTGAAGCAGGAGGTCATTCGCGTATTGGACACGTACAGAGATATAGTGCGCCAGCTTGGAAATCTGAATACGCCCCAAGACGAACGCCAAGAACTCAAAGAAAGCCTGGTGGAGAACTATTTTAAAGCATCTAAGGACAAGTTTACCTTCATTTACAACACGATAGACCCTAAGCGCACCACAGGGAGAGAGTTTGAGAATGCAGACCAATTTTTGGACAACCTCATGCTTTGGTACAAGGAAGGTTATACCTACGAATTGGACATTGAGAATGCAGAATTTAGCACTGTCAAACGCCAAGATGATTTCTACTTCACACAGGTCAATCTGACGCAAGCAATTTCAGGACGTTATTTAGATGATGCCCAAAAGAGCAACCTCAAGTACAAGCTCACTTTTTATATTCGCTTTGAATTAGGCAAGGCTGTCAATGGAGGCATTACTTCTACCACTGTCAAAAATCCTTTCATTATCAAAATTGCTTCTGTGGATTTCAAGCCCAAAGTACAGTTTGGAGAGAGTATGGGGGAAAAGACAAGCATGAGTCTGGGCAAGCGCATTGCCTTTCCTGTGCGCTGGGACGCTACGACCATGAATCCTTTGAAAATAGCACTTTTCAAAGATGGAAAGTTTGTCGCAAGGCTCTCTGATGCTGCGGAAAATGAGCTTTACTACTGGACTCCTGCCGAGGAGCTAAAAGCTGATGATGGCTACCAACTTCGCTTATCTACCCAAAACGATTCTATTTATGTGGATAGCAAGTCGTTTTCACTGATTGACCGCAAGTATATCAGGGTACTTTATCCGCACCAAGGCGACTCACTCAGCAAGGGAGATGAAACCCAAGTTCGCTGGGAAAGTAACTTAAAAACAAAGTACAAAGTTGAACTTTTCAAAGATGGCACTTTGGTCAATAGCTTGGTCAGTTCCATTGACAAAACTGCCTACACTTGGGCTGTCCCCAAAGATACGAGCCTCCTTGCTGCCAATACGTACCAAATCAAAGTCAGTGCCTTAGATGATACAGTTGCTGTTTTTTCTGAGGGAACATTTGTCATTTCCAATTTGCCAACCTCTCCTTTTATCAAAATCATCAAGCCTTTTGCGGCTACACGCATTTTGAGGCGAGATAAGTACCTGATAGACTGGGTACATAACCTCAGCCCTGCAAAGTTCCAGATTAACCTTTTCCGCGAAGGAGTGGCTATTCCTGTGCTAAATATTAGTGAAAATGTGTATAAAAATAATTACCTTTGGAAAGTATCTTCTAAACTCCCAGAGCGCAAAGATTACTATGTAGAAGTCAAAAGCATAGACCAGCCCGACCTCAAAATGAAAAGTAATCTCTTTTCTATCCAAAAACGTTCCCCTTGGAAATGGGTAGGAATAGGAACAGGGGCTATTTTGGCAGGTGTTTTGATACGAATCTTGACACAGACAGATGATAGCTTGCCTTTGGCACCCACAGACCCAGGTGATAGGTAATTGAAAACTAATACAAAAGTTCGTGCTATCATCAGTTTCTCAAAACTGATAGCTTAACACAATGTAGTATGAAAAAACAATCATTTCTCTTGTCTTGTTTTTATATTTTCATATTACCTACGCACAAAAATTTCATTTGATAGTTGTAGGTGATACCCAAGACGAAAAAATAGGGGTCAGTTGCGACCGCGACATTGACCGCATTTCTTCGGAAGCAAATACCATTTGCCGAAGTATTAATTATGTACTGAACCGAGTAATTATCAAAGATGAAAATTTTACACCTGATGTACTCAAAAATAGCTTAAAGTCATTAGTCGTTTCCAAGCAGGACATTATCTATTTTCATTATAGCGGGCATGGAAAGCGTCATGCGGGAACAGAAACGCGCTGGCCTGACTTGGATTTCAAAGAAAAAGGTGTTTTACCATTGACAGAGGTGAGCCAAATTATTGAGGGCAAAGCTGCAAGGCTCAAATTAGTCATTGCAGACTGCTGTAATCAATACTCAGAAACCACAGAACGCCCCACCTTCCAGCCCATTCCAGCCTTAGAAGGCGTAAGTGCGGAGGAGAATCGCAAAAAATTGTTCTCTGAGGCGGCTTGCTTTGTCATTTCATCTGGTTCACAACCTGGTCAGTTTTCGTATGGCACATACAATGATGGAGGTTTTTATACCAATGCTTTTTTGGAAGCACTCCAATATACTATTCTCGCAACAAGCAAAGCAGACTGGAATAGTGTATTTGCAGATGCCCAGCTTCGCACCAAGAAAAAAGCCTTCAAAGATTATAAGAAGCAATTACCTCAATATCAAATAATAGGTGAAAAACAAACAACTTTACAAAAACCTATAAACCAAGTCGTTAGCGAAGAAATACAAGCAGATATTGCTCAAATTAATGCGTACCTCAATGACTTGGTTAGTACAGATATTTCGGACAAGGAAAAGGAAAAAAGTATTAAAAGTTTTACCAAATACTTTCATGCAAAGGCACGCGTAGATGTATATAAAAATACGACACTGGTAGATAGGGAACGAATTGAAGACTTTTTGAACCGTATCTACTTGGAAAGCAAGCAAATACATCATATTAATTTGATAGAAAAATCTTGTCAGCTCAAAGATGGCAAGTACGAAATCATTACAGTTCAAGAAATTAGAGATTAAGAACCACAAAAACTCCATTATTTATGAAAAAATTACTTTTAACTTTCACTATTCTATTCATTATCCATTATTTATCAATAGCACAGGTACAGCAAGTGCAAAGCGCAGGACTTCCGCCAGAGCTTACAGAAGCAGATATTGCTAACTTCAAGCTACGCGTCAAAGAAAAGGTGGAAGCGTTCCAAAATCATATTTCCATCATTGCTGACAAAGAAACAGAAATGGCAAAAAAAGACTTGGCAACCAAAGCGGCACTTCGTTTGTTCTTGATTACAGCAGTCATGGAAATGTCCTCCAAATCTGCTGACGGCAAGGAAAGTAAGCGCGATATGCCCATGAAGGAGTACCTCAATCGCTTGAAAAACTTGCCTTATCGCACTGTAAAAATTAGTTCGCAAGATGTTTGCTATATCAGTGGCATACAGCCCACGCCCGATGGCAAATATGTCGCTACTGCCACTATTTACCAGTTATTTGAGGGTTGTTACACAGAAACAAACTGTTATAAAGACTTTACAAAAAAAGAAATAGATGTTACGATTGAGTACAAAGAAGACGATTTTGGGGAGAAACGCTGGGTAATTATGCTTGGTAATGTGCGAGTTTTAGAAACAAAAAGGAAATAAATTTACGCATGAAAAAATATATCATTTTATTGGTATTACTTTTTAAGTTTTTTAACGCTTTTCCTCAAACCAATGGAGATGCCTTGCTGAAAGAGCAACTGTACTACCAAGTCAAACAGTTAGATGAGTTTATCAATCGCTTTAACTACAAAACTGACGTATATGGTAAATCTATCGAGGAAGGACATAAATTTACGCGCACGGAGTATATTTTTTCTATTTTTGATAGTAATTACTTACGGCAACTTGACAGCAAAAGCGTCAATACCATCAAAGAATTTGTGAAATACATTACTGAAAAACAACCTCCTCTCTATTTACAGCGAAACGAAAATCTCTATGCGCTTGCCCAGTGCCAAGTAACTTACAAGGGTAGGAATCAAGCAGTTTCACTATTGTTAAAAATAGAGTTAGCTCCCAATGGCGCGGCAAAATGGGTACTTTCAGATGTCAAAGCTGATTTTTTGGAGCTTCCTCCTCGCAAAAATGACCCTTCCATTTACATTGCGCCTAATAGCAATGAAACCAATTTTATGAGTATAAGGAAAGAATTGGAGAAAACACAACAAATTACAGATTACGCTACCAAAGATTTCCAAACAGATATTTTTAGCATTTTTCTTTTTGAAATCTATAATAAAAACCTTAAAATCACCTCTGTAGATAAAATCACCTATCATTTTTTCCAAATAGACGGATATACGTTTTCGGTAGATTTTTTTAATAGACCAGAAAAAAATAGTGGCTGGCTCATTTCCAAATTAATAAGGACAGAAGGTGATAAAGCTCAATACATCAAAAATCTGATAAAGTAATATTTTTCCTATAATTACATTTTTTGATAATACAATTTCCTTTTTTTGATAAAAATAAGTTCAGCTATTTTGGTAAAGGCGTGAAACATAGAAGATTGTCAAAGTTCAAATAAATTAGTAACTTTGTACCCAGTTTGTAGAAGCACAAAGCCTTTGGGAAATTGGCTGTGACATAATTGAATTAAAAATAAAAATCATTTTGGGTTATGAATTGGGAAAAAATCACCTCCGCACAAGATTTAAAAAATATAGGTCAAGTTTCTGAAAATCAGAAAGTAATGATTTTCAAACACAGTACCACCTGCTCTATCAGTGCCACAGTGTTGGCGCGCATGGAAAGAAAATGGAACGATGAAAAAGCGAAAGGAATTACGCCTTATTACTTAGACTTGCTCTCTTTCAGGGATTTATCCAACCAGATAGCCCAGCAGTACGGCATCAAGCACGAATCTCCACAAGTTTTGATGATAGAAAAAGGCAAATGCACTTACCATGCCTCGCACTATGACATTAGCTTTGATGAAATTATAGCACAATAGGGTTTTGAGAGCTTCTGTTTTTAGCCTTCTTTCAAAAATGTTTTTTTAACAGCCTCATTGCAGCGAAAGCAAGAAATCTAATTTTGTTTTAGGAAAAATCTTTTATCTTTGTTTTTTATTAATTTTAATTAATCTAAATAAAAATAAAGATGTCCAGCGTAAATTTATATTCTATACTTTCGGTTTTACTCTTTTGTTTACTTACAGCCTGTGGCGGCGGCAAATCAGCAGAAGAAACGAAAATTCCAGCAGTAAACGTTTATACACACCGCCATTATGACGCTGATATAAAACTTTTTGAAACATTTACTGAGCAAACGGGCATCAAAGTCAATGTGGTACAGGCAAGTGCTGATAATCTGATGTACCGCATGGAGTTGGAAGGGCAAAATTCTCCCGCGGACGTACTGCTGACGGTGGACGCGGGCAGGCTTTACAGAGCCAAAGAAAAGGGCATATTACAGCCTATCGAGTCCGCAATGATAATGCAAAATATTCCTGCTCATCTCAAAGATATTGATAATCATTGGATTAGCCTCACTACACGCGCCCGAATCGTTGTTTATGCCAAAGAAAAAGTAAAGCCTGCTGACCTCTCAACCTACGAGGCTCTCACAGATGCCAAATGGAAAGGCAAAATACTCATCAGTGCCTCTGAAAACACCTATAACCAATCACTGCTTGCCTCTATATTCGCCCACAAAGGGCAAAAAGAAGCAGAAAAATGGGCAGAAGGCATCGTGAGCAATCTTGCGCGTAACCCCAAAGGCAATGATACTGACCAAGTAATGGCACTGGTCGCGGGTGAGGGTGAGCTGGCAATCGTCAATACCTACTATGTCGCTAAAATGCTGACTTCTAAAGAACCCAGCTTGAAAGGAGTTAGTGATAAAATTGGTGTTTTTTTTCCAAATCAAGGAGATAGAGGCGCGCATTTTAACATAAGCGGTGTTGGGATTGCCAAGTACGCACCCAATAAAGCAAACGCCATCAAGCTATTAGAGTTTTTGTGCAGCGAACAAGCACAACAAGTTTTTGCGGAGGCAAACCAAGAATATCCCGCCAGAAAAGGCGTAAAGGCTTCCAACATATTACAATCTTTTGGCAGCTTTAAAGCAGATACCTTAGATTTGTCTTTGTTGGGCAAATACAATACAGAGGCTGTCAAAATATTTGACCGAGTAGGCTGGAAATAAATACACGAACTGTCGGCAAAGTTTTAACTGTTGCCGAAGTTCGTGCCAACAGTTTTCCTACATTGACAATACAGCCTTTTCAATAATATCACAACACTCGTGTAATTCCTCTTCGGTCATCACCAAAGGCGGTGCAAAACGAATGATATTTCCATGTGTAGGCTTGGCAAGTAAGCCCTTGTCTTTCATACTCAGGCATAAGTTCCACGCCGTCTTGCTGCTTGGCAAATCATTGATAACAATAGCGTTAAGTAATCCTTTGCCACGCACCAATGTAACTTTATCCGTTTTGGCAATCAATCTATTCATTCTATCTCGGAAAATAATGCCTAAATACTCGGCATTTTCAGCGAGTTTTTCATCACGCACCACGTTCAGTGCCGCCATCGCCACTTCGCAAGCCAAAGGATTGCCACCAAAAGTAGAACCATGCTCACCAGGGCGCAATCTTTCCATGACTTCACTGCTGGTAAGTACCGCAGAAACAGGGAATACACCACCAGAAAGGGCTTTCCCCAAAATCAAAATGTCAGGTTTTACGCTTTCATGGTCGCAAGCAAGCATCTTTCCTGTACGCGCAATGCCCGTTTGTACCTCGTCTGCAATGAAAAGCACCTGATGCTCTTTGCACATTTGGTATGCCTTGCTCAGGTAGCCCGCGTCAGGCACAACCACGCCCGCCTCGCCCTGAATAGGCTCTAACATAAAGCCCGCCACATTCTTATCGGCTAAGGCTGCCTTCAAAGCCTCTAAATCATTGTAAGGAATAACCTCAAAACCAGGTACATAAGGACCAAAATTGCGTGTGCTGCTTGGGTCAGTCGAGCTGGAAATTGCCGCCAAGGTTCTGCCCCAAAAGTTCTGCTCCACAAAAATAATTTTTGCCTGATTAGCTGGGATTCCTTTGACTTCATAACCCCACTTGCGGCAAAGTTTGACTGCCGTTTCTCCACCTTCCACGCCCGTATTCATGGGCAGGACGCGCTCATAACCAAAATATTCACAGATAAACTGCTCATACACACCCAGTACGTCATTATGGAAAGCACGCGAAGTCAGCGTCAATCTTTGGGCTTGCTCGATAAGTGCATTGATGATTCTGGGGTGGCAATGTCCTTGATTAACAGCACTATATGCTGATAAAAAGTCGTAATATCTTTTCCCTTCTACGTCCCAGAGATACACGCCCTCGCCTTTGGAAAGCACCACAGGAAGCGGGTGATAGTTGGAAGCACCGTATTTATGCTCTAATGCGATGGCTTCTTGGCTTGAAATTAATGTTTGCAACATAAAATTTAGAATATAAGGTAATTACTAATGTTATGAAAATCAAAGTTTTATAAAAAAATGTATTAAAAAATTGAGTTGAAAAAATTAAAATTTGAGAAAAGAGTCATAATTTTTTGCAAAGCTACGGCTTTTATTTAAAAAATACTTAATTTCGTACAACACTAATCTTAGACTGATGTCAATGAAAAAACTATTACTTATCTTAGGAGTCGTTGCGCTTTTGTGCAACAGTTGCAAACAAGGCAATAATGACGATACAGACCCAATTCCCCAAATTACCATTCCGCTGGGACAGACTTGGGCTACGCTGAATGGCAATCCACTACGTTTTACCAATGGTGCAGGTGTCTTTGCTGAGGCGGCGGCGGGTTATATCACCTCCGTCAAGTTTCTTTCCATTTTTAGGTCAGTAAGTACACAAGATTCTCGTTCTCTGCAAATTAGGGCAACTATCGACTTGGACAATGTAAATACGCCCATAGACCTGACACAAAATGTCAAAATTACTTATACTACCTTTATGAATGGGCAAAAAAGCTATGACGGGCAGGGAAACGCTATCAAATTCAAATTGGTGGAGAAAAATAATGACATCATCAAAGCCGTTTTTAGTGGTATATTAACCAACTCGATGAATAGTAACGATAAAATAGAACTCAAAGAGGGAGTAGTGAACGTACAGATAAAAAGATTTTGAAAATATAAAAACTGTTTTCTTCCCTTTTCAAGATTTCTTGCTAAGGTCTAAAAAACGTTCCGCATTTTCGTTCTGATTTATTGGGTTATTAAGATGATGAGTTTCCAACTCGAACTCCTATTTTTAAAATAAAAAACCTTTTACAATTTTATTTTCACTATGCTGTTTGCCCGAACTTTCATTTTCTTATTTTCTTCTATAGAATCTTGAGGGAAATCACTACCCATTAAAGAATTTGGAGTAGGGTGTGCTAAGGCAGGAAACCATGGTGCTGGTAAACCTTTTAAAAGCCCTTTGATATAATTTGCTAATTTTGTGTTTTTAGATTTAAGCATACTTACATTTCCTACTTTACCATTAAAAAGGACTTGTAACCGAAGTGTATCATTTTTGTATTTTGCCAATTTGAATGTTTTTTGAAGTTGCAATGAATCCAAAATTAGCTTCCTCACAAAAGTAATACTACTGCTTTGGGTCTTAAACCTTTTTACATCATAAATTGCAGAATCTGTAACATTGTTAATGATATTTGGAGACCAATAGTCTGACTTATGGGTGAGTTTGGGTTTGCGCTTCCAATTTTCTACTATGTTATGATTCACAGAATCTGCGTTTGCCTCACAAATCGCCCATGAAACAAGAGGTTGAAGGCTTTTATCAGGATATTGTTTTATTGCAAAAAAGCCTGCATACACTTCCATTTTTTTAGTCGTTTTTTTGAATTCGTTTTCCCAAGTTACTGGGATTTTGGATATACCTGTGGGGAAATTATCTGTAGAAAGCGTTGAAAGTAGATAGTTATCTTCTTCATAAAACTCATTAGGTACATAAATTTCTACTACTTTGGTCATTCCTGTTATTTTATCAGGAATACCATCTACTTCCTTCACTATTTTAATGTATGGGAAGAACTTGATAATCCAGCCAGAAATATAAAAAGCATTGTATTCAGAAGCATCTTTATAAATGTCTTTCCAAAACTCTTTATTGGGTTTGCCATTGATTGCATTGATAAACTCAACAATAATTGGTCTTAGACTTTTTGCCCAATTTCCAAGTCCAATTTTATCAAGCATATCCAGTTTTTTTAAGATAGTTTCCCAATCTTCTTTTTCACCTGTAATCAAAATAGAAGGAATTCCACAACCTGTTTGCCCAATATAGTCAAAAGCTTTTTTATAGCTTTCAAGTAGGGTGATTTGGTAAGCAATTCTATCAACTGTTGTAGTAGTAGTAAAATCTGAAACAAAAAAGGAATAAAAATCTTCTTTGGTGTATTTCTTGGTTTTCTTAGAAAGTGAGTCAATTAGGCTTTCCCAATGCTTTGCCGCATATTCCAAACTATCATTTCTGACTAAAATTTCCTTTGGCTTTTTTTCTACAAAGATTCTTTTCGCAAGCAAATTGTAATTATCATTGATATGGATTGATACACCTTGGCAGATAACAAGCCATATCACATCAGGCGTAAGCACCAAAGGGCGGTGATTATCATAACATTCTTGCAAAGTTTCAATCAAACCATTGTTCCAACTTGGTACTAATGCCAAGTGTGCGTGTTCTTCTGGAAAAAACAAACTCTTTTTTCCAATTCTATTCTCAAATATTTTTTTAGCAGTATCAGTAAGTAACAAAGAATCAGCTATTTCAACATCATTTACTTGAAAAGAAATGCCTTTGGGTTTTTCTAATCCTATTGTAGATTCTGCTAATTTATTGTTCTCTCTTTGTTCATATTTCTCATCACTCTTATTTGGTTGTCTGACAATTTTTGTGGAGTCGGATAAAAGCCCTATCTTTGTGCATGGAAAACTTGAGCGTTTATGAGGTTCTTCTGAACCTACCATCGTTGCAAATATCGTCAGTAGTTTTGGAAAAAACA
>JAAFJS010000200.1 GCA_013298985.1 Cytophagales bacterium
GATAAATCTTGGTAAGCAGTTGTTTGAAACTCCTCACCATAAATTTGCGGTCGTCTGTACCACCAAACTGGTCGGCATATCCATCTGAAAAGATATAAAAAACATCATTGGGCTGTATTTGGAGCATAAACTCTACAAAACTTTTTCCATCTACAAGGTGATGACCACCTATCGCGTAGGGTGCGCCTTTGATTTCTTGGAAACTATTATCCCTCACAAAATAAAGCGGGCGTTTTGCGCCTGCAAAAGTGATGGTATGTTGCTCATTATCAATCACTACTATAGCGATGTCCATGCCATCATGCACGCGACTATCGTTCTCGAATAGTTGTAACATTTGCTTATCGAGCATTTCTAAAAGCAACTTCGGTCTGTCTATTTTTTGCTCTATGATGATGGTTTTAATCATATTCTGCCCCACCAAAGACATAAAGGCACCAGGTACACCATGCCCAGTACAGTCCGCAACGGCAATAATTGATTTGTTGCCCACCTGAGTTGCCCAGTAAAAATCACCACTCACAATGTCTTTGGGCTGGTAAAAAATTAGGGATTCAAAAATGACATTGGGCAAGGTCTTGTCCGTTGGCAAAATCGCGTGCTGGATACGCTGGGCATATCGAATACTGTCCAACAAATCTTCTTTTTGATGCTCTATCAGTTGCTTTTGTGCCTGAATATCAGCCGTTTGCTTCTGGACTTCCTCTTGCAGGATTTGATTTTGCGTTTTTAGCTGTAGCAGTTCATTTTCTATGTAAGTATCATTGCGTTCTTGCTGTACGAGGGACAGGTATTGGTTGTGGGCTGTATTATCCTCGACTATCCAGATGTAATAAATTTCTTCATATTGCGCTATTCTTTTGATGGTATAATCAAAAACGCCTTCTTTTTCGCCAAAAGGAATTTCCATGCGCGGGAAAAAAAGCTCACTGTTTTGCTCGTCTAATGCCTCTATGACGACTTGGATACTTTCTAAAAAAAGATTGAATTGATAAATAGATTTGCCATAATACGCTTTGAGGTCAGCAAAAGAATTATTGCTATCCAAAATATTGCCTTGTCCGTCAAGCAATACAAACTGTATCCACTTGCTCAGGTAGGTTTGCTGATAAGCATTCAAAACAGTTTCATGCTTGCTCATTTGGTTTCAGAATCAATTATTTGCCAATCATTTTTCGTGTCAGTTCGTCAAACATTTGCTCTACTTTTTCACCTGTTCGCGCACTGGTCAAGTATTCACATGGAAGGGGTAATTGTGCTATCGTTTCTTTGAGTTCTTCTTCAGAAAGTAGGTCTTTTTTGTTGCCTGCAAGTATGTATGGCGCATTGGGGAGCATTTGCTTGATATAGTCCAAGTCTTCGGTGATGTGCTTGAAGGTGGAAGGACGCGTGAGGTCAAAAACGTAAATAATGCCATTGGCACCCAGATAATAAGACTTTGGCACTTTGGTTTGTGATACCTCACCTGCGATGTCCCAGATAATCATATTTACTTCTATCTCATTGATTATCAATGTTTTTTTGTCTATTTTTACGCCAAGTGTGGTGAGGTATTCATCTGCAAATTTTTGATAGACAAACTGCCGCGTCAGGGAGGTTTTCCCCACGCCAAAGTTTCCTACCAAAATCACTTTTTTACTTATACTCTGCATTTTGTTAGTTTTAGTTTTTTTACAAATCTGGATTAAACTCTTTGATATGTTTGTCTAAAAGCATAGAAACAGCACCTTCGCTTAGGTTTTCCTCCTGCAATTTTGCTAAGTGCCTCTCTGCAAACAAATTCAAATACCTGAGTAATTTGAGTTTATAATTGGTATCTACTACGCCCGCTACAATGGCGACTATGTAATATTTATAGCTATTTTGAATAATAATCTTAAAAGTTCCGTATTCAATCATGTCCAAATGCCCACCTTTTTGCTGGAAAGCATCTTCGACAAAGGACTTAATCGCGGTAAGCATACCCGCAATCATGTCTTGGTCTGCGGTATCTTTGCTGGTATAATGTCCTATAAGCAAGCCCGAATTCTGGTAAATCACCAAACTTTCCTCTATTTCGGGCTTCATAGCATTTTTCATCAGTTGTTCCTGCTGCTTGACCCCAAACAAGCCCAAAAACTCGCGCTTGATTGCCTGAAACGAAAAAGTATCATCTATCTGCTTATTAATATTTTCAGAAAGTCTTTCTAACTCGACCTGAATGAATTTTTGAATCAGGCTACCCATAATAGGATAGAGTGCGTCGATAATATCTTCCTTATTGTTGCGGATTTGGGCGCGGATAGCCTCACCAAGTGCCTCGCCAGAAAGCGCAGTTAGGTTGCTTTTCAGTTCTTCAACTTTCTGATTAACAATAGGTTCTAAGCGATTAGAAATTTGAGCAGGCGATATTTCTTTCCTCAAAGACGCGACTTCATTTTCCAAAAGTGTCCGCTTTTGGCTTTCTTCCTCAAATAAAATGTCTTTTAATCGCTGAAATACTTTATCTTCCATGAATGAATTAAGTTTAAAAGCAGCAGATTTTGAAATTTGTATTTTTTAATACTAAATTTCAAACTAAACTATCTCAAACAATCTGATTTCAAATACTAATTTTTTTGCTCATTTCTTCTAAATAATTGCTAACTACCTGCCTGTGCGCCTGATGATTGTCATTTTTGGTCAAGGCGCGCGCTATTTCGTCGCTAAGTCTTGCCAATACATCATTGAGGCGGTCTATCGAGGCTTTGAGTTCGCCTGCCACGTCCTGCCCTACTTGGTGCAAATGATTGATATGTCCCTCATAATCAGCATCTAACTGTTTATTTACTTTTTGAGCTTTTTCGTCCATAAGCTGCATATCCAAGCCCAAGATAATCTCCTTGACCGCGTCGATTTTGCTCATGCGGATTTGTTCTTTGCGCTCACTTTCGTTGGCTACCAAAATAAAGTCTTCCTGCGTAGATTTGGAAACTGAGCTTTGTATCATCTGAGGCAGAGCCTGCTGAATCTCACTTAATTGTTGCTTAAAAGTATTGCGATTTTCTTCTAAGATATTGACAAACAGGTGTTTCATGTCGCCTACTTGCTTGTCGTACTCTTTTTTGTTTTCGACCAGCATAGAAGTAAATAGCTCTTTCATGCCAGAGATTTGCGCGTCAATTTCCTTGCGGTCGCGCCCCACAATGAGTTCCCGAACTAACTCTACTTTAGAAATTTCCTCTCGGTTTGGGTCGTTTATCTCTTCCATGACTAAATATTTCTTGCGATTTGTGTTAAAATACTACTGACCGCCTCCTTGCTCAGATGCGTTGTATTCTGGCGATTTAATTCACTTTCGGTCGCTCGGCGCACGTCCTCTATCTGCGAAAGCATTTTGCTCTCCATCGAGGCGATGCTGTCCATGAGCTGTGAACGCAAACTATTCATTTCGCTTTGAATCTGAGCATTTTGCTGACTCATTTTGGCATAAATCGCCTGCAATTTTTCTTCGTACTCTTTCAGGTTCTGACCAAAAATGAGGTCTTTGACCGCTTCTATTCTTGAGTTTGTGTAGCTATCGTTTTCCATTGATTTTGAAATTATAAATGTTTAATTAGGAATAACAAATAATGAACTATGAACCTGAAAATCAATACATTCATCATTTATCATTAAATTTATTTATTGCATTAGCAGCTTTACCGTTTTCATGTCAGCAATACCTGACGGAAACTGATTTTTAGCTTTTTGAAATTCTTTGACTGCGCCCTCTGTTTGGTCTGAAAAATTGCCATCGACAGGGATTTGATAGCCTACCTTCACCAGCAAACCTTGTAGTTCCCACACTGCCTCAGAAACATCTCCATTTCTTAGTGCCTTGCCGCCAATTAATTTGTAAATTTTATAATTTTTTTCTGAAAGACCATTATCTTCTATAAATTTGATGTCCTCGTTGTCCAGCCCCAAGTCTTTCAGTCGTCTGGATTCTTTTAATTTTCCCTCCAAAAACTTTGCCTTACTTATTAACTGCTGGTAAGCCATAGTAGCGTTTATGCTTTGGGTGTCACTTTTGTCTGCCACCATCACGTCTATCCCATGATTAAACCACATCTCTCGCGCTATGCTACCCACCTGATATGCTGTCGTATAATAGTCTGCTAAATAGCTCTTATTGTGATAGTTAGCGTCTAAATTTTCAGCAACCTTATAGTCATAACTGTTGGGCATATTGAATTTTCTGTACCTCATATACTGAAAAACAGCAATGATTACCAAGCACACAACCGCCAATAAAATAAGAATCCTTTTCATTTCAAATTTGTTTTCATGTTTTGAAAGCACTATTTTAGAGTAAAATTATTCGAAAGGCAAAGATATTGCAAATTAATTTATTCTTGACTTAAAAATACAATCTAAAAAAAAATAGTTATGTTTGGGGCGGACTATATAAGTTTCTTGTTCATCGTTTCTTGTTTAATGTTTTAAACGCTTGGTTTTAAAAGTTTTAATTTAAAATTTAGCCTAATTTAAAATGGAAAATAGCTGACTTTGAACGCTCAAAACTGATTTTTAACCTTGAATTAATTTTTTTCACAATGTTAAACTACGAAAAAATTGCTGAACTGCTCGGCAAAGATGCTGACAACCTTTTGAACCATAAATCTAAGACGATTCCAAAGGAAAGTCTTCACCTTCCCAATCCAAAATACATTGACCAAGTGTTTACTTATACTGACCGCAACCCCCAAGTTTTGAGGAGTTTAGGACAGTTATTTGGTCATGGACGATTGGCTGATACTGGGTATTTGTCTATTTTGCCCATAGACCAAGGCATCGAGCATAGCGCGGGTGCATCTTTTGCGCCTAACCCTGCCTACTTTGACCCTGAAAATATCGTCAAATTGGCGATTGAAGGTGGCTGTAATGCGGTTGCGACGACTTATGGCGTGCTGGGCATGGTCGCACGTAAGTTTGCCCACAAAATACCTTTGATAGTCAAAGTAAATCATAATGAATTACTTAGCTACCCAAATAGGGCTGACCAAATCATGTTTGGCTCGGTACGCGAGGCGTGGAACTTAGGTGCGGCGGCTATTGGCGCAACAATTTATTTTGGTTCAGAAAATTCTACACGCCAAATCGTAGAGGTGGCGCAGGCTTTTCACGAGGCGCACGAGCTGGGCATGGCGACTATTCTTTGGTGCTACACGCGTAATGCTGCTTTCAAAAAAGACGGCGTAGATTACCATGTTTCTGCCGATTTGACAGGGCAGGCAAATCACTTGGGCGTAACCATCGAGGCGGACATCATCAAGCAAAAATTGCCTGAAAATAACGGCGGTTATTTGGCTCTGAACATGGGCGGCTCGTCTTATGGCAAGACTGACAAGCGCATTTACAGTGAGTTAAGCTCTGACCACCCTATAGACCTCTGTCGCTATCAAGTGGCAAACTGCTACATGGGCAGGGCTGGACTTATCAACTCTGGCGGTGCTTCTTCGGGCGAATCGGACATGGCAGAAGCAATCAAAACGGCAGTTATCAACAAACGTGCAGGCGGCATGGGCTTGATTTCGGGCAGAAAGGCTTTCCAACGCCCCATGAAAGAAGGTGCAGCAATCCTGAACGCTATCCAAGATGTATATTTGACTAAAAAAATAGATGTGGCGTAAATCATAATATTAATGTTGGTAAAATTGCGATTCGTTGTAGATTTTATCAACATTTTTCTATCATTAGGTTTTGCATAAAAAAAGAAGAACAATATGGATAGTATGAGTTGGTTCAAAAGACAATCCAAAGGCATTACTACGCCTACTACGGAAAAAAAAGATACTCCTTCGGGCTTGTGGAAAAAAACGCCTGCGGGTAATATCGTGCATATCAAAGAGTTACGAAATAATTGCTACGTTTCCCCTAACGACAATTATCATTTTACGATAGGCTCAAAAGAATATTTTGAAATTCTTTTTGATGACAATGAATTTACAGAACTGGACGCAGAGATGTCCTCTGGCGACCCTTTGGAATTTGTGGATAGCAAGCCCTACACCAAGCGCAACAAAGATAGCCAAGCAAAAACAGGCTTGAAAGATGCCTTACGCTCAGGTTATGGAAAGATGAATGGACTGAATTTGGTGGTAGCTTGTATGGATTTTGATTTTATTGGCGGCTCGATGGGGTCTGTGGTGGGCGAAAAAATAGCGCGGGCAATCGATTTTGCACGTACCCATCAGTATCCTTTTCTGATGATTTCGCGTTCGGGCGGTGCGCGTATGATGGAAGCGGGTTTTTCGCTAATGCAAATGGCAAAAACTTCTGCCAAGTTAGCGTTGCTTTCTGAGGCAAAAGTTCCCTATATTTCGCTGATGACCGACCCAACTACGGGCGGCGTGTCTGCCTCTTTTGCCATGCTTGGCGACTTTAATATTGCCGAACCCAATGCCCTGATTGGCTTTGCGGGACCAAGAGTAATTCGTGAAACCATCGGCAAAGACCTTCCCAAAGACTTTCAAACGGCAGAGTTTTTATTGGAACATGGCTTTCTGGACTTCATTGTAGATAGACGCAGGCTCAAAGAAAAGCTGACTTTGCTACTAAAAATGTTGAAATAAATAATGAGGCTGTCTAAAAAGCCCTCACCGTTAAAACGGTGGGCTTATTAATATATTCAAAATCTACAGTTCGTAAAAAACTGGTAAGACTAAAATTAAAAAACTTGACTTTTTGGACAGACTCCTCTTTTATTTTCTACTCGCAATCAATGCCGTCCCTATTAACGCCACCAATAGCAAAAGCCCCGCTACTTCCAGTGCCAGCACATTGTCCGTCATCAGTTGTATGCCTACTTGCTCAATGGACGATTTTTCAGACATTGGTGGGCTTTTTTGTATCCAGTTTAAGGAGGGAAAATTTGTTTTTAAAATGGTAAAAATCAAAAAAACAACAAGAGAAACACCCAGCAAACCGCCTGCTAATTGGTATTGGTGAGTAGTCAAAACTTTTCCGCCTCGTTCTTTTGCCGTAAACATCACCCCAAAGATGAGCAAAATCAAAATCCCACCTACATAGACCATCACTTGCGTAACTGCCACTACGTCAGCCATTAAGAAAATATAAATTCCTGCAATCCCTGTAAAAGTGAGCAAAAGCGCAAAAGCAGCATACATCACATTTTTGGTAAATAAAATGAATACAGCAGAAATTAAAATGAGTGTATAAAGGGCATAGAAAACAACAATTTCCATTGAATTGAGAGGTTTTTATTCCAGTTTTTTAGCAATTTATTAGATTATTGTCTAAAAAAGGGTTTTTCAAAATAAAAAATGATGATGGCAAAAATACGATACGCTGGATATTTATGCAACTGCATTGGCAACTAAAGTGGCAAAGTTCATCTCTATTTCTCCCAGAGGCTTAAAGGAGGCTATCTCTATGACTCCCAGTAGGTTATCATTAGAAATGATAGGCAAAATCATCATGTATTTGGGTGTAGCTTTCCCCAGACCTGATACGACAGTGATGTAGTCTTTGGGAACTTCACTAATGCTGATAGCTTTGCCGCTTTTGGCAACCTGCCCTGCAAGCCCTTCGCCAAATTCATAGCGAAGCATCTGACTATCAGGCAGGTGGTAAGCATAGCCTGTAATAAACTCTATGTATCTTTGTTCTCCAATTTTTACAGTCATAAAAGCCGCGCCCACCGAAGCCTCCAATTCTTTGCACAGTCCGTCCAACAGAACTTTCATTTTTTCCTTCATGGGGCGATTAAGCTGGCTGATGTGCTGGCGTAATACGTTGGCTTTCTGCTTGTAATTATCTTCCTCATTGATAGCTATGTCTGTATTTTTTTCTTGTTTTTGGACAAATTTCTCTATATAAACGATGTTATCTTTGGTATCTTTGTGCGGGGAGGAAAGTAAGATAAATATAAACAAACCGATAGCCAATTCCAAGCATACCCACCACAATAGCTTGATGGTAGTGGTCGTGATTTTTTCTGCCTCAATCGCGTTCCTAATCCCCAAAGAATTTTTCAATTCGGCGGGTAGGGAAAAGAAAATGTAGTAAATCAGGAAAAATATTCCGATTATGAACAAGACAATGAGCAATATGCTAAGTGTTCTGTTTAGGTTTTTTTTCATCTTAATTTGGTCAGCCTCTACAGGCTTTGTCTAATTCCAATAAAAAATTAACTATCTCATTCACAGTTAGTATATGGTCTATTTTGGTAGCCGCCAATGCCGCATTGGGCATGGCATTAATCATACTTTCTTGGGGGTCTTGTATGATGGTCATGCCACCTTTTTCTTTTATTTTCATCATTCCATACGCACCATCTTTGTTTGCGCCAGAGAGCAAGATGCCTATGAGCTTGTCGCGATATACATACGAGGCACTCTCAAAGGTCAAATCTATGGCGGGTCGCGAGTTATTCACCAGTTCTTCTGTCGAAAGTGAAAGCGTATTGCCCAGCTCCAAGCACAAATGATAATTGGCAGGAGCAAGATACACTCCTCCTTTTTTAACGGACTCCTTGTCAAAAGGTTCTGCGACAATTTTGTTGCTTTTGATAGATAGAGCCTCCACAAATCCATTTCTGACGTGCTTCAATCGATGCAGACAGAGAAACATGGGTAGTGGAAAATCTTTGGGAATATTGGCTAAGATTTGGGTTATCCCCTGAAAACTGCCCGCAGAACCTCCTATTACAACCGCTTTATATTTATTGCTTACTTGGTATCTCATAGGTAAATGAGTGCAGTTTTTTAATCTTTTACTTTTTTATAGACTTTTTCTTCATTATTGACCACTATAAATTTGTTGGCTATTTCGCACCAAATCAAGGATTCTTTTGAGCCAATCGCCAAGTATCCGTATTTGAATAAACTTTCATGTAATTTGTTCAGCACCGCATTTTGTAAAGTTTGGTTAAAATAAATCATCACATTGCGGCACAGAATGAGGTCAAATTTCGAGAAAATAGCTCCTTGCACCAAGTCGTGCTTGCGATAAGAAACATTTTCCAGCAAAGATTTGTGAACTACTGCCTCTCCATTTGTTTCCTTGAAATAGTATTCCAGACTGCGCGTGCCTTGATAGCGCGCATAATTTTTATTGTTTACTTCCATGTTTTTCATGGAATAAGTTGCATTTTTTGCCTTGTTGATGATGGCAGTATCGATGTCAGTAGCTATGATTTTTGCCTTGTCGAGCGCGCCCAACTCATCTAAAACGGCACACATTGTAACGACTTCCTCGCCCGAAGAGCAGCCCGCGTGCCAGACCGTTATCTTATTATGATTCAGCAAGATATTAGGAATAATCTGCTCTTTTAGCACCTTCCAGAACGTAGGGTCGCGGAACATTTCTGTTACGTTTACGGTAATTTCGGAAACAAATTCTTCGAAATAGTCTGGATTATTTTCTAAAACATTGATAAGTTTATCTACATTTTTGAATTTATACAGGTCAAGTACGCGCTTGATACGTCGCTTAAAAGACGACATAGCGTAGTCTTTGAATTCGTAGTCGTACTTATCTTTGATGACTTGCGTGAGTTTTCGCAGTTCTGTAATTTCTATGTCGGGTGTATTATCGTCCATTGCACTATTTCAAGTTTCTTAAACACATACTTGCCTGCAAGATAAGGATTAAATTAATAAGTTGATTTTTTGTGAGAAGTATTTTTTTTAACCCACTCAATTTTTAGGGAGAGGTAGTCCAAATAGTCAAAAAAATTAGCTTCCTAAGAATAATACCTACGTGTATTAAAAATTTCCCACGCATGAGGGGAAATTTAAAGCATACTTATATTTTCATCTTATTTCTTGCATTTATCTAAGATTCTTTTTCATTTTTTTGACAATTTTTAAAAATTAACAAAGAAATAATGCAATTTTTTTTGCAGAGAAATGACAATATTCTTACTTTGCGTTACACAAGTAAGAAAGCGAGTTAATAGTGTATTATTTTTCTCGTTTTCTTATTTTTGTCAAATGTTAAATCAATTTTTTTAAACAAAAACCATAAATCCATTAAAATAAAAACTTGCTTTCCTTTGTGTAATTTCTGTACTTAATTTTTTGCATTTTTTCTTTGTCTTATTAGCTTAGAAGTAATACTTATGTGTAAAATATCAAGTGTAAGCCTTGCACGAAGAAAATAAATAAATAACAAATATTCTTTTCCAGCTTTATAATTTTCGCTTTTGAACAATCAAAAATTTTAAAAAATACTACTGATGATTAAGAAAATACTATTTTTAGCATTATTCCTCTTCTCACTTACCTCTGCAAAGGCAACACACATTGTAGGGGGAGAGATAGAAATGAAACACATTGTAGGCAATGATTATAATATTCGCGTAAATCTATATTTTGATGACATCAATGGAGCTTCTTTTTTAAGATACGGTGATGCCTATATTTCCTTATATAGAAAAAGGGATAATGCCTTCATTAGAGAGTTATTCGTACCAGTGATTTCTGATACAATACTCACTTATGCAAACCCTAAATGTGCTGTGGGTAATCTCAAAACAAGGCATATCGTCTATCAGTTGAGGGTTACACTGCCTTCTGCTATTTATAACGACCCCCAAGGTTATTACCTAAGCTGGTCAAATTGCTGTAGAAATGGAATCATTAGCAATATCCAATATCCGATGAGTACAAGCCAAACATTTTATATGGAATTTCCTGCACTTTCAAGAAACGGGGGGCAGTTTATTAACTCCACACCTTCTTTGCCCGTTCCTAATAATCCGTATGCTTGTCTTAATCAGCCTTTTACACTTAATTGGGGAAGTACAGACCCTGATGGAGACCAATTGGTGTATGGACTTCGCGAGCCTAAAAGTGCTGTTCCTTTTTCGTTTCAAAAGTCAGCTCCCTACCCCACAGTAGATTGGTGGACAG
>JAAFJS010000202.1 GCA_013298985.1 Cytophagales bacterium
TGGCGAGCATGGAGGCAGGCCAATCGGCGGCAGGGTCTGCGTGTGCCAAGCTACCGCCCAGCGTTCCCATGTGGCGAACTTGCACATCTCCAATCATTTCCGCCGCTTGGGAAAGCATCGGCAAGTATTTATTGACCAAGTCATGGGTCATTATTTCGTAGTGCGTAGTCATTGCGCCAATCACCAGTTCGCCACCTTCTACCTTTACGCCCTTCATTTCGGGGATACGGCTGATGTCGATGAGGGTACTGGGGCGGTTCAAGCGCAGTTTGAGCGCGGGAATGAGGCTATGCCCTCCCGCTAAGAGTTTGGCATTGTCGTGCTGTTGCAACAAGACTATTGCCTCGTCTATGCTTTTTGCTTTTACGTAATCAAATTCTGATGGAATCATCTTTTTTTAGTTATGAGTTATGAGTTTTTAGTTATGAGTTATTTTTTAGTTATGAGTAATGATATTTATGAGTTGTTTGAATAATATGTTTTATTAAAACTTTTTAATGTATTCATTTTGAGTATATTAAAATAACTTTAATGCTTTACATATTGTATTAAATCCATAATTCATAATTCATAACTTATAACTCCTAACTACTTTCCATGTATTGCTTTCCACACTTTTTGTGGCGTAAGTGGCATATTGATGTCCTTGATATTGAATGACGAAAGTGCGTCCAATACGGCATTGACTACCGCAGGGGCAGAGCCAATCGTACCTGCTTCGCCTGCGCCTTTGACCCCAAGCGGGTTGTGCGGGCAGGGCGTAACCTTTCTATCTACCTCAAACATAGGAATATCGTCTGCGCGTGGCATGGTGTAATCCATGTACGAACCTGTAATGAGCTGTCCATGGTCATCATAAACGGCTTCTTCAAAAAGTGCCTGACCGATGCCTTGTACTACGCCGCCATGAATCTGTCCATCGACTATCATTGGGTTAATTACGTTGCCTACGTCATCACAAGCCACAAAGCGTTTCAAAGTTGTCTTTCCTGTTTCGACATCTACCTCTACCACAGCGATATGTGCGCCATAAGGATAGGTAAAATTGGTAGGGTCATAGAAGCTGGAAAAGTCCAAACCTGGCTCCAGTCCTTGTGGATAGTCGTGTGGCACATAAGCAGTGAGCGCAATGTCTGCAAAGCCAATGGATTTGTCCGTCCCTTTGACTGTCCATTTCCCATTGGCAAATTCGAGGTCAGCCTCAGCCGCTTCCAGCTTGTGCGCCGCTATTTTTGCGCCTTTTTGCAATACTTTTTCAATGCTTTTTACAATCGCACTGCCACCTACTGCCAAGCTACGCGAACCGTAAGTTCCCATGCCAAAAGCAACAGAATCAGAATCACCATGCACAATCTCGACATCATTCATGCTGATTCCAAATTTATCTGCGACTACTTGGGCAAAAGTGGTTTCGTGTCCCTGCCCGTGCGAGTGCGAGCCTGTATAGACGCTGACCTTGCCTGTGGGCTGAATTCTGACCTGTGCAGACTCGAACAAACCTGCCCTTGCGCCCAGCGAACCTACTACTGCCGAAGGAGCAATTCCACACGCCTCGATGTAAGTAGAAAAACCAATGCCTAAGAATTTTCCTTGCTTGCGTGCTTCAGCTTGTTCTTTTCTAAAATTCTTGTAATCAATCATTTCCAAGGCTCGTTCCAGTACAGCATGGTAATTGCCACTGTCGTATTGGAGTGCCACCTGCGTTTGATAACCTGGCTGAGTTACGCCATCAAAAGGCGGAATAAAATTTTTGAAACGCAATTCCGCGGGGTCAATGCCCAGCTCTCTTGCTCCCGTTTCTACTAACCTTTCCAGTACGTAGGTAGCCTCTGGGCGACCTGCGCCGCGGTATGCGTCCACTGCGTTGGTGTGCGTGAACACGCCGTTTACCTCGACGTGAATGGCAGGAGTAGTATAAAGCCCTTGCAGTAGCGTTCCATGTAAATAAGTAGGTACAGCAGTAGAAAAGGTAGAAAGATAAGCCCCTAAGTTTGCCGCCGTCCTCACGCGCAAGGCTACAATCATTCCATCTTTGTCAAATCCCATTTCGGCTTTGGTAACGTGGTCGCGTCCATGCGCGTCCGTAATGAAACTTTCACTGCGCTCTGCTGTCCACTTGACAGGGCGACCGAGCTGCCTCGAAGCCCAAGTAACGAGTGCTTCCTCTGTATAATGGAAAATTTTACTTCCAAAACCACCACCTACGTCAGGCGCAACTACACGAACCTTGTGTTCGGGCAAGCCAAGCACAAAGGCGCACATCAAGAGCCTGATTAAGTGTGGGTTCTGAGAACTTGTATATAAAGTATGCTTTTCATTGGTGGCATCATAATCACCAATCGCAGCGCGAGGCTCTATCGCATTGGGAATCATGCGCTGGTTGATAAATTCCAAGGTAGTAACGTGGTGCGCTTTGGCAATATGGTCATCTGTTTTTTGTCTATCGCCCAGTTCCCATACAAAGCATTTATTTTCGGGGGCGATGTCATGCACCAACGGCGCGCCTTTTTGGATAGCTTTTAAGGGGTCAGTTACGCATGGAAGTTCCTCATAATCAATTTCTATCATTTCCGAAGCATCTACTGAGATTTCTCTGGTTTCTGCAATCACCACCGCTACTGAGTCGCCCACGTGCAGCACCTTGTCTTTCACCAAAAGTGGGTGAGGTGGCTCTTTCATGGTTTCTCCTGTATTAAAATTGACCTGCCAGCCACAAGGAACGCCGTTTATTCCTGCCTTGGCAATGTCTTCACCTGTATAAACTGCCACTACGCCTTCCATCGCAATTGCTTTGGAAACATCAATTTTGAGGATTTTGGCGTGTGCATACGGGCTGCGGATAATATAGGCGTAGGTCATATTTGGCAATACAATGTCATCAGTATATCTGCCTTTCCCTGTAATAAAACGCCTGTCTTCTACACGTTTGACGGGTTGTCCTATCAAGCTACACATGAGCTACCTCCTTTCCCATCTTGTCAGCAGCGTACTGTACTGCCTTGACAATGTTGTGATAACCAGTGCAACGGCAGAAGTTTCCTTCTAAGGCGTGCCTGATGTCCATTTCTGTTGGTGTAGGATTGCGTTCGAGTAGGTCGACCGCCGTCATAATCATACCTGGCGTACAAAAGCCACACTGCAAGCCATGTTCCTCGCGGAAGCCTTCTTGAACAGGGTGCATTTCGCCATTGCCTGCCAAGCCTTCTATGGTTTTGATAGAACTGCCGTCCACCTGCGCCGCGAGCATGGTGCAGGACTTGATAGCCTTGCCGTCGACTATGACAGTGCAAGACCCACAACTACTTGTATCACAACCAATATGCGTTCCTGTGAGGCGCAACTGGTCGCGCAAATAATACACCAGTAACTGCCGAGCCTCGACATTACTTTTGTGCTTTTTGCCGTTTACTTCTACTTGAATGGATAGATTCATATTTACTATTTTTGTGTTGTTAAGGTGTGAGTTTGGGAAAGTTCAAAAGCATGAAAATAGATATAAAAAAACCTATTTTATCGTGTGTAATTTATAAAGATTTTATTGGATTTGAGAAAGATTTTACTAAGAAATTTTTTGATTATTTTTTTGTCCTAATGCAGCAATATAAACAGAGATTTTCATAGAAATTTGCCAGTTTTGTTTCCACAAATCTTATTTGGGTAGTCTTAAAAGAAGCATTACATCTTTGGCATTACTCTCATTTGAATAAGTTTGAGAAAAAAATAAAGACACATTAAAAATTAAAAAATATCTCTGAACTAACTTAAAAACGATTTGGTAGAGATAAACAAGTAATGCTAAAACGCCGTTGCGTGGTGTTGAACGCTGTGTGCAACACCCGCAACGTAGCATTACATCTTTAGCACTACCTTTTTTTTATAAACACTAAAAAGCTTGCAAAAAACTCGTGAGGTTTTCGTTATTTTCCAAGTTCATTTTCTGGCGGATACGAAAGCGGTACGATTCTATGCTGCGTACAGAAATATTCAATAAATTGGCTATTTCTTTGGTGTCTAAATTCATTTTGAGGTAAGCACAAAATTTAAGTTCTTTGGGGTTGAGGTCTGGGAACTTGTCTAATAAATTCTTGAAAAAATCTGGGTGAACGCCCTCAAAATATGCCCTAAAACGCTCCCAATCATCGTCAGAGCTAAGATTGCCCCAAATAATTTTGATGATTTCTTTCAGTCTTTGGCGTGTCAAGGATTCTGCACTTTGCAGTAGGTGCAAGCCTTCCATTTTCTCACGTACTTCTAATAAAACCTTGTTTTTCTGTGAAATATGCAAGATAACAGCACTCAATTCCCTGTTTTTGAAGTCTATTTTTTCTTCTAAGTGCTTTTGAGTTTCCTCTAAATATTTGTTTTTTTCTTCTAAATATTGCTTTTGGCTGATTTCTTTTTCTATCAATAATGCTTGTTGTTTCATTTTGATTTGATAACGATTATACAACAAAAACAACACGAACAAAATCAACAAACAAAAAACAAAAATACCCCAATTAATAATTTTAAGTTGCTCATTTTCTTGTTTTTGCAGTTTGATTTGATTTTCTTTCTTTTCTGTTTCGTACAAAGTTTGCATTTGTATCAGTTGTTGACTTTTTTCTGCATTGTAGATTTCTTCTTTGATACGCACATAATTTTGATAATTTTGGAGGGCATTTTGGATATTTCCCTGCAAAGAATCCGTTTGGAATAGCCCTAAATACGCATTTTTGACGTTGTCTTTTGTACCTGCTTTTTGGGATATTTCAAGTGCTTTCTGGAAGTTTTCTTGTGCCTTTGGATAGTTTTTTTGAATGGAAAAAATCTCCGCAATGCTTATCAAGGAGGACGAAATGCCATAAGGATGCTGTATTTCTTCTTCTATTTTCAGAGATTGATAATGAAATTCCAAAGCCTTTCCCAAATCTCCTTCGTGCTGATACACTGCGCCAATATTGCCCAAAGTGCTTGCAATACCTTTTTTGTCATTTTGTTTCTCTTTGATTTTCAAAGACATATCATACATTTCTCTTGCTTTTGCATACCTTTTTTGTTTCCTGTATATAATGCCAAGGTTATTATAAATACGAGCCGTTTCCACAGGCGTATTCATTTTAAACCGAATAGCAAGGGATTTCAGATACCATTCTTCCGCTTTATCGAGGTTGTCTTGAAAGAAAAACGACACCCCAATATTCATATAACCCGTCGCAATACCACGCTGATTGTTGATTTCTTCATTGGTTTTGAGTGCTTTGAGGTAATATTCGAGTGCCTTATCAAATTTACTCTGAAAATCATAAGCAATCGCCACATTATTCAACGCAAAGGCTTCACTTTTGCGGTCTTTGAGTTTTTGAGCTATGCTAAGTGCTTGATTTGCATACGAATATGCCTTCTCAAAATCCACAGGCGCATACTCATACACCAAATCGCCCAAGGCATGGATACCCAATGTATCCGCAGGGTGATTGGCAGCTATTTTACGCAAACTATCCACTCGCACTGCGTCCTGAGCATAAGCAAATGAAATTGAAAGTAAGTAAAAAAACAAAAATGGATATTTCATAAAAAAATGAAGTATAACAAAATTTTTGAATTTCAATAAGTAGCTCAACAAAAGTAAAATCGGATTTATCCGATCGCAACGGCGAACCGTTATAAATCCTTGAAAAACAGCAGATTCGCATGAATGCGAATGTACATTTATTTTTGTTGATTCAGTAAGCAAATGAAAGCTAAATAATTACATTTTTTTGCTTATATTCGCTAAAAAAACACACTTAATTATGTCATATCGCAAATTTAATTATAAGCGTACCCGAAGCGAGTTAGGAATTGTAGAAGAAAATGCAATTTTTTTTACAGATATTGCTGCTATTCAGCCTACTGATGTACTGTTAAAAGCACTTCGACGTGCAGGAATGATAGCCCTTTTCAGCGAAAAAGCAAGGTCAGAGGGTATTGTTTTGCCTATTTTGTTAGAAATACACGAATTAAATACAGAAAAGTTTTCGGTGTATTCGGGTGCAGTGCTAAATGCAGATGATAGCCGTCAGCTCAATGGGGAATGTGATTTTATTTTGAGCAGTGGTAGGCAAAGTTTTGAGATAGAAACGCCCTTGTTTTGCCTTATTGAAGCGGAAGACAACGACATAGAAAAAAATATTCCACAATGTATCGCACAAATGGAAGGAGCAAGAATATATAACGAAAAAGAAGGTAAATTCTTAGAAGTTATATTTGGGTGCGTTACCAAAGGGACAGAATGGCAGTTTTTGAAATTAGAAGGTAAGACTTGCTTTATTGACAAAAAACGCTACTATATTAATGATTTACCTGCTCTTTTAGGCGTTCTGCAAAAAATCATCGACACTCAAACTGCACAAGTTTTGTAAAAAATTGTTTATTAAAAATAAAAAATTGTATTATTCCAATAGAAAATATAATTTTTTCAGTTTTGCGTAGTTGTACGTAGCACAATTTCATGTTTTTTCTCGCTTTCTTTACAAGATTGCAAACAAAAAACAGAAATTATGAAGAACTCAAAAATCGTCTGCCTTATCCTTCTGATGGGCATTATTTCCACAACACAAGCACAAGACTGGCAAGTTGCTGGCCTATCTGCTGACGGGGTCGGCGCAAAGATTGCCTTTCCTGCCCCACCTACCAAGACCGTAACCCAAAATGGCAATGTAACTAATTACACCTATAAAAGTGTGGTAGGGACTGACGTTTATATGGTGGTGGCGAGTACCTCTACGGGAGTTTTCCCAAAAGGCAATGCAAAACAGTCTTTTGATAATTCTGCTAAAAGTATTAAAAAAGTACAAAAACAAGAAGCAGTTTTTTATCAAAAATATGAGGCATACAAGGCGCAGGCAGAAATGAATAACGGTAGTTTTTTTACTGCTCAATATGTAGCCCACTCAAAAATCAATATCCAGATGCTGATTATCTCGAAGGCAAATTCTTTTCCTAATAGCGATAAATTTTTCAATAGCTTGGTGATTACTGCCTTACCTGCTGATGAAACAGGGACAAAATCGTCTTATGAGGTAGGAGATAGAGTGGAAGTGTTTTACAAAGACCCTGTGCGTGGCGATACGTGGCTGCACGCTATGGTTTTGAAAGTGCAAGCAGATGGCAAATATTTTGTGAATTATGATGCTTATGCAGAAAGCTATGATGAGGCAGTAGAAGGGGCAAGAATACGCCCAATGAACACAAACATTCAAGGAAAAGTACAATTTATTCCTGCCAAAAAAGGGCAAGTGGTGTCTGTCAATGGCAATCTTTCGCAAGGAAGCATCATGGAGGATTTGGAATGGGCAGAAAATAGCTCTAATGCCTGCTGGGTGGGCATCAGAAATGTAGAATTTGAAGGAAATCACGTTTTTTATTGGTTTGATTTACCAAAAAAATCTACTGTAAAGATTACGGTTATTCCCAAAGGCAATCAGCCTCGTGTCAATGTATATGGTTTTGTGAGTTTTGATTTCAAATTTATCCCACCCAATTTGCCTCGTTGTATTAGTTGTGAGGCAGGTTTTCAACAATGGGTAAGCAATAATTTGCCCGATTTCACCAAAAGCGCAGGGGAGCAAAGCATAGAACTGAATGCGATTAGTTCCAGAATGAAAGTTTTTGTGGCGGTAGCGGGCGCAAAAGGTTTCACGTCAGGAGATTACGAACTAAAAATTGAGATGAAATGAAAACACATTATTTTTGGGGCTTTTTTAAAATCAAAGAATCTGAAAAAGAAATTATCCTCTACCGCAAATGGATTTGGTATCCTTTGCACATTTTTACACTGTTGATTGGCTTTTGGGGTATGTATGGTTTTTTTGCTAATGAAATGATTTGGCAGGGAATTTTAGCCTCTTTTATCTTTTATTGGGGGCTTTGCGGACTGTTCAACTATATCAAAATCACTATTAATCAAGAGTTTATCCAAAAAAAGAATTATCCTTTTCCGTGGTTTACCAATGTGAAAATTTTGACCAAAGACTTTCATAGTGCAGGCGAAAGTGCTATTGTAGAAACCCAAAAAACAAAAGTAGTTGATGGCATTACCTATACTTTGCCAAAACCTGTGAAAAGCACTACAGGTTATAAAGTCAGTCTTTGGGTGGATAAAACGTGGTCTGATGGCAAAAAAAACATAGTAAGCATTGATTTTCAAGATTTTACAGTCGGAGATTATGAGGCTGCTGATTTTTTGGTGCTTTGTTTGAATAAATTTAAGAGAGAAAAAAATGTGTAATAGATGACATCTTTGAAAAAGATTTCATCTATATAAATTGGTAAAAACAAGTAAAATAACTGACAATATGCCTTACTTCATCAGTTTATTGAGTTGTATCTTTATTTTGGCTTCGCAATATTTTTTATCACATTGGCTGATAAAAATAGGCTGGTTTTATGGATATGTTTGGGTTGTGGGTGGTTTTATAGTTATTTTTTTTACTTTTTTTGCAATTGCTTCCAATTTATTTAAGCTATTCAAGTTAAATATTAACAAAGCTGATATTCCTGTCAAAACATTTCTTGTTTTAACGCTACTGGGTAGTTTTTGGTTGAATATAGAACTTGATAGGTTTCACCAAAAATACGAATACGAAACTTTTGGTATTAAGGCAAAGGCGGTGATTAGCAGAAAGTATGAACTGCAAAGTAAAGGTCATTCTTATATTTTATTGTTGAAAGTACAAGACAAAACGCAACAAAAAGAACTGGAATACAGTGTTTCGTCAGAATCATATAAAAGCAGAAAGATAGGAGATACGCTGACTGTTTTCTACACGCCAAGATATGCAACTATGTTTAAAGTAATACCCAAAAAAAAATAAAGGCGAAAAATATGAAACAAGAATTTATTGATTACGAATTGAATTTAGAAATGTTCATCGCTTATGGGGCAGATGCACACGCAAGGCATTTAGTAGGCGAGCCTATCAAACCCGAAGGCTATGACGAATACCAAGCAGCAAAAGAAAAACTATGGTTGAAAAACGAAAAAAAAGAAACTAAAAATCAAAAAAAAGAAAAGATAACAGAAACTTACGAAGTAAAAGGATATGAGTTTGATACAGATGGGATTCCAAAATACTTGACTGCTGATGATGTTTACAACGGTATAGTAAATCCTGAATGGCTCAAAAAACATGAAAAAGTGGTGCTAAAACCTGCTACTCGCAAAATCAGCGAGAACAAACCTACTCAGAACGAAAAATTAGGCATCAACTATGACGAAGATGGTATTCCTGAATACTTAGATGCAGAGTGCCGTCATTTTGGAGAAGTAAACCCTGAATGGCTCAAAAAACATGAACCACATAATTATAAGCCCTGAAAATCAAGTCGTTATGAATTATAATTCTCCATACTATACAGAAGAAGAAGAAGTTTTGAAATTTATGGCAGACCTCCCAATATGAAAACTATGCGTTTTGAAAGCAAAAATTACGACTTTAAATTTTACCTTTGTAAATTAAAGAGGCTAATTTCAGAAATTCAAAACCTTAATTCGTTCTATGGAACTGACCCGCGCCAAAGAAGCACTCAAAAAATATTTTGGTTACGACCACTTTCGCCCTATGCAAGCGGAAATTATCCAAAATGTTTTGAATCAAAGAGATACAGTTGTGTTGATGCCTACGAGCGGGGGCAAATCAGTCTGTTTTCAGATTCCTGCTATGGTTTTTGAGGGGCTGTGTATCGTGATTTCGCCTCTGATAGCCCTGATGAAAGACCAAGTGGAGGGATTAAAGGCAAACGGGATTCCTGCTTCTTTCCTGAATAGTACACAAAATGCTCAGGAATTGGCAATTACGGAAAATAAAGCGTTCAAGGGTGAAATCAAACTCCTTTACGTTTCCCCTGAAAAAATGATGACGACAGGCTTTTTTAACTTTTTGAAAAGGTTGAAAATCAGTCTTTTCGCCATAGACGAAGCACACTGCGTTTCTACTTGGGGGCATGATTTTCGCCCCGAATATACTCAGTTAGGTGCATTGAAAGAGCAGTTTCCCACGATTCCCACGATTGCGCTGACCGCCACTGCCGACAAGCTCACGCGCAAAGACATTATAACTATGCTCAAACTGAACGACCCTGAAGTTTTTATTGCCTCTTTTGACCGCCCAAACCTGAGCCTGACAGTGCTTCCCGCCCAAAATAGGGTTGGTATGATTGATAAATTTCTCCGAAATCACCCCAAACAAGCGGGTATTATTTACTGCCTCAGTCGCAAAAATACAGAAACTGTTGCCAATAAACTCCAAGATATGGGCTACAATGCGGCTTTTTATCACGCAGGTATGAGCGCAGAAGAACGAAACATTACGCAGGAAGCCTTTATCAATGACAAAACGCAAATTATTTGTGCGACGATTGCCTTTGGAATGGGCATCGACAAGTCCAATGTGCGCTGGGTGATTCACTATAATTTGCCCAAAAATTTGGAGAGTTATTATCAGGAAATAGGGCGAGCAGGGCGAGATGGACTCAAAAGCGATACCTTGCTTTTTTATAGCTTTGGCGATACGCTGGTGCTGCGCGACATGATAGTTTCTAACCAAAGCCCCAATACCGAAGTACAGTTGGCAAAGCTGGAACGTATGCAGCAATACGCTGAAGCTCAGATATGTAGGCGCAAAATTTTATTGAGCTACTTTAACGAAGACCTCACAGAAAACTGCAAAAATTGTGATGTTTGCAAAAATCCGCCCGCGTGGTTTGATGGAACGGTAGTCGCGCAAAAAGCCCTTTCTGCCCTTGCGCGTACGGGCGAGCAGGTAGGTATGGGTATGCTCATCGACAT
>JAAFJS010000203.1 GCA_013298985.1 Cytophagales bacterium
TAATAATTACACTGTTTCTTTGTTCTCTTAATAAATATTTCATAAGACTTATAAATGCTAAAATAAATTTTAGTGCAAAGGTAAATAAAAAAAATAAAATTACAAATTGTCGATGTCGTTATCAAATTCAAGCTTTTGCCGTACTTTCGCAACAAGGTCATACACCAAACACTTTCAATGTTCAGCAAGCCACAGGCACTAACCTACAAGCACAAGTAGGCGGAACTGTAACAGCCAATATAGGCACTGGCTCATTAGGCGCAGGCACTAACCTCATTGGCGATGTAGGTATGCAGTATCGCGCAAATGGTAACGCAGGCACAGCCACAGCTTATAATATCAACGCTCCCGCAACTCCCACTGCTCAATTTGTAATAAGTTTAGCCAGAAAGATGATTGGAGTTTACGTATGTAATAGCTCCACTTCTTTACGTTACTTAAAGGTTTTTGGAACATCGTCTGTTACAGTAGGGACAACCTCAGCCATTCTTGATATTGCTATACCACCGAACAACAATTCAATATTTATTAACTTTGAGGGGGGAATTGGAATCCCCAGCGCGACGTTTTTAGCAGTTACAGGAGGTAGAGGACTTACAGACAATACACCTATTACTGGTAATGAAGTTACAGGATTTATCGCTTTGGTTTAATTACTTAAAAAACAGGAATGATTAACCTCGAAAAACCATATTTATTTGACACCGAAAAAACAGCAACAGTATTTATTGCTAATGAGAACGATATCGATACAAATTGTAACGGTGTGCTTTTTATCAATAGTGGCACTACGAATGCTTTTATTGTGCTTACTTCTATTCCTATCAGAATAGAACCCAAAGAAACATTTGCGCTCGACAATGACCCCCAATTTTTCGAAACCACTACCTTTGATAAGGTCTATTTTGAGGGTGCAGGCGTAAACAGGTTAATCATGATTAAGTCATTTACGCGTAAAAAGGAAGAAGATGAGGATTAGTTTAGAAGCAAACAAAATCAGCAAGGGAGTCGAAACAGGTACTATACTGTATGATGCCTTTGATGTGATTTTTTCAAGTATAATTCCTAACGGATACTTATTATGCAATGGGCAACAAATTACCAGTGCATTATATCCTGACTTATGCAATAAGTTAGGACTTCAATTTGCCACCCCCGCGAACATAGCACTTTACGAAACTACGGATATTCCTAACATGACCTCGAACAGTCAATCAGGGTATATTACCAGTGCCTCTACGGTAAGTTCTGCTGATGCGTGGGCGGTTAATGGAACTGCTGCTTGGCGTGCCTTTGATAATAATGCTAATGGCACTTATTGGCTGTCAGCCTCAGTGCCGATGCCTCACTTCTTGACGGTTCAATTACCTGCGCCAAAGGCAATGAATAAGTTTAAGCTATTCCAAGTTAATGCGATTGAGATTGCCTCTAACTTAGGCACGGTACCTGTTATTATGAACTTAGACATAGAGGGAAGCATGAATGGCACTTCTTGGAATGCCATATTATCTTCGACTACTTCACCGAATATCTCAGGCATGGTATATAGTAGCTCCAATACTATCGCATATTTATATTACAGACTAAAAGTAAACAGTACCAATATTTTTCAACGCACAGCACTTGGTAAGTTTGAATTATTCCCAGTCGAAGTGAATCAGACCAATGTACCCACGATATCGAACTTAGCTACAGGGGTGAGAGCTATTATTAAAACTTAGTCATAGTCAAGTATTCAATTTGATTACTTGACTTGCGCTAAGTTTTAATAAGTTTGTCAAACTCGCTCAATATTCTCTTTTCTCGTATCTTTGCGTAATGTTTAGTAACCATATCTAAGTTAGTATGTCCCAATACTTTTGCCGTAACTTCCATACTTACACACGATTCGAGGCAGGTATTTGCCATCGTTTTGCGCCCATACTTCGCGCTCGCATTAGGTATGATTAGCTTTATCTTTTTGTTAAAGTAGGTGCGCTCGTACCTGCGCGGATTGTAGCTATATTTTTCTAATATCTTACGCACCACTGGAAACAGAGGGATAATAGATTCCCTCGAAGTCTTACCGCGGGCTATCACTATTACCGCGCCCTGCTCGATAGTTTTGATAGCTAAATTAAAATCGATGCTTACAAAGTCGCTATAATTCATGCCTGTACGCGCCAAGATAATAAATATGTCCGCAAAGATTTGTAACTCCCCCCAGTCTTTTTCTTCTAATTCCTTCAAATGAGATTGCTCAATATACTTATTTATTTCCGTGTCATAGTTTGGTTTTTTTACTTTGACAGCTTCACGATGGAATGTTTTGTTTTTAAAAGCATCAATGATTTTAGCGGGGTCATTGGTTTTTAACCGCAAATAAATTTCTTTGAGTGCGTGCTTGATTTCCTCTATCTCATTATTAAGCAGTGGAGAATTATCGAAGCGTTGTTTTTTTGAGTTCCACTGCCCTACATTGTCATAGCGAATACCAGAACTAAAATCTGTACCTCTTTTTTTGTCAATCGTAATTCTAATATATAATGTATTGATAGTTGTGTTTTTTCGTGTTCTAAATAAAATAGTCATGTCTGTAAGCCAGATTTTCATTTTTGCCAAAAGTTTAAAATAGGAATAATGCAATTTTTGCAAATAAAAAATTGTAACCTATTTGTAACCTATTTGTAACCTTTTAGTTTCCGAATTATCGCTAAAAATAAATAGCGAAGAAAAAAATATGCCTCTATTGTGTTATAGTAATTAGTTACGTCCGATTTTTTAGGGTAGCTCATTCTTTTGATAAACAAGGCTTTATTTTTGTTTTTATTGCCTTTCAGCAAATCTTGGGCTATGTGCTTCATTTTTAGCTTATGGAAGTCTATTGTATTTTTTTGCGTCATTTCATGCAAAATTTTTTCGTCTGCAGATAGTTCTCTTTCAGGTTCATCTCTTCTTTTGATAGGCTTACTTGTCATTGTTGCAAGGTAAGGCAACGCCTTATTACTTACTGTAAATCTCAAGGATTTTTTGAGATAATTCTTCTTGTAAGGTGTTTTGTGCGAATGTATTACTAATTGATAGCATTAGTAATATCAAAATTATTTTTAAAGATTTCATAGAATAAAAATTTTGTATTAAAAAAATATCAACAATTAATCTGTGTACCAAACATTCCACCAAAATTAGCAATTTATTTATCTTTGATTCCTTCCTTAAAAAAAATCAAAAATCAAAAATAAATAATACACTGTGCAACCTTTGATGGACTTCCCACATCTTTGATTAAAAAAAACTTAAAACTTAACATTTATCGAAGATGAAAATCATAGGAAAACACATCATTGGCTGCTTGATTGGCGTGCTTCTCGCCTCTTTTGCTTTTGCCCAAAATGACATAGACCAAGTAAATACGTCGTATGAAGGCGTTTCTAAGCTGGTGGTCAAAGGCAGTTTTTGTGATGTAAATATAGTAGGTGGTGGCGAAAACAAGGTTACGCTAAACGGAAAAATCTCAGGAACAGCTAACAATGGAGAAATAAAAATCATGCACCGCCAGTCAGGAAGCACCTTGGAGGTATGGATAGACCGCCCTTCTGGAAATAGCTGGAACTGGGGCTGGAATAACCTAAACGGAAAGCTGGATTTCCAAGTGCCTTCGAGGATTGAATTGGTCGTAGCAAATAGTTCGGGAGATGTAGATGTGCGAAATATCGACTATAATACATGCGAACTGGGCGCAAGTTCGGGGGACGTAAAAGCAGAAAATATCACTGCCAGCCTCAAAATCACTGCTACTTCGGGTGACATCAGTGCTATCCAAGTGAAGGGTAACGTGAGAGGACGTACCTCGTCAGGCAGCCAAAAACTCGCTAATATCACAGGTGGAATAGATACAGATGCTTCCTCTGGCGACATCAGAATCAATACTGCCGACGGTGATGTTTTTGCAGAAACCACGTCTGGCAGCATAGATATAGAAGGCGCAAAAGGGAAATTTGAGCTAAGAACCACCTCTGGCGGCATCGACGGCAATGACATCACCCTCACAGGCAACTCTACTTTCAAATCTACCTCTGGTGGAATCGATATGCAACTGAAAAATGACATGAAAACGCTTAGTTTTGACTTACAGGCAAGCTCTGGCGGCTTACGCGCAGGCGAGGTCAGGGCAGACAGGAAATTATACATGAAAAATGGAAGCGGAAATATCGAAATACGCGGCATCAGTTCTTCTGGTAGCCAATCTTATACTGACTAAATCGGAAAAATAAAAATTATCGTCCATTCATTTATATAAAAACAACTTCAGGACTTTGGCTGTGATTATTTATCACACCAAAGTCTTTTTTATTTGGAAATGTAACCTTTTTTGCGGTCTTTCGTGAATACGATTTCGTGAGATGGTATTTTTCAAACATCAAACGAACCCAACTACTTTTCAAACCAAATCAAACATTTCAAAAAAACATACCTACATGGCTCAGATAGAACAAGAAACAAGCGAAGAAAAAATAAGACAAGCATTTCTACAGCGCGACTGGCATGAAATCAAAAGTGTGAACTCTTGGATGATTTTCAAAATCATGGCAGAGTTTGTCGAGGGCTTAGACAAGATGGCGCGCATCGGACCCTGCGTTACTATTTTTGGCTCGGCACGCACCAAGCACGACAATCCATACTACAAAATGGCAGAAGAAATTGCAGGAAAGCTGGTCAGGCATGGCTACGGAGTCATTACTGGCGGCGGTCCTGGCATCATGGAAGCAGGCAACAAGGGGGCATTCCAGCAGGGCGGAACTTCGGTGGGGCTAAATATCGTCCTTCCCTTCGAGCAGTTCAACAACGTTTACATAGACCGCGACAAAATCATCAATTTTGACTATTTTTTTGTACGCAAAGTCATGTTTGTCAAATTTTCACAAGGCTTTATCGTCATGCCTGGTGGCTTGGGTACGCTTGACGAGCTTTTTGAAGCATATACTTTGATTCAAACCAATAAAATTGGCAGATTTCCCATTGTCTTGGTGGGCAAATCGTATTGGCAGGGATTGATTGACTGGATTCGCGATACGGTCTTGGGCGTGGAGCGCAACGTCAGCCCAGAAGATTTAGACCTCATCAACTTGGTGGATACGCCCACCGAAGCGGTCAAAGTCATCGACGATTTCTATGCTAAATACTTACTTGCGCCAAACTTTTAATCCATGAAGCAAATCCATTTTGGCATCTTGACCCTGATTGTCATTGCCATCGTTGCCTACCTTTTACACGAAAAAGTGCAGGCACTTTGGCAAAAACCAACACCTGCTGACAGTTTGATAACTCAGGAAGCAGAAGGGCAACTGCCCACTACCTTGATAAGTCCTCATTTTTCCTTGCCCGCGCAGTTTAGTTTTTGTGGCGAGCCTGTGCCTATGAATGATATAGATGTAAAGGAACGCTTTGATAAAGAGCTACTTATCAATAGTTATATGCACGCCTCTACGATTTTGATTTTGAAAAAAGCCTATCGTTGGTTTCCTCAAATCGAACCCATTTTAAAGGAAGAAGGCATCCCCGAAGATTTCAAATATTTGGCAGTGATAGAAAGTTCTCTGGACAATGTGGTTTCCAATGCAGGCGCGTCGGGCTTTTGGCAACTGATGCGCGAAACAGCCATCGAACTTGGCTTGGTTGTAAACGCAGAAGTCGACGAACGCTTCCACCCCATCAAGTCCACCCGCGCCGCTTGCAAATATTTGAAAGCATCTTATCAAAAATTTGGGAATTGGACGCTGGTAGCGGCGGCATACAACCGCGGCAACGGTGGGATTCGGGAAGCCATGGACAAACAAAAAGTAAAATCTTACTATGACCTCCTGCTCAATGAGCAGACCAATCGCTTTGTTTTCAGGATTTTAGCCCTCAAAGAAATCATGGAAAAACCTACAAAATATCGATTCCAAATCCAAGACAAAGACCGCTACCTGCCCGAAAACCTGCGTGAGGTCAAAATTGAGGTTACTGTAAACAATTTGGTAGAACTTGCTCTCAAAGAAGGCATTACCTACAAAACCCTGAAAAACTACAATGAATGGGTGCTGACTGACAAACTTACCGTAAAGGACACAACAAAGTGGGTTTTGCAACTGCCTGCTAAATAGAGGATTATCCTAAAATTAATTTATTTTTTATACAAAACATTTTTCAAACTTATTTTTCAAAATACCCCACCGAGCCACCCACCCAGTCCAAACCTTTGTTAAAATCTACGCCCATCATTTTGCCTTTGCTCAGGCGAATCAGGTTCGTAACCAACTCCAGTTTGCCCCCAATATTAAGCATCAACATTCGCACTTCCACCTTCGCAGGAACGTCCAGTGTCTGTATAATGGGCTGATAATGTGCTTTCTTCATCAAAATATAATTGCTCTTATCTTTCACATTGTCAATGTCTTGCTTGTTCACATCAAACTTTACGCCCGCGCCCGCGAAAGAAAACAGTGGCTTTAATACATAATTTTCCAAATCGTCAGGAATAGAGGAAATCTTGTCCAAAAACTGGGTAGGAGGCACATATTTGCTTTTCAAAAAAGGAAGCGTGAACTTACTCATTTTAAAAAACCAATTGGGGTGAGCAAGCCAAACCACGTCCAACTCATCGCGAAAATCAAAAGCCAAGTTCAAATCTTTGCGAAGATTAAGCTCATCAAAAATAACGCGATTATAAATGCGCTCTATCCAAATCTTTTTCCCGTTTTCTTCATAAAAAAGTTTTCTGCCTTCCTTGCGAATTTTGGTAATGCAAACTGCTTTCACCCCCAAGTATCGTTCCGTACAAGAGAAGTCAATCTTCGTTTTCTGCTTTTCAGGCTCTATTTCCATCAGGATTGTATTTTCCGTTGCGTCCTCTCCTACGATTGTTTTCCTCAACGCGTCAATATACAAATCTTCGTTTTGTGCAAATTCGGGTTTCAAAAAATGAGTCAGTCCTTCAGCAATCTCATAATGTTTTCTAAATTTGGTATTCAAAAAATGCTGAAAACAAAAGAGTGATGGAAAGCCCTGTAATTCAATGAGTTGTGGAATCAGCTTTTCAGGATTTGTGGGGTCTTGGCAAATAGCAAAATCTATGGCGGCAAAGGTAGGTGTGCCGTCCTCGCGAGGTACGCGAAGGTCAGGCGGCGTTGCCAAGTGTATATTTGCCTGATAATCAGCACTCCCCACTTGGCTCACCACCTCATTTACGGCATTGATAAGTTCAGTTTTGAGTGCATTGTCAATGAAAACGGGCGTTTCACAGATTTTGAAGGCAACTGGATAGCCAAATTCCTGAGCAATGTCATCTAACATGGCATTGTATTTTTCCTGAGAAAATTGTGCATTAAATCGTTGGCGAAGTGAGGTTATCATACATTTTTGATAAATTACGCGTTTATAGTTTTAAATTTAGCGGCATACAAATAAAGTGAAGCTATGCGCTAAAACTGAGTAATGATAAAATTTATATTTAAAAATACCAAGAAATCCACGAAAAATCTATAAAATTGAATTATTTGCGAATCAAATTAAAAAATTTGGCGTGAGGAAGCTGAAAATTTTACATTCGTGCTATGAGGAGTTATGAAGTTCCACGCCTTAAAAGGCGTAGTTAAAGATAACCCCCTCGCTTTAGCGGGGGGAGCTACTATAATAATTCATAGTACGAAATTTTATTTTTCTTATTCCTCACTCTCTGACTATTTCACTCCTAACATTTAGTAAATATGACTTTAACACTTTCTTGGATTGATTGGGCTATTATCGCCGTTTTTTTTATTATTTCCTTAGTGATTGGGCTTGCAGTTGCCAAAGATGCAGGCAAAAGTGCGGAGGATTTTTTCCTCTCAGGGCGCAATATGCCTTGGTGGTTGCTGGGCGTTTCGATGGTCGCGACGACGTTTTCTGCTGATACACCGAACTTGGTTACGGACATTGTGAGGCAGAATGGCGTGTCGGGCAACTGGGTTTGGTGGGCGTTCCTGCTGACAGGTATGCTGACCGTTTTTATTTATGCCAAACTGTGGCGGCGTTCCAAAGTAGTTACTGACTTGGAGTTTTATGAACTGCGTTACAGTGGCAAAGAAGCAGCTTTTATGCGAGGGTTTAGGGCAATTTATCTCGGTGTATTTTTCAATATTATGATTATGGCGAGTGTTTCGCTTGCCGCGGTCAAGATTGGCGCAGTCATGCTGGGCATGAGTCCCGCCCAAACGTTACTGATTGCTTCCGTAGTTACGGTGATTTACAGCTCGTTAGGGGGCTTGAAAGGTGTACTTTACACTGATTTTTTTCAGTTCTTTATTGCCATGATTGGCTCGATTGGCGCGGCGATTGTAGCCCTGAATCTCCCTGAGATTGGCGGACTGGACAACCTGCTCGCCCAGCCTGCGGTGCAAAGCAAGCTAAGTTTTATACCTGATTTTTCAGATACCAAAAACCTTATTATGCTGTTTATCATTCCTTTAGCGGTGCAGTGGTGGAGTGTGTGGTATCCTGGGGCAGAGCCTGGCGGCGGCGGCTACATAGCCCAGCGTATGCTTTCCGCCAAAAATGAAAGACACGCGATTGGTGCTACTTTGTTTTTCAATATTGCTCATTATGCTTTGCGCCCATGGCCTTGGATAATTGTGGCGTTTTGTTCTATGATTGTTTTTCCTGACATTCCAAGTTTGCAAAAAGCATTTCCTCATATCCCCGCAAATGTGGTCAGAAACGATTTGGCGTATCCCGCCATGCTCACTTATTTGCCTGTGGGCTTGTTGGGTTTGGTCGTTGCCTCGCTGATTTCTGCTTTTATGTCCACGATTTCCACCCAGCTAAATTGGGGTTCTTCGTATGTGGTCAATGATTTTTATTTGCGCTTTGTCAATCCCCAAGCCTCTGAAAAACAGTTGGTTAATGTGGGAAGAATCGCTACCGTAGTCTTGATGGCTTTTGCGGCAATCTTGGCATTGTTCTTAGAAAATGCCTTGAAAACTTTTGAAATTCTCTTGCAAATCGGCGCAGGAACAGGTTTGCTTTTCATTTTGCGCTGGTTTTGGTGGAGAATTAATGTGTGGAGTGAAATTACGGCAATGGTGGTTTCCTTTTTGATTGCGCTATATTTCCAATTTATCCATGAAAATATTGGCTTTGCACCGATGGAAAGTCATTGGCAACTCTGTGTGGGTGTGGTAGTTACGACCATTGCGTGGGTGAGTGTAGCCCTGACCACCACGCCTACGGACTTGCCTACGCTGATTTCATTTTATAAACTCACGCGCCCTGGTGGGATAGGCTGGAAAGCGGTAGTCGAGCAGGCAAAAGCCGCAGGAACACCTATCGAAACTGCCACCGAAGACAGCAGAGGCATTGCCCAAGAGTTACTTTGCGCCTTTTTGGGCTGTATTGCCGTTTATAGCGCGCTTTTCGCGACAGGTTCATGGCTCTATGGACAGACGATGCCCGCACTTGGGCTGTCGGCAGTGGCGGTTATTTGTGGTTATATTATTTTTACGATTTGGAGTAAGCTAAAAACGGATTAAAGACGTTGTCAATGGTCGAAGACCTTGACAATCGCATACTTATTGAAATTCTAAACTGTTGGCAAAGTTTTATAACTGTTGCCAAAGTTTTAAATAATTGTCAAAGTCAAATACAAAATGAAATTTTTTAAAAATATGAAAATGAACAAATTAACTTTCTTTTTAGCCTTTGTTTGTATCTTCACAAACAATATTTTATTTGCCCAAGACGTAAGCAATTCTCCTTGGCACGTACAGGCGCGCAATATCAATCCAAGCAATTATTTTGGCGTTACGGTAGCTAACGGCATGATTGGCATTGTCAGCTCGCCTGAACCTCTCAAAGTCAAAGATGTGGTGCTAAACGGTGCTTTTGATACCTACGGCAGAGGTCGCGTGTCCAATATTTTGAAAACTTTTGACTTTGCCAATATGGATTTGGACATTGACAGCAGGCGGTTGGGACCCAAAGACATCAGCAATTATGCCCAAACCTTAGACATGAAAAATGCGTCTTTGACCACTACTTTTGACTACCAAGACAAGGTAAGTATAAAACATACCGTATTGGCTCTGAGGCATTTACCACACACTGCCCTAATTGACATAGAAATCACCGCCAAAAAAGACATGGAATTTACCGCGCACAGCGTGATGTCTGCGCCTGATATGCTCAGAGATGTCAAGAATTTTTACCACCGAATTGATAGACCTCATGCGCTTATTCCGCTTTTGACTTCGGTGGCGAAAAGCCCCACAGGAAAGCACGTAGTTGCCGCCTCGAATAGTTTTATTTTTGAGGAACATCGTGGGCAAGAGCCTCAGCTTATTCACGAAGAATGGGATTTTAATATGCACCGTTTGAAGTTTTCCAAAAAACTCAAAGCTGGGGAAAAATACACTTTTGCGATTGTGGGTTCTTCGATTTCTACCGAACACATTGCTGACCCGCACAACGAGGCGGAGCGCATGACCATTTTTGCATCTTTGGAAAGAAAAGAAAGATTGCTTAAAAGACATCGTGAAGCATGGGAAAAACTCTGGGAAAGCGACATAGAAATTGAGGGAGATTTGGAAGCGCAACGCGCAGTGCGTTCTATGCTTTATCACTTGTATTCCTTTGTGCGTGAGGGAACTGCGTATAGTATGTCGCCGATGGGACTGTCAGGCTTAGGCTACAATGGACACGTATTTTGGGATACAGAACTGTGGATGTATCCTCCACTTTTGCTTTTACACCCCGAAATGGCAAA
>JAAFJS010000204.1 GCA_013298985.1 Cytophagales bacterium
TGTTCTGACGTGATAGAGAGTGCTTTCGGTAAGTTGAAACAAAAACTACCCAAGAACAGCCCTGCTTTAAGTTCTTTTATCTTGACCTTAGCCTCGATTGGGGGACAATACCAAAGTTCAGAAGTACGAAAAGCCTTAGAAACTATCAAGGGAAAAGACCTAAAAAAACCACCCAAAAAAGAGAAAAATTCACCTATTTTTGATGGAAAAAATAGGTGAATTCTGAACAGCCTACCTACCGCGTTACACTTCATAAACAGCGCAGAATTTACAAACTCCTTATTTGAAAGCAAACCACAACATAATAAAAGACTTGTTCAGTATTGATAATCAAGAGTATATAAAATAGTTTGTTTTTCCAAATAAATTTAGCACACAGACAACACTGATTTTGAGTATTTTCACAGATAAAAATAATCAAAATCAGTGTATATCAGTAGCATCTGTTTTATCTGTGTGCTGAATTTGTCAAAATTATCGTATAAACGTTCTAAAATATTGAAAATCAAATCTGAACAAATTTAAAGAACAATAACACAATAAGGCAACAAAACAGTAAATTTATTTATTCTACTATTATTTTGTGCTGGCTCAGGCTCGTTCCTTGTTTGAGGGAGATGATATAAGCACCTGCGGGAACATTTTGAGTATCCCATAGGAAGCTATTTTGCCCCTTGTTTAGATAGCTTCCGTTTGCGATGGTAGCTACTTTTTGCCCTTTGGTGTCATGCACTTCTATCCAGACAGGCATCTCTTTTTCGAGCATAAAGCGAATATTGACAGCTTGCTGGCTTGGGTTTGGATAGACCAAGACCTCTGTATTTTTGTCCAAAGGCTCTAATTCCGTAACCCTGATGCCCTTGGCGATGTCTTCGGGCTTGGGGTGTTGCTTAGTTTTGGTCGTATAGATGACCATTGCCCCATTTTTGCCTTTATCACCATAGATTTTTACGGCTTGGTCTTTCCCTATAATATTGATGGTAACTGTATTTTTTAAAATCTCAGGTGATTCTATTCTTTCCTTACTTACCTCCTCCTCATCAAGTATATACAGCATTTCACTTTTTTGAAGGCTGGTGGTTTTCTTCTTTTGGTTTTTGGTGGTTATGATAATCACACCGTTTTTGCCTTTTTCACCATATTTTTTGAAGGCTTTTTCGCCCTTCATCACCTCTATTGCTGCGATGTCATTGGGGTTTATTTTTTTCAAAATTTCCACACTTGCATCTTTGCCTTGGGGAACTTCCTCTCCGTCAATGATATAGAGTGGAGTGTTGTCGGTAAGGTATTTGGGTCTAAGTACGGTATAGTTGTCGTTATTGATAATAATGCTGGTATTGGGGTTTTTGCTAAGAGAATCTGCCCTAATTTCTGTCCTCACCTTCAAGTAGTTTGACTTATTATTTGAGGAATCATTTGAAATAAAATAGAATTGCGGTTTAGTGTTCAGGCTGTCCAAGCCCTTGCCTAAGCTATTCTCTTTTGTATAGAATAAAAATGACTTTCCTTGGGTCGTATCGTGGAAAAAGATAGAGTCGGCAGTCAAAGTTATTTGCTTTACTTTTTGCGGGTCATTGATATTAATAGTGATTTGTTTTTTTGCTTTCTTACTGGTATCATTAATCGCTAATTCATTGTTTTTGAACTCTTTGGGCGTGTTTTCTTTGACTGATTCTTGCTTTTCAAAGGGTTTTGCCAAAGCGTCCAGTATAGTGCTTGCCTCTGTTTTGGTAATGAGTAGTAATAAGCTCATTATCAATATCATCGCGGCAGCGAGCTTGGGGGAAATGGTATTTTTTCTTGCCCAGTTATTCACCAAATTGGTATTGCGGGCTATGCGGCTAATCCGTTGGAGTAAGCCACCGTTTTTGCCTGTAATGGCTAAGGCAGGTGTTAAATTGTTCATTTTCATAGTTGCTAAATTGGTTAATGCTTTGATATAAGTCAGTGAGTTGCCAATGGCGGCTACGGCGATGTCATCACAGCAATTTTCTCTCTCATTTTCAATGTGCTTGGCAATAAACCAAACAGCAGGGTGATAGAAAAACAAAATTTCTATCATAGATTGCAAAATATTGGTAATGAAATCGTTGCGGCGAATATGCGCCAGTTCATGGGCTAAAATGCTCTCAATTTCGTGGGGAGGCAAAGACGCAAACATTCCTAACGGAAACAAAATCACAGGTTTAAGCCAGCCCACTACGGTTGGCACTGCCACCAATGCAGATTCTATTAATTTAATTTGACGATTTGTTTTGACTTTTTCCGCGATAGCTTTGAGCCTTGCTTCCCACTCCATTGAGGCTGGTTTTGTTTTATAGGTCTTTAACTGATGTATGTATAATAGGTTGATAATGAAACGAATAGATAAAAAAACAACGCCCAATAACCACACCAAAGAGATTTGGGGCGAATACGCGCTCGCCAGATTTATGCCTATGTCTAAGTAATCTGCCCAAGTTTTTTCATCTGCGAAAAAAGCAGGCAATACCACCCAATTTGCTTCTTCGGTCAAAGCTAATGCTAAATGCTGATTATCAGGCTGATAAATGGTAAAAAAAGTTACCACAGCTACCAGCAATACTGCAAAAAGTGCAGACAAAGAAAAATAATAACGCTGAACGGCGTTGGTGTTTCTGACCACTTGTAAGATGAGCCACAGCACTGCGCCTATAATGCTCGCCTGCCAAAATGAATGTAAAATCGTCCAGCCAAGTGCCTCAGCGAGGTTTGAGGGAATGAATGTTTCCATATTTCAATTTGTGTTTAGGATAATATTTTTGTTGGGTTTTGGTGATTTTTTGACCTTTGCCCAGTAGTTTTAGTACAATTACTATTTTTTGTTTTCTATTTCATCAATCAATTTCTTGATTTCTGCAAGTTCTTCGGTGGTAGTTTTCTGATTTCCAAGAGCTTGTAAAATTAGCTCACTTGCCGAGCCTCTGAAAACAGAATCCATAAATCGGTCTAACAGTTGTTTTTGTGTATCATTTTCCGTTACGACTGCCATAAAAATATGCGTTTTGGCAGCATCATCACGACTGATTAAGCCTTTTTCGTGCATAATTTGCATGGTTTTCAGCGTAGTGGTATAGCCTATTTCTGCCTGCTTTTTTTTGCTCAGTTCCTCGTTTACTTCCCTGACCGTACATTTTTCTTTCTGCCAAAGGACTTGCAAAATCTCTAATTCTGATTCTGTTGGTTTTGTCATTTTTTGTATTGTTAAATTGCTTTATGATTCTTTTACTAATCTGTGTATTTGCTTACGATTAATTTCGTACAAATATATACGAAGGAAATCGTAAATGCAAATATTATCTACGATTTTTTTCGTAATTTTCGTTATTTATAATTTTGTCAGCAATTTTCACCATTTTTTTATATTTTTGCCCATAAACACAAAATCAAAATTTACAATTACTTTAACTCGTAAAAGAAATGAAACTATCATGTTACTTTCTAAAAAACAGCATTGTTTTTCTTCTTCTGTTCTTTTTTCAAACCTCATTTGCTCAGAAAAGCCCTTTGCAGTCAGGTCCGATGCTTGGCTACTCGACCATGCGTGAGGTATTACTCTGGGTACAAACCACCGAAACGGCAGCCGTCTATTTTGAGTATTGGGATAAAAATCAAGCCCAAAAACGCTATAAAACAGACAGTTATCAAACCCAAAAATCAGAGGCTTTTGTCGCAAAGATTGCTGTAACAGGCTTAGAACCAGGTATGCGCTACGCATACGAATTATTTATCAATGGAAAGAAAATAGCAAGAAACTATCCTCTGACCTTCCAAACGCAGGAACTTTGGCAGTACCGCAAAGACCCACCAGCTTTCAAATTTGCTTTTGGTAGCTGTACCTACATCAATGAGGAACAGTATGACCGCCCAGGGACTCCTTATGGTGGGAATTATGAAATTTTTACCTCCATTTACGAGAAAAAACCTGATTTTATGGTGTGGGGAGGCGATAACATTTATTTGCGTGAGCCTGACTTTGACTCGCGTTCAGGTATTTTGCATCGGCATACGCATACGCGCTCGCTGCCCGAATTGCAGCCTCTTTTGGCTTCTGTTCATAATTATGCCACTTGGGACGACCACGATTTTGGAACCAACGACTCCGATAGAAGCTATGAATTCAAAGACGTTACCACAGAGGCTTTCAAACTTTTTTGGGGAAATCCCAATTATGGCGCAGGGACTGATGGAAAAGGCATTTCTGGTACTTTTCGCTGGGCAGATGCTCAATTTTTCTTGCTGGACGACCGCTATTTCAAAACGCCTAACAATAATCAAGTATTGGACAGAGCTTATTTTGGTGAAAAACAGTTGAATTGGCTCATAGATGCGCTAACGTATAGTGAGGCAACTTTTAAATTTATTGTTACAGGCGGGCAGGTTATCAATCCTGCCTTGTCTTATGAAAACTATTCTAACTACCCAGAGGAACGCGAAAGATTGCTCTCTTTGATTCGCAAAGCAAAAATTAAAGGCGTGATTTTCCTTTCTGGCGACCGCCATCACACTGAGCTAAGTATGCTCAAAGAAAGTGAAAAATTATACCCTATTTATGATTTGACGGTTTCACCTCTCACTTCTGGTGCAGGAAGGGGCGGTGCTGAAAAAGAGGCAAATACTTTGCGCGTACCCTCTACCATGGTTCAGCAGCGCAATTTTAGTACCTTAGAAATCACAGGTGAGCTAAAAAATAGAAAACTTATCATTAGTATTTTTGATACCACAGGCAAGCAACTCTGGCAAAAGGAGATTTTAGCTACTGAGTTAGGTGATTAGATTTTACCATCTTGGGCGGAGTCTATAACTTTGCCCAAGTTTATTCAAAAAAACAAATCAAAATGTCCCATGACCCTTATTTGGCACTGCGCCAGCCCGAATTTCGTTATTATTTGGCGATGCGTTTTTGTATTACACTTGCTGTCCAGATAGAATCTGTGGTGGTGGGCTGGCAAATCTACCAAATCACCAAAGACCCACTTTCGCTGGGTTTGATAGGCTTGGTGGAGGCAATTCCTGCCATGACCGTAACGCTCTATGCAGGACATTTGGTAGATATCAGCAACCGCCGAAGCATTATTTTTATTACTTATATTGGCTTGTTTTTGAGTGCTATTGCCCTGACTTTCAGCACTTTTGACAGCTATCAAAACTTTATCAGAGAGGTAGGCATCGCGCAGACCGTCCCGATTTATGCGGCACTTTTTATCACAGGGCTTTCCAGGGGCTTTCTTGCCCCAGCCAATTTTGCGTTTATGTCGCAGATTGTCCGCAAGGAAGAAATGAGTAGTGCGGTGAATTGGAATAGCTCAAACTGGCAAATCGCGACGATTGGCGGACCCGCTTTGGCTGGTTTGTTGTACGCGTTTTTTGGGATTCAAGTTACATACCTTATTCAAACAGTATTGGTTTTATTGGCGATTATTTTTTGTTTACTGATTGCCTCCAAGCCCGTCTTGCCAAAGTCCGATAGGCTTCCTGTGTTACAAAGTTTGAAAGAAGGAATCAAATTTGTATTTGCCAACCAACTCATTATCAGTGCTATTACCTTAGATTTGTTTGCCGTTCTTTTTGGTGGTGCGGTGGCTTTGTTGCCTATTTTTGCGGCAGAATACCTGCACGTGGGCGCGGAAGGTTTGGGCTTTTTGAGGTCTGCACCTGCGATTGGCTCAGTATTGATGATGTTTTTGCTCACGTATCGTCCCATCAAAAAGCGCGCTGGGCGCATCTTGCTTTGGTCTGTTGCTGGTTTTGGGTTGTGCATGATTGCTTTTGCGCTTTCTACTTATTTTTGGCTTTCCATGTTTATTTTGGCATTGAGTGGCGCATTTGATAGCGTAAGTGTGATTATTCGGAGTACACTTTTGCAGACACTCACCCCCGAAAATATGAAAGGGCGAGTATCTGCGGTAAATAGCATCTTCATTGGCTCGTCCAACGAAATAGGTGCTTTTGAGTCAGGCGTTGCCGCGAGCTTGATGAAAGTCATTCCTTCCGTAATTTTTGGAGGGTGCATGACGCTTTTGGTGGTAAGCATCACCGCTTGGAAAGCAAAAAAACTGAGAAGGTTAGATTTTTATCCGTAAAAATCTACTCAATCTGTATTATCAATGTGCTTAATTTATTTAGACCTCCAAAAAACCAATATAACTCAAATAAAAAAATGCAAATTATTGATTATCAATGCTTTGTGAGATTTTTTATTACAATTTATTAATAACTCAATTTTGTATTCATTCAATTCATAATTCATAACTATTTATGGGATTACAGGCAGATGCACTGCCGCCAGCATACATCGCGCACTACCGCCGCCATTGGTTTCTATGGTGTAAATTGGAGCATGAACAATCTTAGCGTGCCACTGAATCTGATTGATTTGCCCTTCATTTAGGCTCTTAAATGCCTGCTCAGACATTATCAAGAGGTTTTCACCTTTTTCATTGTGCAGTTCAAGCATATTTCCTGCAAACTGATTCATTTGTTCCAAACTAATTTCCACGATTTCCTTGCCTGAATCAGTGATGGTTTTGGTAACTGCAATGCGCTGGTCAGCCTCTTGAATCGTATCCAAACAAATCACGATATACGCCTTTGCTACGCACATCATCACGTTGGTATGATAAATCTGCATACCTTTGGCATCAGTAGCTATAAAACTTACAATTTGATAGCCTAATTTGTGGGCAAAATCTGCCAAAATTTCTTGGTCAGTACGAGGCGAAAGGCAGGCATAGCAAATCTTGTTGTCCCTGTCCAGTACCATACTTCCTGTCCCTTCCAAGAATTTGTTATCTTGCTCATAATGAGATAAATCTATTTCATTTTTTATCTGAAAACCTTGACGAATCAAATCCAAAATGCTTCTGCGGCGTTCCCATCGGCGATTTTCGGTGAGCATAGGATACAGCACCACCGTTCCGTCTTCGTGAAAGCTCACCCAGTTGTTTGGAAAGATAGAATCGGGCTTGTGTGGCTCTGGAGTATCAAAAACCTGAATCACATTCACGCCGTTGTCTTGTAAAATCTTCACAAAGCCATCAAACTCTGCAAGGGCTTGGGCTTGTGTTTCTGTGGTATTTGCACTTGCATTGTTTTGAAAAGCATTGGTTACAGCCGTTTGTGCATTGTAGGCAAAGCGCACAGGGCGCACCATTAGCACAGTATCAGTCGTTTGCATTGGTTTTTATCTGATTAATAATTTATCAAAAAAGGCTCATTATTCAAAAGCCGCAATTCCTGTAATTTCCTTGCCCAAAATAAGCAAGTGAATGTCGTGTGTGCCTTCGTAAGTTACCACTGATTCTAAGTTCATGCTGTGGCGCATCATGGGGTATTCGCCTGTGATGCCCATGCCACCCAAAATCTGGCGTGAGTCGCGCGCTATTTCTAATGCCATTGCTACGTTATTGCGCTTTGCCATAGAGATTTGTGCGGTCGTAGCCTTTCCTTTGTTTTTTAGTTCGCCCAAGCGCAAAGCAAGCAGTTGGGCTTTGGTGATTTCGGTCAGCATTTCTGCTAACTTCTTCTGTATCAGTTGGAAAGAAGCGATTGGTTTGCCAAATTGGATTCTTTCCAGCGCATAGCGTTTGGCAGTTTCGTAGCAGTCCATTGCTGCGCCTATCACGCCCCAGGCAATGCCGTAGCGCGCCGAATCTAAGCACCCAAGCGGTGCGCCCAAGCCCGATTTGTTTGGCAATAGGTTTTCTTTGGGAACTTTTACGTTGTCAAAAACCAATTCGCCCGTACAGCTTGCGCGTAAAGACCATTTTCCATGCGTTTCGGGCGTACTAAAACCTTCCATGCCACGTTCGACAATAATTCCATGAATTCTTCCTTGCTCATTTTTTGCCCACACTACGGCAATATCGGCAAGGGGGGAGTTTGAAATCCACATTTTTGCGCCGTTCAGCAGGTAGTAATCGCCCATGTCTTTGAAGTTTGTAACCATGCCCGAAGGATTTGAGCCATGGTCTGGCTCTGTCAATCCGAAACAGCCCAGCATCTGTCCACTTGCCAGCTTAGGCAGGTATTTGAGGCGTTGTGCTTCGCTTCCATACGCATAAATAGGATACATGACGAGTGAACTTTGCACCGAAACTGTAGAACGCATACCTGAATCGCCGCGTTCTATTTCCTGCATGATGAGTCCGTAAGAAATATAATCCAGTCCGCCGCCGCCATACTCAATGGGAACAGTAGGACCAAAAGCACCTACTTCTCCAAACTTTTTGACTAAATGTTTTGGAAAAATATTATGTTGGCAACAATCCTCTATGATGGGTGAAATTTCTTTTTTTACAAAGTCGCGCACTGCCGCACGAATCATTTTGTGTTCGTCACTGAGCAAATCGTCTATATCATAAAAATCAGGAGATTCGAATAAGTCTGCTTTTGATGATTTTTTGATGATGGGTTCTTCTACTAACATTTGATATGATGAGGTTAAAGTTTTTTTACAAAATTACATATTTTTTACAAAGAGTAAATGATTATTTTTACCAGCGAATCAATGCCGAAGCCCAAGTAAAGCCACTTCCAAAGGCACACAAGCAAACCAAATCGCCCTCTTTGACCTTGCCTGCTTCATAAGCCTCACAAAGAGCTATCGGAATAGAGGCAGCGGTCGTATTGCCGTAATTGTGGATATTGCTGGCTATTTTGGAGTCTGGAAAGCCAAATTTCTGCTGAACTGCCTGCGTGATGCGTGCATTTGCCTGATGAGGTACTACAAAATCCAAGTCCTCTGGTTTGAAGCCATTGGCGTTCAGTGCCTCCATAATGACTTCGGGCATACGCGTAATGGCGTGTTTGAAAACGTAACTACCGTTCATTACAGGATAAAAACCGCCACCAGGCTTGATTTCTTCAGGATTATTTTTGTTTTTTCCGCTTGTATTTGGATAAATTACCGCCAATTCTTCTGCAAACTTGCCTTCACAGTGCAGGTGTGTAGATAAAATGCCTTTGGTATTGTCATCAGTGGCAGTCAGTACGACCGCGCCCGCGCCATCACCAAAAATGACAGAAACGTGCCTTCCTGCGTCAGAGTAATCCAGCCCGCTTGAGTGGATTTCTGCGCCCACCATCAATACATTTTTATACATTCCCGTTTTGATAAACTGGTCAGCCACCGAAAGTCCATAGATAAATCCAGAGCATTGCGCTCTCAAATCAATCGCCGCAATGGTGCGAAAATCCATTGCGCGCTGCAAAAGTACGCCCGAACCAGGGAAATAATAATCAGGACTAAGCGTGGCATAAACTATCAAATCTATGTCTTGGGCGGTTAGCCCTGCGCGGTCAAGGGCTATCTGAGCCGCCTTGACTGCCATGCCGAAGTTGGTTTCGCCTTTTTCAGGGTCAAAATAACGTCTTTGCTTGATGCCAGTGCGTTCCTGAATCCACTCATCAGTAGTATTCATCACTTTGCTCAGGTCTTCATTCGTAACTACTTTGTCAGGCACGTGAAAGCCGATGCCTGCGATTTTGGAGTTCTTCATTTTCTAATTTATATGGTTAAAGTATTGGTTTTCAAAAAGATAAAAATTGATTAAAGATATTTGTAAGTTTGAATGGCTGCCTAACAAATGTAGAAAATTTCCCATTTTTGACTGCTTCACAAAGCTAAAAATTACTTTTGAAGTATTTTGTTTATAAAGATAGTATTTTTTTATGTCAGTAAAATTCAGGTTTTTCTGGAAATGCGATTGGATTTTGAAGAAATAAATTTTAATTTCGCTTTTTAAACTCAAAAAATGGACACTATTACACAGTACAAGGCGGTTATCAAACGTTGTCAAACGCTTTTTCAGCAAAAAACACAGGATTATGGCACCTCTTGGCGGATTTTGCGTCTGCCTTCTCTGACTGACCAGATTTTTATCAAGGCAAAACGGATTAGGTCTATCCAAGAAAAAGGAACGCAAAAAATAGAGGAAGGCATTGCAGATGAATTTGTTGGTATCATCAATTATTGCATTATCTCCTTGATTCAGATAGACTTACAGCAAGATAGTCGCATGGAAATTCCTGCGGAGGAAACCATGAAACGCTATGAGGAAGCGGTCAGCATGACGCTGGCATTGCAGATGAACAAAAACCATGACTACGACGAGGCTTGGCGCAGTATGCGCGTGAGTAGTATGACAGACATTATCCTTATGAAATTGCTCAGGGTCAAGCAGATAGAAGACAATGCAGGAAGCACACTTGTTTCTGAGGGCGTTGCCGCTAACTACCAAGATATGCTTAATTATGCTGTTTTCTGTCTTATTTTGATAGGGGAAACAACCCATAAATCTTTAAAAAACGAATAAAAACTACATGAAAATAGATAATACTTGGTCATTATTTTTAGACCGCGATGGTGTGATAAATCGCAGATTGATAGATGATTATGTAAAAAGCTGGGCTGAGTTTGAGTTTATGCCTGATGCTGTGGAAACTATCGCTTACCTTCGTTCTATTTTTTCTACTATTTTTGTGGTAACTAACCAACAAGGCATCGGAAAAAAGCTGATGAGTGAAGCTGATTTGCGCGCTATTCACGACAAAATGGTAGCCGCCTTAGCCCTCAAAAATACGACTTCGCAGCCCATTATCAATCAGTTATATTTTTGCCCTTCTCTCAAATCGGAAAA
>JAAFJS010000205.1 GCA_013298985.1 Cytophagales bacterium
TTTCTTCCATATAAAAACCCTTACTGCATTGATTTTTTGAGAGTTGCGCTTTGGGTAAACCAAGAAATATTCTTCCTTGTTTTTAAATTGTCCAAAAGTAACGAAATAGTTATGAATTTGCCAAATAGGAAAAATGATTTTTTAATTTTTTTCATAATTCATGGCGCAAATACATATCAAAAGCATTTCTGAGTGCCTGCCGATAGCTTTGGTCAATGTCATTCAGAATAAAATTATCGAAGTCCATATTGATACACCTCCCAAGCAATGTATAAGTAGCAGATGGTGCTTGTCTATCAATGGTTATTTCATCAAAAATCGTTCTTAATTCCATTTTTACAGTTATTTCTGTCTGCTGGTTCATGCTTACGAAAGCCAAGATAATGAGTTTGAGTTTTTTTCTCAAATCGTCCATTATTTCTTTTCTTGCTTTTATCAAAAGCGTCCTGTTGAGTTTGCAAATATCAATCGTGATGCTTCCGCGCTCGGTCAGTCCGCTTATCTGACCTGACGGGCGAAAGGTCAAATGTTCTGGTGGGTTATCTATTTCGGGGTGGAGCAAAAGTGGTAGTTCCTGCCTAAGCACCTGATGATTAGCATCAAAGGCATCATAGTGAATAGTGCCATCAATATTTTTAGGCTCTTGGGTAGCTCTTGCGCCTAAGATGGGGAAACGATTGCCTTTGGCACCTTGCCCATTGCATTTGGGACAGGCATAAATTAGGTTTGTCCACTCAAACGCCAGCCAATAATACCCTTTATGAGTAGGTTCATTTGTGATTTCTTTTTTTGGGCGATAGTGTTCCACTTGCAAAGAAGCTACTACCACAGAAGTAGATTCGCAATAGGCGCATTTGGGATTGAATACTTCAGCACCATTTTCGTCCATCTCTACATTGCCGCCTGCATAAAGTTCTGCTAAGACCCTCTTTGTGGCATCATCTGCATAGCCTGTAAACTGCCTGTTTTTTGCTTCCAAATTTCTTTGTTGAATTACCTTATTCGTTTTTGCGACAAATTTGTCATTCACCCTTTTGGTGTTTTCGGGCTGTATTGCATCAGATTTATTTATGCTCCTCATTTGCTCATTGGGTTGAAAACCTGATTAAACCTGTCGTTTCCTTTTTGGGCTATTTCTCTTAATTTTTTATCCAAAATTTTATCAAAAACCACTTCTTGGTAGTCGTCTTCACTCCTCAAATCGCCTATGGAAGCATTGATTTGTGAGCTAATTTCCTCAAAATCAAAAATTGGCGAGGTCAAAATCGTATTGGGCGTAAGATTGCTTATGGCTATGTTATCAAGATTTTCTACCCTTATACCTTCTTTTTGTGTACGAACGACCTTTAAAAAAACCGAATTTTTGGGCGCACCTAACAGTGGAATAGGGCTGTGCGTAGATACAATAAATTGGATATGTGGGAAGCACTCAAATAGCAAACTTGGCAGGTGTCGTTGGATTTTGGGGTGCAAATGCAAGTCAAACTCATCAATGATTACAATGCCAGAAAGCTCTTTGGGGTCATAAATATTGGGCTGTTGTGCAAACAAGCGTAGAATTATATCACCAATAATAGCTATCATACTTTTATACCCTGAAGCTAACTCATTGAAAGTAGATTCACGCAAAAAAAGTTTTTCATGGTCTAATTCCTGATACTTAACTTCATTTTTTTTGGGGTCTATCAAAATATCGCCCACATTGGTCAAGATTTTTTTGAATATACGTATTAAATTATCATATTTTTGAGTATATTCTGCATCTCCTTGTTCCTTCAATAAATACCAGCGAGGCAGCTGCAATTCAATATTTTTTAAAAATGTACGTGTTTCAAACAGATTCCTCGTGGGGCTTTCTGTTTCTTTGCTATTCTCTTTGGCTTCCATGTCCAGTCGCGAAGCCCCATAAGCAATGATATTTGGCAAATTGGGAGATTTTTCAATCGTAGGAGAAAGAGAGAGTCTTTTTGATGCTTCGCCTGTGCCTATATAAACCTCTGCGGTAATATCGGGCTTAATATCTTTCTCAAAACTATGACTCTCAAAGCCTTGTAAAATAAGAGCTATCGCCCTCAATAACGAGGTCTTCCCAAATCCATTTTCGCCCGTCAAGAATATCCAACGCGCATTATTAGGAATATCTTTCTTAATTTGTGTTTCTTTGATGCCTTGATAATTCTTGATACGCACTGTCTTCAGATAAACAGGCTCTCCCAAGTATCGAGTCGAGGGTATCGCAACTACCGCCGCATCATTTAGTAGTTTCTCTAAACCAATAAAGTTGGATTTATTTATTTCAGTATCAAAAGCCTCTGTAATTTGTTTTTTATAGTTTTCTATATACTCCTGCTCCGTATTGACCAAAGAATACTTTTCTAATATCTCCTTCAATTCTTTTTCGCTATTCCACTGGCGAAGATTGGGCATCAAATCAGCTTGTAATCTAAATTTAAAATTTCGCTGTGCATTCCGCGCCTTGTATTCTTGCCAATATTGTTCTTTGAGCCTAATCGTAAATATATTTTCATCAATAGAAGGAGAAAAAAAGATTTGTAAATTTCTTTTCTCTAACAACTCGACAATATGTTGCTTAATAATTTCTTTAAAATCTTTGACAAGCATATATTTTATTAGTTTACAAATGCTAAACAAAAGTATAAAATAAAAACGAATTGATGAAAAAATAAAATCTTACTTATTCAAAATCAATTTTTTTATGATTTTTTCGCCTTTCTCTCCTAAAAACTTTACCAAATATACACCATGAGGCAAGAATTGCAAACTAATTTCATGTGCTGTTTCTGGCATTATTTTTTGGCTATCTATCACCTGCACGCCCAGCAAATTCAAAATGCGTACCTCTCCCCTACTCCGCGATTTTACCACTACTTTTTTGTCCAATGTTGGGTTTGGGAAAACCTGAAAATCAATGGCTTGGCTTTCCTGTTTCTCTCTTTCTATGCCTGTAATTGCATTTTTATTTTTCAAAAAAAGCAAGCCACCGCCCGTCAGCCCTGCCGCAATATCATCTCCATAAACGGCAGGTGAAACCTCTGCGCCAAAATTATACACTGTATTTTTGTTTTGTAAATCATTGAAAACAAACTCATTACTAACTGCAACAAAGTTACCACTGAGCCTGTCTGTGATGTCCAAATAAATATTCAATCTCCCCGAACGGTCGCCTGTAACCAAGTCTGGCTTGCTGTTTTTGTTAAAATCTGTGATGGCAATACTCAGTGCGCGCTTATTAAAATCGTCCAAAATTCCTCCTAACTGGTTGTTTCTGAGGCTAAAATTCAAATTCCCTGTATTTTCAAAATACTGCAACCCTCCCTGAAAACGCCCAATCAGCAAATCTTGGTCGCGGTCGCCGTCCAAATCCCAGAACAAGGGTTCATCAAAAGGCAAGAAGTTATTGGGTAAGGGAATCGTCATTAAGTTATTGATATTGAGGTTAAAGCGTTCGTTTCGCGTGGCGGTATTGATTGCATAGCGCAGGCTGGCGCGTCCATCTGTATTAGCGGTGGCGGCAAAAGCCAAATCAGTCGCACCATCTCCATTGAGGTCTGCAAAATTGATTTTCAGCAGCCTGAGGTTGAGTTGCGAAAAGTTAGCATAGTCGCTATTGACCAAGCGAAAAGAAGGATTTGCCTGAGAGCCTGTATTTTCAAAAAGAGAAATTTTTGAAATAAAAGGTTGATTATTAATCGTTTGCCCACCATTGCTCACAAACAAATCTAAGTCGCCATCAGCATCATAATCAGCAAAAGCAGGTTTGGTATATTCGCCCAGCTCTATCATTTGGTCTTGAAGGAAATTTCGTTTTTGAAATATAAAATTTGGCGTACCATTCGTGCCTGTATTTTTATAAAACCAAAGCGAATTAGTAAAGTCAATACGGTTGCCATCATTGAAAAACTGGTTAGGGCTAACCAACAAATCTTTGATGCCATCATTGTCCACATCTTCGACATAGCTGGCAGGGAAAGAATTGATATTCACAGGGTTAGACGCTGGGAAGCTGGGTGTGAAGCTATTAAAAACAGCATTTGCGGGCGTGCCTCTGTTCGTGAAAGCAACCACACCAGGGCAGTTCACATCACTGAGCAAGAAATCTTTGATATTATCACCGTTCAAGTCCAGCCCCACCATTGCGTGTCCCGAATGTTCTGCCTGCTCGGTACGGCAGGAATTATTGTTAAAAAAATATTCATTGCAGTTCGTACATTCAGAAATTCCACCCCAAAAAAGTGTAGTTTTCTCAAATTCCATGCTGTCAGGGCGGTTGTAGCGTTCCATGCTAAAATTCTTGGAAAACTCAATGGTCTGCCCTATAAGTGGAGCAAAATTAAGAACGTCCAAGTCGCCATCATTGTCCATGTCCGTAATGGCAGGAATATCCGTCAAATCAGGGCGCAGGGGAAAGACATTTCCTGTCGTGCTTTTGACGAGAATCCCATTTTTAAAAAGCCTAAAAGTCAGTATTCCGCCTTGCGGAGTTACATTTCTGAACACGCGTATCCCCTCACGCGTAACCGTAAAAATGTCTTTTTTGCCGTCATTATCGTAGTCTATGAGCAAGCACCAGTTCTCCATTTTTGGGAAAAGAGCCTCATAATCAGGCGCATAGCGTATCACTCCATTTTGATTAAGAAAGGTACTGACCTTGAAATTGGTGCGGTCAAAAATCACCACATCTTGTTGTCTATCGCCGTTGAGGTCGATAGTAGAAACTTGGGCAGAATTAATGCCGCCCGCCCACGCGTTTACGAGTTCGCCTGCCTCGTTGCTTACCTTGATGGTTTGGTCTAAGCCAAAAGAAAAAATTTGGGCGGAAGCAAATGTACTCGATAAGATAATTATTATTAAAAAAAATATTTTTTTCATTGTTTATTACGCTAAAAAGGTTGAAATTTAAAACGCTATCAGGACAATTATCTTTGCTTTTACTTACAAAGATAGCAAGTCCAAAGGACATTAAAACAAAAAACGATAGCATCGCTTTAATTTATAAAAACTTATTTTTTAATCATTTAATTTATATGAATAACTCAATTCAAATCATTGATTTAGCATCATTTGACCTCATTGGTATTGCCGTCAGGACAGCCAATGCCAACGGGCAAGCCCAAAAAGACATTGGCGAGCTTTGGGGCAAGTTTATGGGGCAAAATATCATTGAAACCATACCAAACAAGGTTTCTTATGATATTTATTGTGTTTATACAGATTATGAAAGTGATGAAAATGGCGCATACACCACCATTCTTGCGTGCAAAGTTTCTTCCTTAGACGTTATTCCTGAAGGATTGGTTGCAAAACAAATTCCAGCTACAAAGTACCAAGCCCACACTGCTTCGGGCAAACTCCCTGATTGTGTGGTAGCTACGTGGACGCATATTTGGCAGACTCCCATCGCGAGAAAATATATGGCTGATTTTGATGTGTATGGCGAAAAAGCACAAAACCCAGAAAATGCAGAGGTAATTACCTATCTATCTGTGAAATAAATAAATGAACTATAATAAATTATGAACAAATTTTAACCAATAAAACCTATGCTCAAAAAAATCAGTCTTGTGGTAATGTGTCTTTTTTATGGTTATGCAGGTCTTAACCACTTTCTTAGTCCATCTTTTTATTTGGGCATGATGCCTCCGTATTTTCCTTTTCCCGAATTTTTAAATTATTTGTCAGGAGGAGTTGAAATTATCGTTGCTATTTTGTTCTTTTTTCCTGCGTATCGGAAAATAGCCTCTTACACTACGATAGCCATGCTTATTTCATTTTTCACCGTCCATATTTATCATATTCAGGTGGGCGGCGTGATGGAGGGAATGCCTCCAATACCAATTTGGGGTCTTTGGTTCAGGATAGTGATGCAGTTTGTACTTATCGCGTGGGCATGGTGGCACAGGAAATAAAATAAGGTTTAAAACAAAAAACTCCTCTCTACCACAAAGTAAAGAGGAGTTTTGCTGATGATTTAGCCTATCTTCTAAATCCAAGAACTGCCGCGCCACAATAGGCTTGGGATTCCTTGAAAGTGAAATTGAGGTAATAAATCCCTGTAGCCTTGCATTTGTAAGTCCAGCCAGGGAAGAATCGGTTGTTTACATAACTTGTTGCCAATTCCTGACGGTTAGCATCATACAAAACCGCAATGATGCCGTTGGGTCCGCCATCTTTGCCTTCCATACGAATCATGTAGCTGGTGTCTTTGCTGAATACGCAAGTGTATTCAATATTTTTACGAACACCATTTTTGCCGTCGATTTTATAGCTTTTTACAAAAGTAAATCCTGGTTGCAATGCTTTGAGTGCCTTGTTGCTATACAGTTCTGAGTCGCATTGAGCAGAAGCCGTAGAAGAAAACAGTACAGAAAAAACTGCAATAAGGGATACGAAAACAATATTTTTCATATTCATTTAGGTTTATGATTGGTTGTTACTTTATTTAACAATTTTGTTCCTTATTGATTTGACCAAACTCGTGATTTTCTCGACATCAGCATCAGAAATATTGACGACTGTTTGTGTCTCAGTTTCTACAATTAGCTCTCCGTTTTTCTCTACGGTGCGTGTTTTCCCAATCGTCGTTTTCATTTCTACTGCACTATACACTTTTTGTAGTTCTTTCAAATCACCAATCAGCGTGCTGAAGTTTGGCTTTGTTTTGTAAATTTCCAAGACCATCAATATTTGGTCTAATACCAGTTTTTGTTCGCCAATTTTCTCTTTGAGTTGTTTGTTTTTGGTTTCTTGGTGAACCAAAGAAGTCAAGTAAATCGCCTCTACCCAGCCACCAGTCAGAATCAAGATACTCAAGTTCTCTTGTTTCTTCTCGCGTAGGTGATAGTTGATTTTCTCAAAGTTCTGCTGCGTCAGTTGGAGCAGGGCATCTACGTTACCGCTATTCGAAGCCAACTGTCTGATGGTTTCGTAGTCGAAAAACTGACCAATATTCAGGTTATCTGCCAGTTTCTTTACGCAGTTCAAGAAGCTCAACACATCTTGATTCTTGCCATACAAGTTTGCATAGCCCAAATCAGTCGCATAAGTTCCCAAATTGAGTGCTTGTTGATAGCTTGTATTGTAATGACTCAGCAAATCAACGCTATTCAAGTTTGTAGAGTTGTACTTTGTTCCTACTTCTTTGATAAGAAAAGAAATTTCAAGAGGAGAAGGTATTGCTTGTAAAATATCAGAAATAATGTCATCTGATACTTGGGCAGTGGTTGCCGTTTCTTCTGTTACTTGCTCACTCACTTCCTCGGTCGAAGCATTATTATTTCCACAACCCAATAATAACGCTAAAATAAACATGAAATACAGTTTTTTCATAATGTTAAAAGGCAATCTTTTAAGGTGTAATACCATTTAGAAACACAAAATTGTAAAAAATTATTGACAATAATAATATAGTTTAACAAGAAAGTATCAAAAAAAACGCCAAATAATTATTCCGTCGTTTCAGAATCTGTTTTTTCAGCATCTTTTGGCTTCTCTATTGCCTTTTCGCTGTTCTTTTCTGCTTTTTTGGCTTTGGTTGCAGGCACTTCTTCTTTTTTCTTACGTGCTTTTATTTTTGCCAAGATGCGTTTGATAGCAGACAGCAAGCCTATATTAATTTTTATTTTACTAAAAAGATGTACTAACTTACTCAGTAAGTCAAAATACAAAGTAATATACAAAAATATGGTCATTGTCCAGATAGCCGCCGTATTAAAATTATAGGTGTGGTAATACTTGCCCATAAAATGCTTGAGGGGCGCAAAGAAATGAGAACGATAGTCCAACATTCCACTGATATTAGACGGAATATGGAAAATAGGGTCTATCTGCTGGACAATCCGATGGTTCGAAATCACAGAACGGTCTTTAACATTGATGTTTTTGACAAACTCTGCCAAGTATTCATTAAAATATTCGTCTTGGAGTTGGCTCAAATTTACTTTTTTTGTTTTGTCTTCTTGTAAGGCAAAAACCAAAGAATCATTGCTTTCCATTGCCTTGGATTGCATTTGACTGTAATGACTTTTGATAAATTCGAGGGCTGTCCTGATGTCTTCTGCTACACTTTCATTAAAATTTTTTGAGTTCAGCAGTTTCTTTGTATTTATTTTGGCAAATTTATCTGAAAAATAGTGATGCTTGCCCTCGATAGCTAACTCATTTTGCAAAAGTAGCAAGTTGTCTTCTAATAATTTTTTTGAACTATCACTTTTTTCTTTGGAATAAGTCAAGCAATAATTTACTGCTTTTTCCATTTGGTCGTACCAAGCAGAGGTCTTAAAAGTCGACACACTACGGGTTTTTTCTATCTCAAACATCAGCTTGCCGTAGTCATTGTTCCTGTATTGCTCCACGCAAAGTGCCTCATACGCCCATCGAGAAGCCCAAATATCCGCCACAAAAGGTACTTTCCCTTTTTCGACTACCGCATTATTGAGTTTGTCAAAACTAAAAATGCCACCACTCAATATCATTTGTGGAATCAACAGCAAAGGAATCAAAATATACACTGTAATTGCAGAATTAAAAGCAGATGAAATATTGAGTCCCAAGAGGTTCGCAAAGCAAGAAATAGAAAACAACACTAACCAATATTCGAAGTTCATTCCCTCTATATCCAACACCCAGTTACCTATCAGTACAAAAGAATACGTTTGGATAGCAGATAATAAAAACAAAATCAATAACTTAGAAACTAAATAACTCGACCGACTCAGGTTCAGGAAGGATTCTCGCTTGAGTATTTTTCTATCGCGGATAATTTCTTCTGCACTTACCGTTAAACCCATGAAAAGTGCAATAATAATACAAATCAAGATATAGGCAGGCACGTTGTCATTGTACCTAAAAACGTAATCGTCCGTAGTGGAAGCATTTTTGTACCTGATAATCAAGGACATAAGCAAAGCCAAAAAGGGTGCTTCGAGCAAATTAATCATCATATACTGGCTATCACTCAGCTTAGAGAGTGCATCTCTGGTCGCAAAAATGACCATCTGCCCCAGCTTAGACGGAATGTTCAGCGTTTTGGGTGGTTTTTCCTTGATGTCCTCTACTTTATGGAGTTTAAAGTTTTCTTGGTACATCTTATGCCACTCCGTAGGCGTGATTTTGCGTTTGTTGGTATAAGCACCATATTCATCAACTACCTGAGCCTCAATGATATTGAACATTTGCTCAGGTGTACCTTGCTCGTTACCCATCTGGCGCACCACACGCTTGAAGTACGTAATCCCTTCTAACGGATTGCCATAATAAATAGGATAACCGCCTGTGTCCAAGATAAACATTTCATCAAACATCTTGTAAATGTCCAAGGAAGGCTGGTGAATGACTACAAAAATCAACTTCCCTTTCAAGGAAAGTTCTTTGAGCAAGTCTATCACATTTTCAGAATCGCGAGAAGAAAGTCCAGAAGTTGGCTCATCTACAAACAGAATGGAAGGCTCTCTGATAAGCTCCAGCGCGATGTTCAGACGTTTGCGCTGACCACCACTTATTTTTTTGTTGAGTACATTCCCAACGATAATATCTTTGATTTTGTCCAAGCCCAAGCTGCCCAATACTTCATTTACTTTTTTCTCAATTTCCTCATTACTAAGGTGTTTGAAACAAAGTTTGGCGTTATAATATAGGTTTTGGAAAACGGAAAGTTCTTCTATCAAAAGGTCGTCTTGGGCTATGTAGCCAATCACACCCTCTAAATTTTTCTTTTCTTCGTGGTCATGCAGGTTGAAGCCATTGATTAGCACCTTGCCCTTTGAGGGTTTGGTTAGCCCCGCCAAGGCATTGAGCATGGTCGTTTTGCCTGCACCGCTTGACCCCATAATGCCTACCAACTTTCCTCTGTTTTCAGAAAGATTGATGTCGCGCAAGCCGATAACTCCGTTAGGGAACTGAAATTCCATATCCACGACATTGAAAGAGATGCGTTGGAGATTGGAATCTTCTGTAAATTGATTGATTAAATCGCTGTAATAGAGAGGTTTGCCTTTGGGGGTTTTGAAAATGCTGCCATGTGAATAGAGGTAAATGCCGTTTTTCTTTGCCAGAATACCATTGAGAAAAATATCGTCATTTCCTGTGTAACGCGTAAAGTACAAATCTACACTTTTGACCCTGATAAAAATAATCTCACCGTCCAGTTCTCCTGAATCTATGTATTTTTTCTTGCTCTCGGAAGGCGGTTTTTCGTCGTCAAAAATCAAAATATCTTCCGAATCCAGCGCAACAGCAGAAGAGTGCGCCTCAACTACAAAACTTTCTATGAGTTTGTATTCTGGCTTAGTAACTTTGAATACATCGGCAAGCGTTCGGATAATTTCCATTTTTTGTGAAGTAAAACTTTGGTCGGAAGCTACCATTTCCAAAATCTTGAACAACACAATGATTTTTTGCTTTTGGGTAAGCGTTTTATTGATTTTTCTACCAATAGAGAGAACTTTCACAGCATCATTTACACGAGTGGCGCGTTGCTTTGCTTTTGCCGCATCTGCCTCGCTTCCTTCCTCAAATATACCAAACTCTGCATATTTATCATACAAAGTAATATATTCAGCCACCATTTCTTTGGCAAGCTCCTGCTCAT
>JAAFJS010000206.1 GCA_013298985.1 Cytophagales bacterium
AACCCCATACCTTTGCCTTCTACGTTTGGGTGAAACCGCTTGTAGAGATTAAAAATTTTGTCCCTATGTAGTATCAAATCGATGCCTGTGCCATTGTCTTGGACGGTAACTCTAATATAGCTTTCTATTTTTTCGGCACTAATTTCTATCAAAAGCGGGCGACGCGGGTGGCGATATTTGATAGCATTATTGATGAGATTATAAAAAACACTATCTGCATAAGGCGAAAAAGCATAAATATTTTTGGCATTAGAAAAATTTACCATTAGTTCTCCATCTGCGTCTTGGAGTTCTTTTTCCAATAAGCCTTTTACTTTTTCAATAATAGAAGTCAAAGATAGGCAGTGGAGAGGAAGCTGGTCTTTGCGCTTAATTTCAAAAATATAGTTAAGGTCTTTGATGATGTCGTCCAGTTGTTGCGTATTTTGTGCTATCTTTTGGGCAATATCCAGTTTTTCGTCATAAGCTATCTCCTTCATTTCCAGCAGGTAGCCTAAGCCCAAAATCCTTGCTACGGGTGCGCGTAGGTTGTGAGCAGTGATAAAGGAATATTGCTCTAACTGGCGGTTGTATTCTGCCAACTCCTGATTGGTTTCGCTGATTTCTTGGGTTCTTTCTATTACTTCCTCTTCTAAGATTTGATTTTGTTGCTGAATTTCCTCATTTTTATACTGTATCTGCCGTTGTGCCTCATGTAGCTGTTCATTTTGCAGGCGCAGCAAGTCCCTTTGCGATTCTATTTCTTCTCTTTGCATGACCAATTCCTCGTTTTGCTGTACTATTTCTATGGTTCGGTATTGGACAGCCTCTTCCAGTATTTCATTTTGTCTTTCGGTGGTAATTCGTTTTTCTTTCTCCAATTTTCGCAGTCTATTCAGAAAAGAAAGTGTTTTATTGGTATAAAAGGAAGTAAAAATCAAGGTAGGTATGCAAATAAAAAATAGTGCAATTAGGGTAAGATAGGTTCTATGGACGGCTGCATCATGCTCTTTCTGGGCATTTTGATTCATCGTTTCGCATAAATCATAAATTTTTTTCTGAAAAATTGAAATTTGCTTTACTATCACCAAACCTCTTTTTTGCTTGAATAATCTTTTAAATTCCTCTTTTTCACCTTTTTGAATCAAATTTTTAAGATGAGTATTGAACGCAATGTATTCCTCTACTGCCTTTTTTAGTTCATCAAAATCAGTACGGCTTGCCGCGTGGTCTTGCAGCAAGTGGTCAAAAGCGAAAAAAATGCTATCTCTCGCCCCAAATGCCATATTGTAAGGTGCTAAGAAATCCTCACTTTCACCTATGTAGTATGCCCAAATACCCAAATCTAAGTCGTGTACTATCCATGACAGCACCAAATCCGTATTCAGCTTGATGCTTTCCGCTTTTTGTTGAGTTTGCCTATCTTTTGCTATGATTTTACTATTGTGATACGCGAAACCAATACTCAAAATCATCAAAGTCGCAATGATAAGAATAACTACATTTAGCAAATGTTTCTTTATCGTCTTCATAGAAATTAAAAAAACATAGATACAGTCTTATAAAAGAATAAATTACTTGTCTGTGTTAGTCAAAGTGCATAAAAAAAACAAAAAGGTGGTAGTTTTATCAATTACTTTGTATCTCAATTTAGGAGGATAATTATCTGAGTCAAAAAAATTAAGTAGTTGATTTTTAGTTTTTTATAGAAAATATTGGTTTGAGTTTTATGCTTAAAAAAATTAAACAATTCTCCTATTTATGGAAACGTTTGATGAAGCAAAAAGTTTAGAATGGAAAATAACGCTATGTTAATTACTTTATTGTTAAATGATGGGCATAGATATTAACAATAAAATGGTTGATAGCCTTATTGGTAAGCAGCCAAAATACAAGCATTTTTGAGAGATAAATTTGCTCACGACCCTGATATTGACATAAAACTGAGTGAATGGAAAGCAATTACTCATATAAAAAAAAGGTATTAATCTTTTGTAAAGCGTTGTCTATGAGTATATTGAAAGTAAAAGAGCATTTATTTCAAATCGTAAAAAGGCTGATAAAAATAGGTAAGAAAGATATTAAAAAGAATAAGAAAGGAGGAAAAATCTCTCCCTTTAAAATTACAAAACAAACTTAGCCTGACGGCTATGGTGAAAATACACAACAAAGGCATTAAAAACAAGAAAATTCTCCTAAATTAACCAAAGTTTTTACTCCAACCGAAGGTTATTTTGTTCGATAAATTCTTTAAAAGATTTGCGGTAGCTGTCGCTGATGGGCAGAAAAGTTTTGCCGATTTGGACTTTATCCTTGTCAATAGCATCAATCCCTTCTAAGGCTACAATATAGGAATTGTGGATTCTGACAAACTGATGGGCGGGAAGCTCCGCCTCTAAGTTCTTCATTCTCTGCAAAGTAACGATTTTTTGTTGTCGCGTATAAATCATTACGTAGTCTTTGAGTCCTTCGATATAGAGAATATCACCCAATTTGACTTTGACTAATTTTGTGCCGTCTTTTACAAAAATAAAGTTTGGCTTTTCAGTTTCGGTTTTGCTTTCTGCCACACTTTCGGGAGGGTTTGGCGGAACAGCCAATCTTTGTGCAGCTTTTTCTACTGCTTTCAAAAACCGTTCGAAGGTGATGGGTTTGAGCAGGTAATCGACCACGTCGAGTTCGTAGCCTTCGAGTGCATACTCGGAATAAGCGGTCGTAAAGATGACCAAGGGCTTTTTAGGTAAAATTTTCAATAGCGTAATCCCCGTAATTTCAGGCATTTGAATATCTGAAAAAAGCAAATCCACCGCTTGTTCGCGCAGGATTTCCACCGCTACCATGGGGCTGGCGCATGACTGGACGAGCCGCAGGGAAGGCACTTTCTTGATGTATTGCTCCAAGAGATTGCGCGCCAATGGCTCGTCCTCGACTATCAGGCAGGAAATATTCATGTTTTTTACACAAATATACCAAACTTTTTCTTGTGTTTTCCAAAGATTCCCTTTAACTTCGAATCCAAAATTATCATTCCTTTGTTTCTACTCCCTTTTAATTTTTTTATTTTTTGGAAAATTGCGGATTTGCGTGTAAAAATACACTACAAAAAAGCTATTTTATACAACCTTGGGCTATAAACCTTTAAATTCAAACTTGATTTACTTATGAAAGAAGAAATTGTAAAAGAACTCAATGCCTTTGACCATTTTGCGGCATACATGGAGAGTTTTCACTGGGGTTTTTACTTTTTGATTGCTTTTATTATTTTTCTGATTGTTATTTTTATCCAAGACATCAGGAATAAAAAGCAAACTATCAAGAATAATTATCCTGTTGTAGGGCGTTTGCGCTACCTTTTGGAAACGATAGGACCCGAACTGCGTCAATACATTGTGGCTAATAACCGCGAAGAACTGCCTTTTAACCGTAGTCAGCGTAGCTGGGTGTATGCTTCTTCCAAACAAGAAAATAACTATCAAGGCTTTGGGACGGACAAGGATTTGTTTGCGGCAGGGCATATTTTTATCAATCCTACCATGTTTCCTTTTGCGGTCAAGGAAGGTCATGTGAACTTCAAAGACCCTTATTTTCTGCCCTGCGCGAAGGTGATAGGAAAATCCAAAAATAGAAAAAAGCCGTTTAGACCTTATTCTGCTATCAATATTTCTGCCATGAGCTACGGCTCGCTGTCTGCCAATGCTATCGAGGCTCTCAACAAGGGCGCAAAAATGGCGGGCTGTTACCACAATACGGGTGAGGGCGGGCTTTCCCCTTACCATAGCTTTGGGGGAGATGTTATTTTTCATTTTGGAACGGGTTATTTTGGTTGCAGAAACTTGGACGGCACGTTTAGTTTTGACAAGATTGTAGAATTAGTAGAGAAAAACCCATTTATTAGGGCTATCGAGGTCAAACTTTCGCAAGGTGCAAAGCCTGGGAAGGGTGGCGTACTACCTGGAAAAAAAATCACCCCAGAAATTGCCAAAATTCGTGGTGTGGAGCTTAACAAAGACGTGCTTTCACCTTCTTATCATTCCGCTTTTTCTAATGTGCCTGAATTGGTAGATTTTGTAGAGAAAATAGCAGAACGCACAGGACTGCCCGTAGGAATCAAGTCCGCAGTGGGCAAAATGGAGGCTTGGCACGAGCTGGCAGACATTATGAAACGCACAGGCAGAGGTCCCGATTTCATCACGATTGACGGCGGAGAAGGCGGCACTGGTGCGGCTCCTCCTGCTTTTGCTGACCACGTAGCCTTGCCTTTTGTCCATGCTTTTACCAATGTGTATAAGGTTTTTGCTGCCGCAGACCTCACCAAAGATGTTGTTTTTATCTGCTCAGGCAAGCTGGGTTTCCCTGCCAACTCTATGATGGCTTTTGCGATGGGTGCAGACCTCATAAACGTAGCCCGCGAAGCAATGATGGCTGTGGGCTGTATTCAGGCGCAGGTTTGCCACACCAACCGTTGCCCTGCGGGAGTCGCCACCAACAATAAATGGCTGGCATCAGGCTTAGACCCTACCTACAAATCAGTGCGATTTTATAACTACGTCAAAACCTTACGCAAGGAAATACTGGAAATTACGCACGCGTGCGGCTACGAACACCCCTGCCAGCTCAGTACGCACGACATAGATGTTAGTGTGGGTGAAAATAACCAAACCATGCCGCTTCATGAGGTTTATCAGTATGAAAAAAATGAGGTTACTTTCGAGGGAATGAAAAAAATGCAAGATTGCCAATACTTAGGTGCGACCTATTCCCGCGAAAAAGGATTTAAAAAAGAGGACGTAGTAGCTATGAAAGCAAAGGCGTTAGTGTAAAGGTTTTTTTTGTTTACGTGTTGAGTTTAGCAAAACCAATAAGAACTTAAAGCCCTTATTGGTTTTTTCTACATTAATTTTTGAGTAGATTCTCAATGGCTTTCAAGTGGTTATGAAAGGCGAGCTTTCCCTCTGCGGTTGCTGTATAAGTAGTATTAGGTTTTCTACCCACAAACTGCTTACTTACAGCCACATAGCTACTTGCTTCCAACTGTTTGAGGTGGCTTGCCAAGTTGCCGTCCGTTACGTCAAGGAGTTCTTTGAGTTGGGTAAAATCGACCTGCTCGTTCACCATCAAGATAGCCATGATTCCCAGCCGCACCCGACTCTCGAAAGCCTTGTCCAAATTGTCTAATAAATCTTTCATTTTTCGTATTTGAAATACATGATGCCTCCATAAATGATGTGTAGCACACCAAAACCAATCAGCCAGAAAAGCAATCCATAGCCCACCAAAAAAGCGGAAAATAAGCCCAAAATAATCTCTGCAATACCTAACGCCCTGATGTCGTGCAGGGTATATTTGCTGGCATTGAGCAGTGCCATGCCATAGAAAATAAGTGTAGTCGCAGGAATGAGTCCGCCCAGATGATGGTAAAAAATGGCAAAGCTAAATACGCCTCCTGCCACCAAAGGAATGAAAAGATTGATAATGAGGCGTATAGCAGATTTGTCCCAAAAAGGCAGCCCTTGCTTTTGTGCTTTGCGTTTTGTAAAATAAATGGATAATACCAAAGCTGATACAAGCACCAAAAAAGCGTCTATGACCAAAAACTTGATGAATGGAAAATAGTCTAATTCCACAAAAGGCAGGTGGTCATGCTCAAAAAGCGGTATATCCCAGTAAATAATCACTGCCATCACGCCTACGCACGCACATACGCCCGCGCTGATGCCCGAAAGCCCACTCAGAGAGAGGAAACGCGAAGACTTTTCCATGAGGCTACGGATTTCGGTCAGCGTTTGTAAATGTTCCTTGTCATTCATTTTTTTAAATCTTTTATCCTTACAGTTACTTTGTAATGCAAAGTTAAATGATTCTATGGGAATATCTTTTTATCTGGTGGAAATTTTTACAGATTGGGTAATGATTCGTGCGTGCGGGTAATTTATTTACTGGTATTTTCAATGGTCAAAAATCTAAAATAATCCTTGTTTTTTCTACCTATTCGCGGCAGAATTAAAGCAAAAAATAGGATTTAGTGTAGGTTTTACTTTTTTTTCATAAAAATTTCATTGTTTTTTAATATTGAAAATCAATGACTTAAACCCAAAACCTGATATTACAAAGCTCAAACTAAAAATATATGTTTGCACAATTCATTTTTTTACTATCTTTGCACCCGCAAGCACCTACGACCAGCTCCTGTGAACCCCTCCAGGACGGGAACGTAGCAAAGGTAAATGGTTGAGCGGTGCGATAGGAGCTTGCTTTTTTCAGTTTTGATAGTTAGGATTTCTCGCCTAATTTTTTCTTCCCTTCCAAAAATTTTCAATCCTTTCTCAGTGAGATTCTCTAAGTTTTCCAAAATTTTTATTTACTTTGCCTCTGTTATTTTGAATGTCAGTTTTGAAAACAAAAAATTAATTCCAGTTTCGTTTAATAAACATTTTGCAAAAAAATACACCGTTAGGTTTTTTATTTAAGCCCTAAGGGACTTTATAAACTGCAATTATTGAAGTAAATTATCTCATAATTCATAACTTATAGTTCATAATTCATTATTTATAACTTATCACTCATCAAATACCATGAAATTTTTTATTGATACAGCTAACCTCAGCGAAATCAGGGAAGCACAGGACTTGGGTGTGCTGGACGGTGTAACTACCAACCCTTCCTTGATGGCAAAAGAAGGCATCAAAGGCAAAGACAGCGTTTTTTCACACTACAAGGCAATTTGCGACATCGTAGATGGTGATGTGAGCGCGGAAGTGATTGCGACAGATTTCCAAGGAATCGTGCGCGAAGGCGAGGAATTGGTAGAGATAGACAACAAAATCGTGGTCAAAGTTCCCATGATTAAGGACGGAGTCAAAGCCATCAAATATTTCACCCAAAGAGGCATCAAAACGAACTGTACGCTTATTTTTTCGGCAGGGCAGGCAATTTTGGCGGCAAAAGCGGGCGCGACTTATGTTTCTCCTTTTATTGGCAGGATTGACGATATCGGCGGTGATGGCATGGAATTGATAGAGCAACTGGTACTGATTTTTGAGAATTATGGCTTTGATACAGAGATTTTAGCGGCTTCTATTCGCCACGTGCCGCACTTGCTCCAGTGCGCTGAGATTGGGGCTGATGTAGTTACTTGTCCACTTAATGTCATCATGGGCTTGCTCAAACACCCCTTGACTGACTTGGGTTTGGAGAAATTTTTGGCAGATGCAAAAAAAATGTAAGTAGCTTTTTATAAATAAACTACTGATAATCAAATAGTAATCAAACCTGTTAGGTTTTCAAAACCTGACAGGTTTTTAGCCATTATAACCACATACCAGCTAATTTTTAAAATATGACCACACCACAAAAGGCAAAAGAAATAGCCCAAATTTTGGAACAGTTTTTTCCCGAAACGCCTATCCCACTTCACCACAAAGACGCGTACACCTTGCTCATTTCCGTCTTGCTTTCTGCCCAATGCACAGATGAGAGGGTAAACAAGATTACGCCTTTGCTATTTGGCAGGGCAGATAATCCGTTTGAGATGGTTGGGCTGAGTGTGGAAGAAATCAGGGAAATCATCAGACCTTGTGGGCTTTCGCCGCGCAAATCTAAGGCGATTTTTGACCTTTCTCATATCTTGATAGCCAAGTATGCGGGCAATGTCCCTGACAGTTTCGAGGCATTGGAGGAACTGCCAGGTGTGGGTCATAAAACGGCTTCGGTGGTGATGAGCCAGTGGTTTGGCGTGCCAGCCTTCCCCGTAGATACGCACATACACAGGCTCGCAACGCGCTGGGGGCTTACTTCGGGCAAAAATGTGGAAACAACAGAGGCTGACTTGAAAGCACTTTTCCCAGAAAATACTTGGAACAAACTGCACCTACAAATTATTTTTATGGGAAGAAGCTACTGCCCCGCACGTGGGCATAAAAAAGAACAATGTCCTATTTGCAGCAAGTATGGCGTGGAATGAACGCAATGACAAAAAATAAATTTACGTCGCACTTTATACGCGTTTAATTTGTTTTGGATTAAGTCAGTTTAAATTTGAGATGGTTTTCTAATTGTATGATAACCTCCTCCTACTCCCTCCAAAGAGGGAAATAGTATTATATCCCCCTTTGGAGGGGGTAGGGGGAGGAGAAGTTTTAAGCATAATACATTTGAAAGCACTATCAAAATTTCAAAAATTACTTACATAAAAGATTCAATAGCAATGATAGAATTACCAGTCATCGAGCAAACTTCGGAAGTAAAACCGTTCAATCGCAAACCAAATTGGCTACGCGTCAAGCTGCCGATTGGCGAAAACTTTACGAAAGTGAGGCAAATTGTTGATGAAAATAAATTACATACCATTTGCCAGAGTGGAAACTGCCCCAATATGGGCGAGTGCTGGGGCGAAGGAACGGCTACTTTTATGATTTTGGGCAATATTTGCACGCGCGGCTGTGGTTTTTGCGCGGTCGCTACGGGCAAGCCCAGCGAATACGATATTGACGAGCCGCGCAGAGTTGCTGAAGCGATTAGGCTCATGGGCGTAAAGCACGCGGTCATTACCTCAGTCAATCGCGACGAACTCAAAGACCGAGGCGCAGAGATTTGGTATCAAACTGTAAAAGAAGTGAAAAACGCCAATCCAAAAACAACCATAGAAACATTGATTCCAGATGTAAAAAGTAACTGGGAAGCCCTTTATCGCATGATTTCGGCTGGTCAAGAAGTAGTTTCGCACAATATGGAAACGGTCAAACGCCTTTATAGACGTGTGCGCCCACAAGCAAAGTACGAACGCAGTTTGGAGCAAATCAAACTGACCAAAGAATACGGAAAACGCACAAAATCAGGCATTATGCTTGGCTTGGGCGAAACGCAAGACGAGGTTTTTGAAGCTATGGACGATTTGGTGGCGAATGGGCTTGACGTGCTGACACTTGGGCAGTACCTACAGCCGACCAAAATGCACCTCGAAGTGGCAGAGTACATTCACCCAGACCAGTTTGCTTTTTACAAAGAAGATGGCTTAAAAAGAGGCTTGAAGTATGTGGAATCAGGCGCATTGGTGCGTTCTTCTTACCACGCAGAACGGCACGTGAATGTGTAGGGGAATTGATATAGACTTTGACAACAGCAAACAGTTTTGCCAAAGTTTCTTATAAATTAAAATTGAGCATCAAATTTCTTTTAAAAGTTTGATGCTCAATTTTTTGTTTAGACACTCACCTCATTTTCTCTCAGTGCCTCATTTAGCGAAGTTTTCAAATCAGTGCTTTCTTTGCGCTTGCCGATGATGAGCGCGCAACTGACATTGTACTCTCCTGCATTGAACTTTTTGGTGTAGCTTCCAGGGATAACCACCGAACGCTCAGGTACATAGCCTTTGTACTCGATGGGTGTATCTCCTGTTACGTCTATGATTTTTGAGCCGCCTGTAATGACTACGTTTGCGCCCAGTACGGCTTGTTTGCCAATTCTTGCGCCCTCGACCACGATACATCGCGAGCCAATAAATGCGCCATCTTCGATGATAACGGGTGCGGCTTGGACGGGTTCTAAGACTCCACCAATGCCTACGCCGCCGCTAAGATGCACGTCTTTGCCGATTTGGGCGCAGCTACCTACGGTTGCCCACGTATCGACCATCGTGCCTGAATCTATGTACGCGCCAATATTGGTGTAAGAAGGCATCAGAATTACGCCTCTATTGATAAAAGCACCGTAGCGCGCCACTGCGGGAGGCACTACGCGTACGCCAAGCTCTTTGTATCCTGTTTTGAGCCTCATTTTGTCGTGAAACTCAAAAATGCCCACTTCAGTAACTTGCATTTCGCGGATAGGAAAATAGAGAATCACCGCTTTTTTGACCCATTCGTTTACCTGCCAGCCACTTTCCGTAGGCTGGGCTACGCGAAGTCTGCCTTTGTCCAGTTCCTCAATTACGGTATTGATGGCTTCGAGGGTTTGTAAATTTTTTAATAAACTGCGGTCATTCCACGCACTTTCTATGATTGATTGTAATTCCATAAAGTTTAAGGTTCAAAGTTCAAAGTTTAAGGTTCAAAATTCAAAGTTCAAAGTTCAAAGTTTAAGGTTCAAAGTTCAAAGTTTAAGGTTCAAAATTCAAAGTTTAAGGTTCAAAATTCAAAGTTTAAGGTTCAAAATTCAAAGTTTAAAGTTTAAAGTTCAATGTTTAAGGTTCAAAGCTAACACAATAGCTACGAATTTTAGATTATTTGTTTGTAAACTTAGTTGGTGATGATTCTAATTGTATGAGATAACCTCCCAGTTGCACTGCGCGCTTCCAAAGGGGGAGAAAAGGCTGTTTTCCCCCTTTGGAGGGGGGTAGGGGGGGGTGAAATTTTGAGTATCATACATTTGAAAGCACTACCAATTAGTTTGGACGAAATTAAGACAAGTCAAGGTTGTTTTTCACACTTTTCTAACATTTTTTTTACGTCCTCATCTTTCCAACGCGTT
>JAAFJS010000207.1 GCA_013298985.1 Cytophagales bacterium
CGCTGGACTTTGAAAGGAGGACAACAAATACTGAATCTGAGAACTAAACAACTGAGCAAGCAATGGAGCAATGTTACCAATTTGGTTAGAAGGGCTGCTTAGTAGGAGGTACTGCAAACTTTCGTAAACCCTTAAATGTTTACTTTTGTGTGTAGCCTACTATTAAGTTGTTGTGCAAAAATAGCACTCTTAAACTACTTTGCTTATTTTCTACATCAATATAAGCTAATAATTCTTGATAGTGCTACCTCTATTAACATCTTATTTTTTTGTAAAAATTGATGTATTTGTATTGGCTCTCCAAATGAATGAGAGAATTAACCTTTTTCGCAAGAAAACAACCACTCCACAAGCCAGCAAAACAATGACCGCCAGTATAAATAAGGTGCCTCCATCTCCCTGTACCTCGATACCCAGCTTGGTCAGGTGGGAAAGAATCGCGCCCGCCATCACACCCATACCAAGCAAGCCACCCACCCAAGCCACTCTTGGGACGAGCAAAAGTAAGGAAGCTACCAACTCTGCAATCCCGCTGCCTATGCGCCCAATGGGTTCTATGCCCAACGTAGAGAAAATATACACCGATTCGGGGGCGGCAGTGAACTTAAAATAGAGCGTCTGTACTAAAATAATTGCGGCAACTACCTGCGCCACCCAAGAGATTATATTTTGTGTTTTTGTCATTGTCGTATCCTTATTTTTTTGCCAAAGTTGCACTCCCAAAAAGCACTGAAAACTGCTTGCACCAGATGAGTACGTACTTATTTTGCTCCAAATTGATGGAAGCACTAATCTCATAGCTGAAATTCCCATTGCTTGCCTTGAGCTTATCTATCTCTATCGCGTTCGAAAAATCTGTGCTTGTCGCCACATACACCAGCAAATCGGGACCTGGGTCAGTCTTGAAATTTTCAAAAACTAACATTCGCTTGTTATTTTCCATAGTGATTTTCGCGATTCCCGTAGTCGTATGCGCTCCTGATTGGAAATTGCCCTGAAGCACCACCGTAGAGTTGGCGAGGTTGAGCATCTCATCTATGGTCGTTTCCTTGGTCTTACAAGAAAACACACCTAACAATAAGAAAATAGATAAAAAAGAAATCTTAAAAATATTCATACTTGTTTGATTATTAAATGGTTAATAAATTTTTTTCCAATTTTCTTCTGCTTTTTTAAATAATTTTGCCTCGTCTTTATTCCAATCTTTGAGTGTGTTGCTAAAAAACTTATTGTAAAATAAAAACAATCTTCCGTTGGTGATTTTGTAGGTTTGAGGGTCTATCTCTACTTTTTCACCTTTTGCACCCATTGCGTAGGCGCACCAGCCCCCGTACGCGGGTTCATATTTGGCAGGATTTACCTTGAACTTATCCATATTTGCCTGATTAGCAAACTGATACGTTATTCCCTGATGAGCATACTTCCATGTTTTCTTGCCTTCCAGTGGCTTATTATCAAAATATGAAACAGGGTCATAGCCATAGATTGCCACGCTGTTTTCTATATTGAAATGTGATTTTCTTTTTGCAGATTCGTCTTGTGCAGTCGCTTGATTGATAAATAGTTGCAGGCTTATTGCCACTAAAAATAAACTTAAATTTTTCATTTTAGATTTGTATAAATAAATAATGTTTGATTACACTTATTTATACGCAAAGGGTTTAAAAACAACTAAACGCAAATGTCGGAGAGATGACAAAGCCAACAAATTTGGTTAATTTGTTGGCTTTGAAAAACATAATTGTTATTTTAAGTTAGGGTGTTTCTGTTTTGGGTTCAGGCTCTTTAGCAGGTTTCTTTTTGCCAAAACCATAGCGCAGCATGAGTTCATGCGTACCGTTTGAGGCAACGCCCACATTTTTATTGGCGATTTCATAGGCATAAGCGAAGCTCACCTTGTCCACCACTTTCATACCCACACTGAGAGAATAACCATAGCTATTGCGATAACCCACTGAAAGCCAAGCCTTTTCTTTCCATTCTGTAACAAAACTCAAATCAATCTGCCCTGGAAAATTATTGGCATAGCGAAACAAGAAAATGGGTTCAAAAGTAAAATCTCCTGTTTTGGGCTTTATTTTGTAAGAGGCAGAAAAAATAGAGTGGTTTGTATAACGCAAAAAGGCATTGCTCAAATCAAACTTGGCACTTGACCCGCGTGCAAACAGATTTTGCACACTCCAACCTACTTGCAAATTCTTGTAAGTGTATAAAATACCGAAATTTCCATCTGCGCGGGACTGACCATTGTTAGCGGCGAGCTTGGGGTCTATCAGGTCTTCGAGCATCACTTTGTCCCAATTAATGCTGCTAAAAAGTGCGCCCAAAGACAAGCCGAAGGAAAGCGAATGTTCTTTTTTGAGATTGACCAAATACGAATAACTTGCCAGCGCGCTCGTTTGTGAAACCAGATTGAGATTTTCTCTTTTGACCATCGCGCCCAAGCCCATGTTTTTGTGGGGTAGGGTGTGCTGATAGGTCAGTAGCATGGTTTCTGGTGCGCCTGCCAGCCCAGCCCATTGGCTACGGTACATCAGATGTAGCTGATTTTCAGGCTGTACCGAAATATACGAAGGGTTAAAGATGAAGCGATTGAGGTAATAGTGCGTCATCAGGGGGGCTTGCTGGGCAAATAAACCACTTGTCAGTGAGGACAAGGGTATTAGAAGCAATAAAATGTATAAAAGTTTCTTTTTCATATTGTTGGGTTCTATTAGCTTAACGTATAATTATTTGTAATCTTACACAAAGAAGGTGTTTTTTTCAAATCTAAAAACACAATTTTTGAACCAAAAGAACCCAACATTTTTTTACATTGTCATTTAACCTCTATTTTCTTTCATTTTTGAGGATAGTTTCATACAATTTTTCAAAAGAATCATTGTATTTTTTGTACTGGGCTTCATAGAGTTTCAGCCTTTCTTTGGCGGTTTGGAGGTCTTTCTCGTCAAAATCACCTTTTTCTACCCTGCCTTCTAAGTTTATTTTGAGTTCTTCTAATTTTTGTATTCTGCCTTCTTCGCGCTGTACGGCACGCCCATAAAGGACTGATAACTGATTGAGTACGAGCAAACTCTTGTCCTTTAAAGTGCTATTGCTGAAATCATACAAGTTATTCTTGATGATGTATTCTAAGCCTTCGACTGCGCGTGTGGCAAGCGTATCTGCCAGCCCTTGCGCTTGTTTGTGTTCGCCCAACTGGTGGAAAAGCTCTACATAGCGCGGAATATAATAGTCATAAGGAATCGTTTTGTCAGGGATTGTGCTGAGGCTCAGGTTTAAAATCTCTTTTGCCTTTTCATTGTTTTTTTCATTGGCAAACTGTTGCGCCAATCTGAAAAAAGCATTGCGTTCGCTTGCCGCAAATTTTTTATACTCCTCATCATGGTAAGCATTGGGGTCATCAAAACCTCTGAACTGAAACTTTTTCATGTTTTCGTAGGTAATGCCCGTATCTACCTCGCCCAAATCGCCCCCTTCGGTGCGGTAAGGCACTACGCGGTAAGCCAAGCCTTCCATTTGCAAATAATTTCGCAATTCGACTGCAATCGTATTGGCAGAGGTATTATTGAAATAAAGCGGTCTTTTCCAATCACTTGTCGCGAGCATATCCAAAATCATCAAATCGCTTTTGAAAAGTGCCGTTGAGCCTTGTCTTAATCCAAAACGCATCTGACGAGCAATTCTCGCTTTTTTGTTTTCAGGAACAATATTCATTTGGGCAACTTTGGCACTATCAATGTTTAGCACAAAGTTTTTGGAAGGAAGGCTTGGCGTAAATCCACCGCCTTGGAGTTCTACCAAAATATTTTCATTGGCATCTTTGACCCATTTCATATAGGTTTTGAGGTCAATTCCTGCCTCTAACTGCTTACTTTCGCCTCTGTCCAAGAAAGGAATATAATCGTTTTTGCCTGACTTAAACTGCTCATAATCAAATGAAATTGGCAAAGGTTCGGATTTGTTCATCTTGCGTTTTAGCTGCTCTATGTACCAGTCAGTTGCCAAATAGCTTAATACGACCACGCGTACGTCTGTACGGAAGCCTTCTACGTCTTGCACGTACCAAAGCGGGAAAGTATCATTATCGCCACCTGTAAATAGCACCGCATTGGGCGCGCAGCTTGACAGCGTATTTCTGGCTTGGTCTATGGAGTGAAATCGGTTAGAACGGTTGTGGTTATCCCAGCCTTTCGCGCCCATCATCGCAGGTACAGCCATGCAGAGCAAGGTAGCAAGTGCAGGTCTAAGCGTGTGGTCTTTGATAAATTTGCGCGTCCACTCACTCAGGGCTATCACGCCAAAGCCAATCCATATCGCAAAGGCGTAAAACGAACCTACATAAATATAGTCGCGTTCGCGAGGTTCGACGGGCGGCGAGTTCATGTAAAGCACTAAGGCAATGCCTGTGAGGAAAAAAAGCATCATCACCATCGCAAAGTTTTTCTCATCTCTGCTCAGTTGGAAGAAAAGCCCCACAAACCCCAATATCAATGGCAACATATAAAAATTATCGTGCGCTTTGCTCTTGGCAGAGGCAGGAATATCAGAATTAGAAAAAGGATTTAACCAGCCTGCTTCCTTGTCATCACCGTCGCGCCCCGAAAAATTCCATAAGAAATAACGGAAATACATGTGTCCAAGCTGATATTTGAACAAATACACGATATTATGAATAAAATTAGGTTTTTTGCCTTCGGGAATATTTGCCCATTCGCGATAAAGCTGAGGGTGGTCTTCGCCTTGGCTGTGCATACGCGTGAGGAACATCTCGTCCGAGTAGGTTGCCTCTGTTTTGTAATCATAAATTTCGTATTTGTCTTTGCCTTTGCGGTACATCGGGTCAGTTTGCTCCGCGCTGGTGCGCTCCGAGGAAAAAGTGCGCCCATAAATTAAGGGTCTGTCGCCGTATTGTTCTCTTTTTAAGTAAGATACAAAAGACATCACATCTTCGGGATTGTTTTCATCAATGGGCGTATTGGCATTGGAACGAATCAAAATCAAGCCATAAGAAGCATAACCTATCAAAATAAAAGCAAAACCAAGCAAGGCTGTATTCAGTATTTCGTTTTGCTTTTTGATGGAATAAATCAATCCATACACCACACCACCCAAAAATAAAGAGGCAAAAAGCAAGGCTCCAGAGCCAAAAGGCAGACCAATGGTATTGACAAAGAAAACTTCAAACTTGCCCGCAATGCTCGGCAAGCCAGGAATCACAAAGTACATCACCAAGATAATGATACCGCCACTAATCGCCATCGTGCTTATCAAGCCCCATTGTGTGATTTTAGGATATTTTTTGTAATAATAAATCAAACCCAAGGCAGGAATCGTAACCAAGTTGAGCAAGTGAACGCCAATGGAAAGCCCCATCATGTATGCTATCAGCACCAACCATTTGTTTGCAAGCACCTGGTTATCAATGGTTTCCCATTTGAGCATTGCCCAAACTACAAAAGCCGTAAAAAATGAGGACATTCCGTAAACCTCTGCCTCCACTGCTGAAAACCAAAAGGAATCTGAAAAAGTATATGCCAATGCGCCAACCGCGCCTGCGCCAATCAGTGTAATTTGCTGAGAAAGAGAATATTCACTGCCATTTTCGGGTGCAGCAATCAGTTTTTTGCCCAACAAAACGATAGACCAATAAAGGAACAAAATAGAAAAACTGCTCGACAAAACGGAAATCATATTAATCCAATAGGCTACGCGTTCCACATCTCCCATTGCTAAAAAAGAGAACATTCTACCCAAAAGCAGGAACAAAGGCGCGCCAGGAGGGTGAGGCACCATCAGTTTGTAAGAAACTGCTATAAATTCGCCACAGTCCCAGAAACTTGCCGTTTCTTCTAAGGTCATCACATAAACCGCAGTGGCAATGATGCAAATAATCCAGCCGACAATGTCGTTTAACTTCTTGAAAGTCATTTGATAATAAATAGTTAATTTGATTAAGAACTTCGTATTTTGTGGCTTAGTGGTTAAGCAATTTCGCAAAACTAAGAAAGATTCCTGAAATCCAAAGGCTTTTTAACTTTCATTACCATTGTTTGGGTGCTTCCTTTCTTTTCCTGAACACCTTATTGGAGGCATCATATATCTCAAAAAATTGGCGATATTCGTTAGGGAGGGCATCATAGTAGCCAATAATAAAGTAGCCGTCTTCGCGAAGCGCGTGATAAAAATTTTCTAAGACCTTCATTTTCAAGGTTTCATCAAAATAAATCATTACATTCCTACAAAAAATCACATCAAACTGCCCTACAATGGCATCTTTTGACAAATTGTGTTGCTCAAACCTGATGTGGCTTTTCAAGGTCTGAAAAACCTGCCAAGTGCCTTGGCTTCTGAAAAAATACTGGCTCAAATCTCTGTCTGGGGCATATAATTTATAGTTTTCCGTATATTTTTTAAAGATGTCATCAGGATAAATGCCTTCTTCTGCGGTCTTGATTGCCTGACCACTCAGGTCGGTAGCCCACACCTGCGTTTTGAAAAGCAAGTTAATCTCGTGCAGGACGATAGACATGGTGTAAACTTCTTCTCCTGTGGAACAGCCTGCGTGCCAAACAGTTAGCTCTGTATTTGATTTTAGCTTAGTGGTTAGCTCTTTCCTCAAAAAATCCCAGAGGGCAGGATTGCGGAAAAGCTCTGTAAGCCCTACGGTAATCTCATCTATCACCTTGAATATGAAAGTGTTATCACGAAGCATGATTTTCCAAAGGTCAAAGATATTATCTACCCCAAATCGCTGCAAAGCCCTGCTCATGCGCCTCTTGAAGGATTGCTGTTCATAGTTGTTAAAATCGATGCCGTAGCGCAGTAGGATTGCGCGATTGATGGATTGGAGTTCTTCGTCAGTGATATTTTTCAAGGTGAATCGTTTTTTTCGTAAAAATAAGAAACTCTACTCAAAGCAGAAATTTTTTACCGCTTTTTTGCGTGGTAAATTCATTGTTTTTTTTCATATCTTTGTAATCTAATAAATGATAAAACGATGGCGTACAATAAATTCAAACTCAAGGATTTAAAAGTAAAGTTTGGAATAGAAAACGAAAGTGTCCCGTTCTTACCACTCAAATTACCCATCTGGAAGGCTTCGCAACAACTATTGACTGAATTAGCAGATAGTGTAGGACTGGGTTTAGCAAGCGAAAAAGCCAAATCCGAATTCATTGTTACCCCTGTTTTAAAAGAGTTTAGACGCAAAAACATTGATAATTTGAGTTTCTTTTCGGGCTATATGTTTGATGTAGATAGCAAACAAGGGTTAAACGGTTACTGTGATTTTATCTTTTCCAATAAACCACGCAAAACAGAGATAGAAAGCCCTATTTTTTGTTTTGTAGAAGCTAAAAAAGATGATATAGAAAGCTGGTTAGGGCAATGTGGCTCAGAAATGTATGCTGCTCAAATATATAACGAACGAGAAGGCAACCCAAGAAATGTAATGTATGGTTGCGTTACCAATGCTTTTTCGTGGTGTTTTTTGAAACTGGAAAATAAAAATCTCTACATTGACCCCAATTATGTGCCTTTGACCTTTACCGAACCTCAGCGAGTTTTAGCTGTCTTGCAATGGATTTTGGACGAAAGTTTGAAACCAAATGTCTAAATCTTTATACCTTTGTAATCTAAAAATGATAAAACGATGGCATATTTGCCCTTGCGTGAAAAATGAATGAAGAATTGCTCATCAGGCAGTCTAAACTTAATACCCAAATGAAAAAAATCTTTCTTTGTTTTTATTTTTTAATTATTTTTTTTACTTCGCAAGCACATGAGTTTTGGCTTGCCCTTGAAAAATTTGTCGTGAAGGTGGGCGATACGCTTCCACTTTCTTTTTTGGTAGGCGAAGACTTTGAGGGTGAGGTTTGGCAGGGGAAAATGGCAAGTTTTTATTTCTACAATGCTGAGGGCAAGGAAAGCATTGCTGATGTGTTCCCCAGCACACCCGAAGAAAAGGTAAATTTTACCTTTAAGACCGAAGGCACAAACCTTCTGGCGTTCAATAGCCAGGACAAACTCATTGACTTAGAGCCAGATAAATTCTTGGCATATTTGAAGGAAGATGGACTCGAAGATATTATCGAGCTTCGGAAGCAGCGCAATGAAACGGATAAGAAAGGTCGCGAGCAGTATCAACGCTGCGCGAAGGCACTGGTGCAGGTGGGTGAAAAAAAAGACAATATATTCAAAACCAAGGTTGGGCATACCTTAGAAATTATACCCGAACAAAACCCCTATCAGGTACAGTCAGGGCAGCAGATTCAGTTCAAATTATTATTCAAAAATAAGCCTCTGCCCAATAATATGGTGAAAATTTGGCGCAAAACTGATGGAAAACTAATAAAAGCTGACCTCAAAACAGATAAAAAAGGCATGGTTTCTCTTCCCTTAGAGGCAAAAGGCACCTACATGATAAGTGCAGTAAAAATGATTCCAACTACGAAAAATACGCAAGCAGATTGGCAGAGTTACTGGGCTTCGCTGACTTTTGGGTTTTAAAATACCACCAGCAGAATCCTATTTTTTAACTACAAATTTTTTAAATTTGTTTTCCTAAACAAAATATGTATGGTAAATCACCTGTCAGAACTTGACCTCAATGCTACTTATACGTATGCAGATTACCTCACTTGGCAGTTTGACGAGTGGGTAGAACTCATCAAGGGAAAGGTAGTACCCATGACTACTCCCATGCGCCTTCACCAAAAAATATCCAAGCGAATCCAATATCAATTTGAAGATTTTTTTACACATCATCCTTGTGGTTGTGAGATTTATGATGCGCCTTTTGATGTACGCTTTCCTACGAACCCCAAAGCAAAAAAAGAAAAAGATATTTATACAGTGGTACAGCCCGACTTGTGCATTATTTGTGATGCTAAAAAATTAGATGAAAGAGGGTGTTTAGGCTCTCCTGACCTTATCATAGAGATTATCTCGCAGGGTACACAAAAGAAAGATAGAGAAATCAAACGTCCTCTGTATGAGGAATTTGGCGTAAAAGAATTTTGGATAGTTTATCCCAAAGATAAGTGGGTAGAGGTTTTTTTTCTGGGCGAAAATGGAAAATATGCAGAGGCGGGCATTTATGACAATGAGGATACCATTAGCACTATTATTTTGCCTCAGTTAAGCATTGACTTGAAAAAAGTGTTTGCTGACTAACTAAAAAAACGCCATTTCTGTTCAGGAAATGGCGTTTTTAATATTTTCAAATTTATCTTAAAAACCAATCACACCTTAGTTTCCTGACTTTCTCAGGCGTAGCGTAGTTGTTCCGCCAATCCAGCAACCTACATTCAATGTATCTCCTTCTTTGTATTTGTTCAGCGTAAAGGCATCTGTAACCGTTGGGAATTGTGCTTTTGCGTTCGCCATGCCTTTGCTATCACCTGCTTTGGCGTACATATCGTAGGCGGCTAAGAAAACGGCACGCGACTGAACGGCATCACCGCCACCGCACTGCTTGTAGCTACCCATATAGAGGTCGCCAATAAGACGGTATGCGTCAGCAGCTTTTGAAGCATCAGTGGATGCGGCTTTAAGAGCTAAGTTGCGTACTTCACTCAATTTACCTTCTTTATTTGCTAATTTTGCCATGCGGAATATATCATCTGCTTTTTTAACAGGGTCAGTTTCCAATTCTATTGCCTCTGCCATATATTTGGCAAAGCCAGCTTCATCACCGTTTGCAAGACAACGTTCTGCCAAGATGCGTGCGATACTTGCCGTTTTTTCAGTGATATAAATGACTTCTACAGCCTTAGTAAATATTTCGCCTTTGTAGCACTTTGATTTGTCAGCCTCATCTTTGATTTTAAGAATAAAAGCTACAATCTTCTTCGCCTGCTCTACATCTTTGGGATTTGCCTGTAATTTAGGATATAACTTGTTGGTAATGAAATCACAACCTAAAGTAACGCAGTTTTCCAGCATAGCATCAAGAGAAACTTTAGCCTCTTCCCAAACATCTTTATTTGTACCTTCAGCTATCTTAGAATCAACGATTTGCATGATTTTGCCATATTTGTCCAAAATAACTTCTTCCCCCAAATCTTTATTTACAGATTTTTTCTTGCACATCAAGTCCATGTAATACACATAAATAAGACTTTGCTTTAAGTTACTTCCACCTTTTTCTACAATTTTGTCATAAAACTCATAGAGTTTGTTAATCATCGCGGCATCAGGGGTAACGTTAGTGCGTTCTATTAATTCATAAGGATAGAATTTGAGTGCTTTGCGCTCCATAATGTCCAGTTTCTCACCATAAATTGCCATGCGTTTGTCATACAGTGCCAATACCTTTTCTTGGTATTTGATTTTGGTGTTGGCATCTTTTTCCTCATTTACCAAGCCTTCGTAGAGCTGAAGACCTTTGACATAAAGGGCTTCATTGATACAAGGCAC
>JAAFJS010000208.1 GCA_013298985.1 Cytophagales bacterium
GTAGGTTCAGGTGGTAGGTTGCAAAGAGTAGGCGATACATTTGATGGTGCTACTGCAACTCAAGGTAGAATTACCCTTGGTAGTAATATCCCTGCGTATGATGCACTTACACCTGCAGTAGTAACAACAACTATCCCTGCATTTGTACTTGATGTATTGGGTGCTGGATTAACTACAAGGTTTAATGATACAACTGTCCCTGTGGCTGATAGACCTATATTTACTTTCACTGCAGCAGGTGCACTCCTTGCGATTACTCTTCCAGAATCTCTCATTGCAAGTACCGCTTGGCCAGCACTTGGTTTCCACACAGGCTTGAGTTCATCTCAGGTTACTATTAATACAAGTGCAGGTGGTACTGCGGCTACTTTGCAAGTGAATCCTGCCAATGGAGCTAATCCTGGTATCAGAATCATTGACGGTGCTGGTAGCACAGCTGCTGCCATAGCTGGTAAGATTCAAGCCATCAATGTATTGACTGGCGGTTCTGGTTATGTAAGAGGTAACAGATACCAAAGATTCTTCGCTTTCAATACAGCTGCTGCTACTGGTTTCCAAGTAGGTCAAGCATATAGAATTGTTGGTAATATTACTGATGCTGGTACTACTGCTGGTGGTGTTGCGCCTACTGGTGGTGCTAACGTAGCTGGTTCTCAGTTTGAAGTTATCACTGGTGTTACTTACATCAGAGATATTCACTACGGTACTGGTATGTTACTTGACTAAGAATATAACTCCACCCAATCCTCCCTGCTGGGAGGGCTAAAAATGGAGGTAATATAAGAAAAAGGATTGGGCTTATGCTCAATCCTTTTTTTGTTTTTATGGGGAAACAAAAAGGGCTATTTTCCCCCTTTGAGGGCGCAGTGCAACTGGGGCAGGGGGAGGTTGTATTTCAAATACAGTTTACTTTTGTGTTAAGTATAAAAAATAACACTTTTTATTTTTGCCCAAAAGTAGTTACATTTGTAAAAAAGAAATAAAATGGCAAAGAAACGTAAAATTCAAAAATATTCTGAGGCACAACTGATAGCTATTTTTGGTTTGGAGAAGATAAGGCAAGCCACCCCATTGATGCTTCGCTGGTTAGAAACCACTACTACCTTTTCCCCGTATGAGCAAGATACGTTTTCTCGGATACTTGCTCAGGCGGTGGAGAATATAGACGCGTGGGCAGAGGAAGATTTGAAAATGAATTTCATTGCTTTTGTATTGGAACTGGCGGACTTAAAGTCAAGTAAGTCTATTCGTACCTTTTTTGATAAAACTATAGAGGCAGAGAGAGAGGGGTACTTCTTAAAGGTAAAGTCAGATTTTATGATGGGCAAAGGTATTTTGGATATGTTACAAACGCCTTACTTTCATTTTCAGGCGGGCGGCGAACCGCAGTACAAAAAAGATAAAGACCCCAATGGCGACCCAATGGCGCAGCTATTAGAGGCTTTTTTGATAGCACAAGTATTAAACAAGAATCAAAACCCTATTTATGGTTGTTATGTGATTGGACGATTTTGGTATTTTGTAATCATAGAGGGGAAAGAATACTGTGTTTCAGAGTCCTTTGACAGCACCAAAGAAAAAGATTTATCAAAGATAATTGCAGTTTTAAGACATTTTAAACACATCTTAGTAACAGAATTGATAGGCAACTAATTTGACAAAATACAACCTGTGCAAGCACTTTATCACAAAAATTGTCAGACAATCATTTTTATTGCGGAAAACGGTAGCCAAATGTTTGGAAAATCTGACTTTTGGTCATGGGCGTGGCTGTGATTTTGATGCGAATGTCTGTAATGGGTCTATAATCCTTATCCACCGCTTGGAGTTCCAATCTTTCCAATACATCATAACCAGAGATTACGTGTCCAAAAGCAGTATATCTCCCTTCAAATGTAGTAACACTTTTTCTGCTTAATATAATGGCAAATGCAGAGCCATTAGAGGCTTTGGTAGGATTTTTTGCGTCGTCTTCTCTCACTGCGGCAATAGTGCCTCTCACAAACTTAAAATTAGCATTAATCTCGGCAGGGATAGTGTAATCTGCGCCACCAAGCCCCCATTCAGACTTAGCGACTCCCTTAGATTTTGTTTTTGGGTTGCCAGTTCCCAAGAGATATTGTCTAAAAAGAGTATGTATAGCCATGTCATCATAGAATTTTTCATCTACTAATTTTAGAAAATTTTTTTTGTGCAGAGGTGTCTGGTCAAAAAGGACAAGTTGTATGTTCCCATGAGGTGTTGAGATGGTAATAAGGTGGTCATTTTCCTTGTTGGTGCAAGAAAAAGAAAGTAATAGAACAAAAATAAATAGTGTGCTAATTTTTGATTGGGTAATGATTTTGTTCATTTGGTGATGATAGGTTTAGATAGAAATGGGGCTTGAGTTTTATTGTTTTTCTCAAACCCCATTTTTGAGATTTATTGTAATTTCATTTCTACTTTTTTGACTTGGATTCGGAAAGAGCCGTTTTCTATTTTAATGACTCTATTTCCTAAATTTTTGACCTCACCAGAGAAAGTGCCTTCTACTTCTTGGTCAGAAACGTTGGTAATCGCGCAATCAAAGCTATCTACATTGCTATATGGAATGAAGATATTAGATTTCTGGATACTGAGGTCTAAGCGTGCTTGTTTTCCAGTCTGCTTTCCTTTGATGATGAAAGGTTTTGCTTCCTTTGTAATATCGTGATTGACAAGGGAGATGCTGATTTTCTCTTTCATTTGCTCGTTTGTACCCAGCTCAAATGCCCACATCGTATACGCCCCGTTTTGGCTTTCAGAGATATTAAAAGTATCATTGTTATAGCTCCCAACGAAAGAGAATTCCATTGCTTTGCCATTAAGGGTTGCCTTGACAATATTTTTGGAGGCTCTGCCGCGATTGGGGCTTAGTGTATCAGCCTCACCGATGGCATCTGTATTCGCGGATTCGTTTTTGCTACCTGAGCAGGAGTAGAATAGGGCAAGAAATAAGATGACTAATACAAAATAAGCATTATATTTTTTCATGATTTTTGATGATGTTATTAAGAAATAATTTTTTGAGGTGCAAAATTACTAAGAAAAGTGTAAATTGTGATAGGGCAGTAGTTTAAATAATGTTAAAAGGAGGATATTTAAAAATTTGCATTGATAAAAAATGCTAATTTTGCGGTTTCTAAAAAAATATTCAACTGTTTTATTTATTTGGCTTTATGCGACATCTGTTCTTAATTGGTATTTTACTCATTTCTTTGTTAGCTCATTATCCGTCACTCCAAAGTGATGTTACTTGCTGGGCAGGTGGCAGAGATATTAGCAATCTCTCTACTGTGCCATGGCTGAGTCTGTGCTTGCACTTACTCAATGTGGTGGGAGTATATATTTTCATTTTTTTACTCACCCGCCAATTCCTCAGTGCGCTTGTTGTATCTCTAATTTTTGGTATTCATCCTATGTATGTAGATGTGGTCGCTTGGTCTATGCGTCAGGGCGACTTACTATTTTCATTGGCTTATTTATTTTCATTGGTGCTATATGTCATGTATTTACGCGATATATTGGGTAAGCATTTGTATATTCGATGGATTTACTACGGGTTTTCTGTTGTGTTTTTTTGCGTAGCTACTTATGTGCAATACTTGTCTTTCACAATGCCTCTTGCACTATTACTGCTTGATTACGCAGAGGGTAGAGCATGGCGTACGAGGAAGGCTTTGTTAGATAAACTACCTTTTTTCCTCATCAGTTTAGTAGGAATATATTTAAGTTTTATTGGAAACACACAAGCAGTAGATTTAGCGAATAACCTCAGTTTTTGGAAAAAAATTTATTTGAGTGCTTATGCTTTATTTGCTTATTTCATTAAATTTTTTATTCCGACAGGGCAAGGTCTTATCCACCCGTATAGCGGATTTGTATCTGAGAAATCTGTTTTTTTTATTGGCTGTTTTGTGTTATGTGCTGCGATATATTTAGTTGTTCGCTTGATTCGTCGTGGTATGTTTACGTTTTTTAACAAACAAATTACTTTTGGGCTTTTATTCTTCTTACTGCACATACTGCCTGTACTATTTGTGCCTTTGGATAGTTATCTTATATGGATTGCCTATAAAACCTATTTGCCATATATTGGATTAGCCTATTTAGTAATGATTATTTATTACCAATTATCATTTAAAAATAGAGATTGGGTTGCATTGGCTTTTTTGGGACTGCTCACCATTGGTTTTTCTTATCTTACTTGGCAGCGTACCACCTATTGGCAAAATAGCCTTCATGTTTTCAGCAATGTGATAGCAGAGTATCCTAATGATGAGTTAGCTTATTACTTGCGAGGTAGTGTCCAATTAAAGCGCAAAAACTATAAAGAGGCTTTAACAGACCTCAGTATAGCAAATCAGCTGCGCCCAGCTGCCATTACTTACTTTTTACTTGGACATACCTATACTAAGTTAAAGGACTATAATAATGCGATTCTTAATTATGAAAAAATAGCAAATGTGCCAGTGATTGCTAATAGCTTTAGTTATTGTATAGATATGGCAACTGATTATGTTCATGTTTATAATCATGCAAAGGCAAGAGAGTTTCTAAAAAAAGCAGAAACGCTTGCTATAGATAGCGCAAGCAAAGGAGAATATTTTATGACCTACGGAATAGTACATACTGTATATTTGGATTATGCAAAAGCGACAGAAAGCTATGAAAAAGCACTTTTATTTGCGCCTAACCTCATGGAACCATACGTGAACCTTGGAACGATTAACTTGTATAAAGGGCGAGTTGATGAAGCTATCCGCTACCTGAAAAAGGCAGAAACACTTGCGCCGAATGATAAAATTATTTTAGGCAATTTGGCAAATTGTTATTTGACTAAGAAAGACACCGTCAGTGCAAGCTATTATAATCAGAAATACCAGCAGATAGTTGCCAAGGAAGGAAAATGAATTGAACTTAAAAAGTGTTAAACACTGCTATCTTTTCTATTTGACTGTTAATTTTGTGGCTCAAAATAAAAAAATGGAATGACATGAAAAAAATGATGTACAGAAAAGGTTTATTTTTAATAGTATCTTTAGCATTTTATGCCTGCTCATCAGGCGAACAGCAAGCTGAACAAACTACTGAAATTACTGCAAAACCAGTTGCCATAGACTGGAACAAACTAAAAGACCCAATAATGCGTGCCATAGATAAGCACTATGTAGATAATACTTTTAGAAAAGGTTTTTTGAAATACACTTTTACAGATAGAGTTGCCAATAAAAGTATCTCTTTCACGCTTGGCAAGATAGAGCAGGACAGTATTTATATGCTCAGTGAAACAGCAGTGTTTATGAAAGTGAACGCACGCACAGACAATGGTGATAGCTTGGTATTTGACTACGAGGTTTCTGCAACTCCCGCAAAGATACGACCAGACTCTATGGTGTATGAAGTCAAAAGCCTCAATTTACGCAAGTTTAACCAAGAGCAACGCTATACTCTAAAAAAAGAAGAGAATTTTTGGATAAAAGAACTCATAGCAATTGAGCAGTAGAGTAGGGGAGAGGCACTTAATCACCCCTCAATGATAGCTGTAAGGGATAGCCATGCCCATCATAGTTCTTTCTTGGTTAGATTCCACCAGCCAGATGCGCCCCTTAAGTTTCTCTGCGGCGCGTTTGGCGGTGTAAAGTTTTAGCCCTGTTACTTCTGACTTTTCACTGGGGCGATAAAACATATTAAAAATCTGGTCGCTGGCTTCTAAGGGGATAGGAAAGCCTTTGTGGGTAATAAAAATCTCGAAATAACTGCTCTGAGGCACTATTTTGAGATTGATAATTTCAGGGCTGATACGTTCGCTGGCGGGCTTGGTAAGGGTATTTGCCGCATTTTCTAATACATTGCAGAGCATAATCTCCAATATGTTTTTATCCGTATCAAAGCCAAAGTTTTGCTCAATATCTATTCTAAACCTCACCCCCACAAAGAGTTCTTTTCTGTGAGCATGGTCTTCAATGAGTTCATTAACAGCATTTTGTATATTGATATGCTCTACATGGACAAGCTGATTTTTGAGTGTGTTGATAATCATCAGCCGCGACAAAATATTGTCCAAACGCAAAGCTGTTTTTTGTAACATCTCAAAATATACCAAGGCTTTTGACTCCTCAATGTCCATTTTGGCGAGGTTGCAGAGTCCCAAAAGTGTAGCCAAAGGACCTCGAATATCGTGGGCGGCGCGGTAAACAAAGCTGTCCAATTCCTCATTAATAGCCAGTAAATCTATGTTTGCTTGCTTGAGTTCGGTCGTGCGCGCTTCTACGATTTTTTCCAAACCATCTTTTGCAAATTCTAACTCTTCGTTGATAGCGTACAGTTTAGCCTGCAATTTGTCGCCAACTTTGGTGTGAATCTTGACCTCCTCCAGCAGGCTCTCGTAGCGCGAAGTGAGAAGCCTATATGCCTTTTTTACCTCATTCACAGGGATATCATCTCGATTGAGCAGATGCTGGGCATCAGCCAAAATCTTATCTTCGGTCTGGAAAAGCTGGTATTTACCTATTTCTTTGTCTGCTGACATAATTATAGTGATACAATAAAGGGGAAAGTTTTAAGGAACAAAATAACATAAAAAATGCCAAAATAAAATTTTCACTCCCTTACGTAGCTTTGTGCATCAAAGTTTCTGCTTTTAACATTTTTTTGAAAGAAAAATATTGTTATTCCCAAAGGTTTTACTAATTTTGCGACTCAAAATTTAGAAGCAAGAAAAAGTGCAACGATTTTATGGCAAAGAATTTAAAGACTGATACAACGAAAACAGCCACTTCCAAAGAACATTCCAACTTGGAAATATTTGAAAGTGCAGAGGTATTGCAGCAAGGCTTGAGCAAGACAGAACAATTTGCAAAAAATAATCAAAAATTAGTGCTGGGCATTGGCGTTGGTATTTTGGTTATCGTAGCAGGTATTCTGCTTTTCCAATGGAACAATGAAACAAAGAATGCTGAGGCGCAAAAAGAACTATTCCCTGCCCAATTTTATTTGGAGAAAGACTCCACCAGAAAAGCATTGGCAGGAGATAATGGCAATACCACGATTGGCTTAACAGCAATTACAGAAGATTTTGGTAGCACCAAAGCGGGCGGTTTGGCAAAATTCTATGTGGGCGTGGCAAAGCTGAAAGAAGGAAAGTTTGATGAAGCTATTTCAAACTTAGAAGGTTGCAACCCAAACGATTTGCTCTTACAGGCACGTGTTTATAGCCTAATAGGTGATGCGTACATGGAAAAAAGTGATTTGGGAAATGCTATTTCCTATTATAAAAAAGCGGCTAATTACAATGTAAATGAGCTTTTTACACCTATTTATATGAGTAAATTAGCACTGGCGCAAGAGCTGAACAAAGACCTTGCAGGTGCTTCAGAAACTTATAACCGCATTATCAATGATTTTGAGGAGTCTTCTGAAAAGGCAAATGCACAAAAGAAACTTGCCAAAATAGACCAAATACTTGGGAAAAAATAATATTTTTAACCATAGTGGCAACACACAAGAAAAGATGACATCTTAACATAAGATGTCATCTTTTTTTATAATTTTGTACTTAGATTTATAGGTAGTGTTTGCAAATGTATGATGCTTAAAGTTTTACCTCTCCCAGTTGCACTGCGCCTCCAAGAGGGGAGAAAAGGCTGTTTTCCCCCTTTGGAGGGGGTAGGGGGAGCTTATCACACAATTGAATCACCACTGATTTACAATTTGATTATGAAACCATTTAACCATTTATTGATATGAAAAAAATAGGATTTCTCATTTTGTTCTTGATAATTACCAAATTTGCTTCCGCGCAGGAGTTCCGTTTTGGTTTGCGCCTCAGCCCGATTGTTTCTTTTGCAGGGGTTACTGACAAGGACAAAAACACCATTAGTGGGCTTACTACCAGCTCAAAAGTGGGCTTTGCGGGCGGCTTGATGGCTACTTATCAGTTTTCAGAAAAATTTGGACTCCATTCAGGGCTAAATATCGTTTCCAAAGGCTATGAATATACTGGCTCATTACCTATTTCTACTACGATTACACAAAAAACAAAAACAAACCTGACCACTGTAGAAATCCCTGTGGCACTACACATGAGAACCAATGAAATCTCCAATGGGCTGAGAATCAGAGGTATATTTGGTGCATCACTTAATTTTTTGGCTTCTGCAAAAACAGATGTTACACTAAGTGGAGTAACGGCTACTTCTAAGAAAACAGATGGCTACTATAAATTTGTTCCTGACTTCATCGTGGGTGTGGGCGTAGAGTGGAGTTTGCAAGATGCGGGAACGATTGACTTGGGGATTCGCTTCAACCAACCTCTTTTCCTTGCTACGGATAAGATAAATGGCTCGGACGGACGCATCAAAATCAGTTATTTATCTTTTGACATTGGCTATTATTTTTAGGATTATATAAATTTTTTTGTGGAAAAACATAGCCCAATAAGATTTTTTAAAATCTTATTGGGCTGATTATCAAGATAAAAGGAGTTTTTTATTCGTTGATTCCTTTTATCTTGTTCCAAATTTCGCTTAGTATGTTATTTTCTTTGATAGGAGAAGGATTTTTGGCTATCATTTGTCTAATATCATCAATACGATTGGCTATCAAGGGGTGCGTACTCATAAACTCATTAGGTTCGCTGATTTCTATTTCTTGTTCTGCGGCTTCGTCGTTTTCCCCTATTTCCTTGTTTTCAGTATCAGGGATTTTTACTTTGATTTTATGCCCATCTTTCAGTGTTTCAAAGAGTTGCACCATGCCGTTTGGGTCTATCTGCTGACCAACCATGAGCCTAAACCCGTTTTCGTCCGCCTCTTGTTCTAAGCGGCGAGAGTAATGCAGGTCAGTGAGCATATTGGCATTTTCTACCAGCAGGGAGGCGATAGCGTTTACATCATAAAAAATTAAGGAAATAAACATATAATTTGCCAAACTTCTAAACATGGACTTGGTGGAGTGGCGAAGCTCTATGTGCGAAGCCTCATGTGCCAAAAGTGCCGCTAACTCATTGCTATTCTGCATCTTATCTAAAATGCCAGTAAAAACGACAATATTCCCTCCCAGCACCGCAAAAGCATTGACCATGTCGACTTCTACGACGGTAACTTTGATGTCATAATTGCTTGGGTAGGCTAAATTTTTGTAAAAATCATTCATCAAAACCGTTTTGACAGAGTCTATTTGGTATTGTTTTGTAACCGTTTTGAAAAGCTGTTCTCCTATCTCGACTTCATATTTGAGTGGGAATTTTTCTGCGATTCCTTCAGCAATAGTCGGTATTCCTACAAAATAGAAAATAGCTATCAGGCTCACACACAGCGTTCCGCCTGCGATTACACCTTTCCAGCCCTTTTTGCTCAGAAAATGATAGTGAGATTGCATAAAATCCTGATGAGCATAAGTGGTTTTGAGCGCAATAACAAACGCTGCTGAGTTTACCTCTAAGGATTGCGGTGGGAAAGTGCCATATTGAAGTGTTACGCGGTCTTTGGCGATAAACTCGTTCTTGTGCATTTGCGCGATATCCCACGCAATGGTCTGAGGCTCACCATCTTTGTCTGTATAAGCAATCAAAATAGCATGGGATTCGAGGGCTATCTCTGCCTCTAAGCCCATAGATGAAAGTCCATTGTAATATTTGCCTTTAAATGTTGCTTCCATGGGTGATTTCAAGGTAGTTTATAGTCAAATCTGCAATTTTTTTGTATGATTTCTGTGGTTAAAAAATTAAAACACTGGTTTGTTACAACTTATATGATGTCCAAATCGAGCATGGTAGAAAGGTCATCAGAAATGGCATTTTTATATTCTTCTTCCGTTTGGTGAATGTCGTCAGCATTGAAATGCCCGTAAATCTCAATATTATTCACATAAAACTGCAAGGTTCTGAGCATAGCCCAAGGGATTGCCAAGCCAAAAGTGAACAAAATAATGACATAGTTGATAATCACCCACTCAAAAATGGAAAGCGCGCTTGCCTTGGATTGAAAATAGCACTTTTTTTCATTTTGATACACTACTATATTGTCCACCAAGAAGTTAAGCGTATCGCGTCTGTACCAAAAATAATAAATACCAAGTGAGAAAAACATTCCAAAAGACCCCATCAGCTGAATTACGAAGTAATCGCCCCCACTGCCTTCGTACTCGAAGCGGAGGTTGCCCATGCGAATATTGCTAATCACATATTTTCGCAGGCTGACAATAAACCAAAAATAATAAACGCCAAGTGTAAGCACTGTAAACAAAACTCCAAGCAAATAGACCTTGTAAATGCCGCCCACTGTGCCTCTATACCCAAAATGTATGCCTCTCCAAGAGGTGCGCGAGAGGCGATATTTCATGCTACCATGAATGACGAGGGGCGCAATGAGTACCCCAAAAGAGAT
>JAAFJS010000209.1 GCA_013298985.1 Cytophagales bacterium
TCAGCACTAATTTTTGAGGCTTTAATGATTTCATTTTCAGAAAGATAAGCCGTTTCTATGATGACTTTGAGCAAGGCATTGGCTTCGTGGCAGGCTCTGGCAAACTGCGCCAACTCGCCTTTGACCCACATCATCACGCCCGTTTTGAAGGCAGAGAGGTTCATCACCACGTCCAGTTCGTCCGCGCCATCACTGAGGGCAATCTCTAACTCTCTCATTTTGACCTCACTGCGCTGATAGCCAAGCGGAAAGCCTATCACTGTAACCAGCTTTGCCTCTGCCTTACCCAAATCTCGGCGCGCCTTTTTTACCCAGTAAGGAGGGACGCATACGCCTACACAATTAAACGCAATAGCCTCATTGACAAGCTGTTCACAATCTTCGGACGTGAAAACAGGGCTAAGTTTGGTATGCTCTAAATATTGATGGATAACTAACATATTTTTGCTGTTTTTTGAAAACCTGAATATAGGAATCTTTCATGGATTAAAAAAACTACTCACTATTCTATCTTTCCCTTGTAAATCTTTGATGAGCCTTATTTGTTTGAAATCTGAGGAATCTAAGTAGCTAACTACTTCATTCCCAAATGCTTCATTGATTTCAAAATACAGTTTCCCATTGACTTTTAATTGTTTTTGAGCAAGTAAAGCAATTTTTTCATAAAACAAAAGCGGCGTGTGGTCAGGTACAAACAATGCCTGCGAAGGTTCATAATCAAGGACATTAGCGTGCATCTTTTTTTTCTCTAACTCGCTGATATACGGAGGATTACTGACTATAATATCAAAGCGCAGGTCGCTTAGGAATCTTGCATTTTCTGTGGAGAGCATCACTTTTTCACTTTCATTTTCATATATTTTCAAAATATCTGACTGCAAAAAATTGATTTTGACCTCTTGCTTTTTGGCATTTTCTCTGGCAACTTCCAGCGCATTTTCGCTAATGTCAATGGCATAAATTTGAGCATTTCGTAGATTTTTGGCTAAGGAAATAGCGATACAGCCGCTTCCTGTGCCTATATCCAAGATAGTCAAGTTTTCTTGCTTTGCATTTTCTTGGATAATAAGTTGCACCAGTTCCTCAGTTTCGGGTCTTGGAATCAGCACCGCAGGCGTAACGATGAAATCCAATCCATAAAAATAAGCCTCACCCAAAATGTACTGAATTGGCTCGTGCCGCAGCAGTCGCGCAACCGCCTGCGAGAGCTTGGTTTGGAGCAAATCCGCATCTTCAAACCTTTTTTTATCCAGCATCACTTCTTGTTTGGTAAGCAAAAACAGCTTTTCTAAAAGCCAATAAGAAATATTTTGCGCTTCTGATTCTTCATAAATGCTTATTAATGAACTTTTTACTTGATTGAAAATATCTTTACTGCTGATTTCTTGCAACATATTGAATTTATTTTTTTCCTTTGTAAAAATTAATTGCTAAAAGTTTGAGGTCATTTTGCATTTTAAAACATAAACCTTGAACCACAAAACGACGAACAATCAACAACAAAATGATAGAATCACCTTTTTTTCATTCAAAGATACTGCTTTTTGGCGAATATAGTATTATTCTGCACTCTATGGGCTTGGCAGTTCCTTATCACCTGTTTGGAGGTCGCTTAGTATTGAAGCATATTACAGACAGTTCACGACGTATCCAGCAGTCTAACAGGGAGTTAAAGGCTTTTTGTGAGTACATTGCCTACAAAACCCAGCAAAGCCAAATTGACGTAGATTTTGATTTTACTTCCTTAGAGTTTGACATCGCGCAGGGGCTTTATTTCCAGTCCAATATCCCGCAGGGCTTTGGCGTGGGCAGTTCGGGCGCGCTTACCGCCTCACTTTACGAACGCTATGTATATGAAAAGATAGACCGCAACCAAATCCTGACGAATGACGATATTTTGAAACTCAAACTGATTTTTGGGCAAATGGAATCGCATTTTCATGGGTCAAGCTCAGGAGTGGACCCACTCATCTGCTACCTCAATCAGCCGCTACTCATCAAATCCAAAACGGCAATAGAAACTGTCAAAATTCCTGAATTTAACGGTGTGAAATACGAAAAAGAAATGGGTGCAATTTTTCTGCTCAACACCAATCGCCCACGAAAAACCGAGCCTTTGGTAAACCTATTCTTAGAAAAGTGCAAACAAGACGATTTTAAAAACTTATGTAAAAATGAGCTGATGGTCTATAATGACAACTGCATCAACTATTTTTTGGCGGGTGATGTAGCGCATTTATTGGCAGAACTCAAAAAGATGTCCATGTTTCAGTTCGAGCATTTCCAGCCCATGATTCCGCCTCTGTACCGCCAAATTTGGCAATATGGACTGGAAAGCGACAAATATTACCTCAAACTCTGTGGTGCAGGTGGCGGCGGCTTTATCTTAGGATTTACCCCACACTTCAATTCCATCAGAACTGCATTGGCAGATTACCAACTGAGGGTGATTTATAAGCTATGAGAAACAAAATAAGAAAAGTCTTATTTTGGCAAAGCCTCATTGTACCTTCTTACCAAGTTGTGCAGCGCAATATCAATAGCCTCTTTCATAGAGAGTTTACTCTTGTCAAATGTCTTTGTAACTTCCTGACTTTCATCAGGATAGGGTAGCGCAGAGCCAATCTGTGCGTAGGTAATTTCGCCTGTATTGTAGTCAAAAGTAGCGCGCAGGTAATCAGAGGCATACACACTCCACGCCAGCCCATTTTGCAAGACATGATGTAGGTCAATGGTGATTTTGCCGTTGCTTTCCTTCTCGTCTTTGATACGAACTAACGTATTGTAAATCAGCCCTTTATCTCCCTTGCGAATGGCTAAATTGTCGTCGCCTACATTAAAAAAACCTCTGCGAAGTTCGTATTCGTAGTTTTCATTTTTGAAATTAATTACGCCAGTAAAAGTAGCTAACTTTGGCTTTTTATCCTCATTTTCAGGATATTGGAACAGTTTGTCGAACTGGATAATAAACTGATTGACCGCGATTTTGACTCCATCGGCAAAGGTCATTTTCTTTGGGTCAAACTTGCCCACTGCGTCTTTGGGATTGACAGGTGAAGCATATTCTGCCTGCATCTGTGCGCCAAAAAGTGCGTATTTTATCGTTCCGTCTGTCCAGTAAAAGCTGGTTTCCAAGAAGTTAGCGCGTGAAACAGCCCAAGAATAGTCAAAAGGTTTGGCGGCTTGGATTCTGATATTTGCCAGCTTGTCTTTGCCTGTGATGATGTACATATCGGTACTAAAAATCTTGACCGAAGCGGCTAAATTGGCACTGTGTTCGTCCGTAACCGTTCCAATATACATGAGCCACTTGCCGCTTTCCTTTTCGTCAGGCTCTACTTGGTAAAAATAATAGCGATTTCTAAAACTAAAAGTGTTGATAACGTTTGGATTGACCTTGGCGGCGGTAATGGTGGTTTTTGTCTTTGGGTTTTTCTTTTTTTGTGAAAAAACGGGCAAGGCAAACCATAAGATTATAAGCAAACAAAGGCAGAGATATTTCATCTTGTGTATATGATTTTTAGTTTTTAAAAATTATTTTTATATTTGTAAAAATACAAATTAGAAAAACTAAATTTGAGAATAATTCATATTTCAGTAAAATAAAAACAGGATTAAACGTTGAAATCCAAAACCTCAAACGCTAAAATATTATGAATGAGCTTGTTGCAAATGTAAATGTAATGATAGAACGCTATGTGCTTTCTGTGGGTTTAGAAAAAGCAAAGTGCTATGACAGCCTGAAAAACTCATGGAACTGGCGCATTGGCTCTGCAAGTATTCAAGTTTTTGTGCAGTCTGTCCCTTTGAGCAGTGGTACTATTCGCTATTACTTGCGTATTTTTTCTCCATTGATGGAAATTCCCACTACAAACGAAGCCTATTTTTATCGCTATTTATTGGAGCTAAACGACAGCAAATTGGGCGTAAAACTTTCTGTATTAGGTAATTGGGTGTATGCTACTTACGAAAGAGATGTAGTAGGTATGGATTATGATGAGCTGTCGACCTGTATCGCCGATTTGGAATGGTGGGCAGATACGCTGGACGACCAACTCAAAGAAAAATTTACGGTAGTAAGCGGCGAAAGACCTATCCATTCTTAGTTTTTTTATTTTTACTAACGTTATCAATTTACAGCTATATACCTCAAACAGCCACTGCCGCCTTAATGTGCGGGTGTGGCTGGTAGTTTATCAGTGTAAAGTCCTCAAATTTGAAATCAAAAATATTTTTGATAGCTGGGTTAATAGTAAGCTGTGGCAATGGGCGCAATTCCCGCGAAAGTTGGGTGTTTGCCTGCTCCAAATGATTCAGGTACAAGTGGGCATCTCCCAACACATGAACAAACTCACCAAGCTGTAAATCAGATACTTGTGCTATCATCATGGTCAAGAGTGCATAAGACGCAATGTTAAAAGGTACGCCTAAAAATACGTCTGCACTGCGCTGATACATCAAGCAGGATAGCTTCCCCTCAGCCACATAAAACTGAAATAACAAATGGCAAGGCGGCAGTTTCATTTTACCAATATCAGCTACATTCCACGCGCTAACTATCATGCGGCGAGAGTCAGGGCTGTTTTTTAGTTGTTTTATCACCTCCGAAATCTGGTCAATATTACCATTGGGCGAGTTCCAACTGCGCCATTGGTAGCCGTACACAGGCCCCAGTTCTCCGTTTGGGTCTGCCCATTCGTCCCAAATACTTACGCCATTTTCTTTCAAATATTGGATATTGGTTGAGCCTTGTAAAAACCAAAGCAATTCATAAATCACTGATTTTAAGTGAATTTTCTTGGTGGTTATCAAGGGGAAACCCTCTTTCAAATCAAAGCGCATGGTATAACCAAAAACGCTACGCGTGCCTGTGCCTGTGCGGTCAGTTTTTTCTGTTCCTTGCGCGAGGATATGCCTCATCAAGTCGTGGTATTGTTGCATTTTTCTTTTTTTAAAATTTTAAAATGGCTATTTCAAACTGCCAATCATGTCTTCGGGCTTTACCCACTCATCAAACTGCTCGTTGGTTACGTAGGCAAGAGCCACTGCCGCCTCGCGCAGAGATGTTCCTTCTTTGTGTGCTTTTTTGGCTATTTCTGCCGCTTTGTAGTATCCAATATGTGGATTTAGCGAAGTTACAAGCATGAGTGAGTTTTCCAAATTCTTTTTTAACAACGTATGATTTGGCTCAATCCCTACCGCGCAGTGCTTTTCAAAACTATCGCAGGCATCACCCAACAGGCGCGCAGACATCAAAATATTAAAAATAATCATGGGCTTGAAAACATTGAGTTCGAAGTGTCCGTTCATGCCGCCAATCGCGACCGCCGCGTCATTGCCTACTACCTGCGCGCACACCATCGTCAATGCCTCACACTGCGTAGGATTTACTTTGCCAGGCATGATGGACGAGCCAGGTTCGTTTTCAGGAATCAGGATTTCACCAATGCCCGACCGAGGTCCCGAAGCGAGTAAGCGAATGTCGTTAGCTATTTTCATCAGGCTGACTGCCAACTGTTTGAATGAGCCTGATAGCCCCACAAGCGCGTCATGGCTTGCCAAAGCCTCAAATTTATTGGGCGCAGTGCGAAATGGCTGACCAGAAAGCTCGGCGATTTTTTGAGCTACCAATACATCATAACCGTTGGGCGTGTTCAGCCCTGTCCCTACCGCGGTGCCTCCCAGTGCCAGCTCAGAAACGTGGTCAAGCATACTTTCAACAGCTTTGATGCCGTAGTCGAGCTGCGCCACATAGCCCGAAAACTCCATGCCCAGCGTGAGGGGCGTAGCGTCCATGAGGTGCGTTCTGCCTATTTTTATCACATTTTTAAAAGCCTTTACTTTCTCCTGTAACGTATTGCGTAAAGCCTTGATTTTGGGCAACATTTCGGTTACGGTATAGCTGTATGCCGCAATGTGCATTGCGGTAGGGAAGGTATCATTCGAAGATTGGGACTTGTTTACGTCATCATTGGGGTTGAGTTTTTTCTTCTCGTCCATGAGTGAGCCACCGAGCAGCACGTGTGCGCGATAGGCAATTACCTCGTTCAGGTTCATATTGGACTGCGTACCAGAGCCTGTCTGCCAAACCACCAAAGGAAACTCAGCATCTAACTTTCCAGCCAATATTTCATCGCAGACCTGCGCGATAATGTCCCTTTTATCCGCCGCAAGTACACCTAATTCGGTATTTGCCTGTGCCGCCGCCTTTTTGAGAATGGCAAAAGCACGAATGACCTCGATAGGCATGGTATGCCCACCAATCGTAAAATTTTCTAAGGAACGCTGTGTTTGTGCGCCCCAATATTTGTCGGCGGGAACTTTGACCTCGCCCATGGTATCTTTTTCTATGCGGTATTCCATAATTTTGTATGACTAATGATTAATTGCTAATGTTGGCTGATGTTTTTATTTGTATTTTTCGTACTCATTATCAATTTCTTGCAGCACTTCCAAAATCAATTTTTTACGTTTGGCTTTCAAGTCAAATGCTGTTTTGATGTGTTGGGTTATCTCGGTTACTCTTTCATTACTCAAAATCGGAATGGCAATTTGTTGTAGTCTTTCCTCTCGCAAGTGTGGAATGGTTGTTCCTATGACTGTTCTGCGTATTGCAGGATTAAAGCCTGTTTCTTTTACCGAAAGTACAGTAAAAAGATACTGAGGTGTAAAATTATAGTTCTTAAAATATAGCCTCAAAAACATACTCAAACCCAGAAGAACCTATAATAACGAAGGTTTTGTTTAATGATTCAGATTTAAAAAAATAAGAATGAAAAAGTTTATCTTCAAACAGCATTTGATGAGTAAATAGGTCGTAATAATTATGTAAAATATTCTCTTTTTGAAGGGTGTTAAGTTCTTGTCTATAAGAACTGTAAAACTCATCGAGAATACATAAATGCTCTTGCAAGTGTTCATCTGGTAATGAAACTAATTTTACTCCTATCATATATCAAAACGGGATTAAATTATCTAATTGATTTATAGTTTGTGTGATTAACTGTTTCTTTTTTTCTTTCAACGCAAAGGCATTTGAAATTTTTTGAGTGATGTCATTAATTGTTTTTGAAGATAAAACTGGAATATTAAAATCAGTTATTCTGTTACCAATTGTTGGAATAGTTGATTGAAAAACTGTAAATCTTTTTGCTTGGTAGAAGCCAATTTCTTTAATTGTTAATACTAAAAATAGATATTCTGGAGTAATATTATATTTTTTAGCATTCTCATTGAGCCGTACCCTCAAAATATGACTTTGAAGCACAATATTATCATCCTCAGTTATCAAGGCTGTAACACCTATCTTTCCGTCTTTGGTAAATAAAACATCTTCTTCTTTAAGTTCTTGATTTACAGTATTGTAAATGCTTTCAGAAATGAAATAATCAGGAAAAAGGTCTATTTCATTATTGATAATATCGGAAGTACGAATAAAAGCAAAATCCGTTTCTTTTTTATCTAAGTAAATTTCATAGTTACTACTGCCAACTTCGTCGCCTTTTTTAATATCTGCTACTTCTCCTAACTTTACAGTAGAAAATTTTTGTTTCAACTCCTTTTCGTTATCAGCAAAGAATGGTAAATGACAAGTCGCATTCCAAATATCAAACTCTGTGAGTGAGGCTAAATCACTTTCAAAATAGGCTTGTTTTTGTCGGGCTGCATTTAAGGCAACTGCATTTTTAAAAATTTCTTTTGCCTGCTTAATCAACTTATTGGCTTGTCTATTGTAATCTACAACCGTTTTTACCTTCTGAACAATGTCCTCGTAAAGTTCTTTTTCAGGAATGAAAACACGCACTTGATTAAGTTGTGAATGAGTAAATTCTACTCTCGTAGAGCCGTGACTTGCTAAGGCTGTTTGGGCTTTAAAAAATTTTGAATTAAGATAAGCCAACAGATAAAAAGGTGAAACCTTATTTTCATTTACACTAATTCGTGTGGTGTGTTGGCTCGTTGCCCAACCTGCATTATGTTCGTCCGCAATGCTCGCAGTTCCTAACTTATCAATAGTTGCCTGTGTCCGTGCTATTAAAATATCGTTTTCTTGAATTTTTATTTTTTCAGCAACTTTGGGCGATACATAAGCAAAATCGTCTTCGTTTTCATCAAACGAAAAAGGTTTAATATCTCCTACACGCAAATAAGGTATTCCTTGTTCTTTTGCTGTATAGGTGTCAATATAACTTCCGCTAATGATTTGATTTTTAACGGTTTCAAGTGTTTCAACCTTGAAACTTTGTTTTTTTGCCAAAGTTTCAAAAAAGTCATTCACAACATAATACTTTACATCAAAACGGTTATGTTTTTCGTTGAAAATATCGGTTGCGTTTATATATAATGTTTTGACTGCCATTAGAAATTAAGGTTGTTTTTGGTTTTCCACTCTTGAAAATGTTTTGCAACTTCAACAATATCATCTTTGTCAATTTCTTTGCCTCTGCGGTCGTGTCCGCAATATTCGGCAATAGACAAAAATATAGGATAATTACTTTGTAATTGTGCTTTGGCAACTTTTTGAAGCACCAATACAGATGTTTTTGTGCCTGTGTGTGGCAAAAAAGTTTCTAATGGAATATCAATAATTGCTACTATTTTGGCATTATTCAAAATCCAATTACGTACATAACTCTCCGTTTCGTTTCCAAAAATACCATCAGGCAAAACCACAGCCATTTTTCCACCGTCTTTAAGTAACTGTAAACACCTTTCAATAAATAAAATTTGCGGTGCTTCTTTATCTTTCAAGTTGCTTTTAGTTAGCCCTTGCTGTGTTTTACTCTTTTTCCATTGAAAGGCTAAATCATACTGTTTTAGTTTCTCTTCTCCTTCAACTTTGATATTTGAGCCAAAAGGCGGATTAGTCAAAAGAACATCAAAAGTTCCTAATTCAATTTTGTTGCGTGTTTCTGAACGCCAATTTTCGGGTAATTCTAAACTGTCTTCGCAAAAAATACCTGTTGTGCCATCTCCTACCAAATTCATATAGGCTTTGGCCACCTTGCTCAAAAAATAATCTTTGTCAATGCCCCTAAAATTTTTGGTAGCAATATCAATTTTCTTTTTCTCAATATCACCTTCTTTCCAACCTAATTTAGTGTATTTCTGTTCGGCTTGTTCCCACACAAATTTTAGGGCATCTATTAAGAAACCACCACTACCGCAAGCAGGGTCAATAATTTTATCGGTTTCGGTGGGTTGCAAAATATCTACTATCATTTTCACCACGTTGCGAGGCGTAAAAAACTGCCCTTGTCCGCCTTTTAAGGCGTGTCCGATAAAAGTTTCAAAAGCATCAGCGACTACATCTCTTTCACTGTTCATCAGCGAATAGTTTTGTAATTCACCTACTACATACACAATAGAATTAGTATCTAAACTAATACGGTCTTCGTCGTCTATTACTTCGGGAAGATTTGTTTTTACTTCTTTGAATAAATCCAAAATGCGTTTTTCAACTTCTTTGGGCTTTTCGTCAATGCCTGCCCGAAATTTCACGATTTGGTCGGGTGCAGTATATTTTTCGTCGTAGAGTTTGCAAAAAATCAAATTAATAAGTTGTTGGGCTAATACTTCATCACGAGTAGCCCCTACGGTATTGGCGGCTAAATGATTGCGAATAGATTTGAAAATTGCTTTGAGGTTGTGTGTAGGTTTAAGGTCTTGGCGTGTGAATTTGCCTATGTCCTCTATACGTTGCCCAAATTGCGGAATATTGGGAATTTCCTCAAAAATGATTTCTCCATTCTCTTTAACAAACTTGCGAATAAAAATTCGTTCTTCGCCATTGAACCAAACGCCAAGATAGGCATTGGATAAAGTGAGATAGTTTTCAAGTTGTGTTCTACCGTCTTTACGGTTTTTCTTTTTGCACTCTACTACTATGTAAAGTTCATTTTCATCTTTTTTGTCGTTTTTGAACACAGCAATATCCACAGGATACTCTTTTTTAGTATCCGAAGGACGAACTTTTACCCTATGTTGTGGGTGTGTCTGTATATGTACTTTGGGGTATCCGTAATCTTCTACCAGTTGCCTTGCAAACACTTGTACGGCATCTATTTCTTCGGGGGTAGATTTAATTTCTAAATCTGATATAAAGTCAATTAGGGTTGTTTCTAAATTTTTTGCCATATTTATTGATTTTAGGCAAAGGTAAAAAATAAAAATGAATTTTTATCAGATATTTTTTATCATTTCTCTGTGCGGTGAGGAAGGCTCGCTGTGATACGCCGCCAAACCATCTGAACAAAAGAATAGTGCTAAAAAAGATAAAACCGAAGCCAACTATTTTTGAATCTGAGATAAACTTTATAACTTTACTTTTTGACTGTTGAAAAAAATTAAATACAAAAATCTTGCGTTTTGAAAACACTGTGGAAAAAA
>JAAFJS010000021.1 GCA_013298985.1 Cytophagales bacterium
ATCGCTCAATGATTGCTTGGATAGTTTTCGCAAAAAACTCAGAAAAACAGAGGCAGATAATGAACACTATAAAAAAATTAAATGGATACTTTACAAACAATATCAGACCCTTTCAGACCAAGAATTAGACTCCTTACACCTCGCATTTGAGCAAAGTCCAAAACTGAAAGAATTGTATTTTACAAGAGAAAAGTTCCACCATATCCTTGAAAATAATAACGAAGTTGAACCCACTATAAAGCAATTAGATAATTGGATAGAGGAGGTAGAAAAAGGAAAAAACACCATCTTTGACACATTCATTAAAACTTTGAAAAGTACAAAAAACTATGTAGCAAATTATGTCCAAAATAACCTCTCAAATGCTATAACGGAAGGACTGAACAACCTCATTAGAAGTGTAAGAAGAACCGCTTTTGGTATGCCTAATTTTGAAAATCTGAGATGGAGGTGTTTAGCCATTTCTAATTGATTCCACAAAAATTGTCAGACAACCGAAAGTTTTTTCTACCTTTAAGTATAAAACGTTCTCTTTTTTTCCTAAATCACTTGTTTTCCTTAAACTTGCAAGTCAATTTTATTTATACATTTCACATCTGACCTTACTATTTAGATGACAAAAGCAGAAAAATTAGCCATTTTAGATACAAAAAATGCCGAAGCATTATTGGGTGGAGGCGCAGGGCGTATCGAAGCACAGCACAAAAAAGGCAAACTCACCGCTCGCGAGCGTGTAGAACTCCTCCTTGATTTGGGTTCTTTTGAGGAGATAGGGAAGTTCGTGATGCACCGTTGCAAGGATTTTGGCTTGGACAAGGAGTATTACTTAGGTGATGGCGTAGTTACGGGCTATGGCACAGTGAATGGGCGTTTGGTATATGTTTTTTCCCAAGATTTTACTGTTTTTGGAGGCTCACTTTCAGAAACTCATGCGGAGAAAATCTGTAAAATCATGGACTTGGCAATGAAAAACGGCGCGCCCATCATTGGCTTAAACGACTCTGGCGGTGCAAGAATCCAAGAAGGCGTGATGTCTTTGGGTGGCTATGCAGACATTTTTTACCGCAATACGCGTGCCTCTGGTGTGATTCCTCAAATCTCTGCTGTCATGGGACCTTGTGCGGGTGGCGCGGTCTATTCCCCTGCCATTACTGATTTTATTTTTATGGTCGAGAATACTTCTTATATGTTCGTAACAGGACCTAACGTGGTCAAAACCGTTACCCATGAGGAAGTTACCTCCGAAGAACTTGGTGGCGCAAGTACGCACAGCACCAAAAGCGGTGTTACCCATTTTTCTTGTGCTAACGAATTGGCTTGCATCAACGAAATTAAACAGTTATTGAGTTTTATTCCGCAAAACTGTGAAGATGAAGCCCCTTTCCTGCCTTATCAATCTGATGGAAATGAGCTTAGACCTGCGCTAAATGATATTTTGCCAGAAAACCCCAACCAGCCTTATGATATGCGTGAAGTGATTTATGGTATTATTGATGAAGGCGAAAGCGGAGTGCCGCCCAACGGTTTTCAGGAAGTGCATAAAAACTTTGCTGACAATATTTTGGTGGGTTTTGCACGCATTGGCGGCAGAAGCATTGGCATTGTTGGCAATCAGCCTGCGGTATTGGCGGGTGTGCTGGACATCAATTCCAGTGTGAAAGCGGCGCGCTTTATTCGTTTCTGCGATTCTTTTAATATTCCTTTGCTCGTATTGGTAGATGTTCCTGGATTTTTGCCTGGTACAGACCAAGAGTGGCATGGCATCATCACCAATGGCGCAAAACTTTTGTATGCTTTCTGCGAGGCTACTGTCCCCAGAGTTACCGTTATCACGCGCAAGGCTTACGGTGGCGCGTATGACGTGATGAACTCCAAGCACATTGGCGCAGACATGAATTTTGCTTGGCACTCCGCCGAAATTGCCGTTATGGGAGCAAAAGGCGCGGCAGAAATTATTTTCAAAAAAGAAATCAGCGAGGCAGAAAACCCCGAAGCCAAACTCCAAGAAAAGGTCGATGAATATACCCACAAATTTGCTACGCCTTACCGCGCCGCGCACAGGGGCTTTGTAGATGAGGTGATTACACCTGACATGACCAGAAAAAAGCTAATTTCGGCTTTCAAAATGCTTGAAAATAAGGTCGATACCTTGCCAAGGAAAAAGCATGGAAATATTCCTTTGTAAAAAGAAATAGCGTTTGAAACTTGCGCGCATTTCAAAAGTTTCAAACGCTATCTAAAATCTTTGTGCTGCTTTACTTCGCCCAGCTATACAATCGTTTCCCTTGTGAATTTTGCATGGAAATCCAAATATTTCGCTGTACTCCATCAGCATCTAAGTATTGCTGATGATATTGTCTAATAAGTTTATCTAAAACAGAAATATCACCTAAATATTCAAAAATAAAGTGATAGCGTACTTGTTTGCGACTATGAGAAGTAGCAGGCAAGAAAGATGGTTGTAAAGTTTCTCCTTTTTCGTCAATTTTAAAATAAATATAATCTCCTGTAGGATAAGCTATAAACTTTGCATCTAATGTCTTCAATTTTTCTAAAAAATCAGCATAAAAATTATTTGGCATGGGTTCATTGTATTGAAAATCACCCCAAATCATATTTTTAGGTAATTTCATTACTTTGGTTTGTAAAACTTTTACCAGCTTTTGTTCAGGCAATACTAACTCATAAAACTGTTTATCAACTATTAACTTCCCTCGAATCGTTTTCTCTGTTAGTTGAGCAATTCGTTCTTTGGAAAGACTTTGTAGTATTAGCGAGTCCCCCATTTCTATAGTTAAGGGATAAACTCCATTTTCCAATTGATTGATTTTGATAGTAGTACGAGCTGAACCTATGGAAGCATCACCAAAGTTAATTTCAGGAACTTTGTCAAACTTCATAGTAATACCTTCTGCATTGATAATCACCTCTCTCTTAATCCTATAACTTCCAGAGGAGTATTGTAAAATAGTAGCAAAATCTAACTGGAAGGATTGCCCATTCTCACTGAGTTCATTCCAAAAACGAACACTCAATATTGTATCATTTTCTGGAATAATAAATGGTTTGGGCAAGCCATATAACCCATTTGTCTTTGGGATAGTATCTTCATTATACGTATTTTTTGGAATACTGTCTTTCTTTATTATTTCGTAAGCAAGCTCTTCCTTGGGGCTAAGACGCTCATTTTTACAGCTATAGAGCAGGAAAAATAAAATAAAACATAGACAATTAATTTTTTTCATGGTTTCTGCGAGATTTTTTAATTTTAAATATTACGATGTTATATGTTAGTTGGTTGCAAAAAGGGAAAGTATTTTTTTGCCTTGCTACTTATGAGTCAAATGCAGCCATTTTTTAGACTGCTTTGATTTATCAGATAATCCATGCTACAATGTTGTTTTTTCTGATGGCAGCCCAAAAAAGCAATCACATTACATTACGAACCATTTTTTTTGAAAATAATTTTTAACTTTGCGACCTATCTAATCCCAAGTAAAAACCATGATGACCTTCGGAAATTTTAAAGTACCTTTTCCAATCAATGAACCTGTAAAAAGTTACGCGCCTCACTCGCCCGAAAAGAAAGCGTTAAAGGCTACACTCGCCACTATGAAAGCGGAACTAATTGATATTCCGATGTATATAGGCAGTGAAAAAGTTTATACTGACCACAAAGTACGCATCGCACCGCCCTACGAACACCAGCATACACTTGGTCATTTCAATATGGGCGATAGCTTGCACGTGGCGCAGGCGATACGCGCAGCCATGGGCGCAAAGTACGCATGGGCAAACTTAGCGTGGGAACACCGCGCAAGCATTTTTTTGAAGGCAGCAGACCTACTTGCTACTAAATACCGCGCCAGTATCAACGCCGCCACCATGCTCGGTCAGTCCAAAAATGCTTTTCAGGCAGAAATAGATGCCGCCTGCGAACTTATTGATTTTCTGCGCTTTAACGTTTATTTTATGACAGAGATTTATAGCCAGCAAGTCCAAAGCGCGGCAGGCATCTGGAATAGATTAGAACAAAGACCGTTGGAAGGTTTTGTATTTGCGGTTACGCCCTTCAATTTTACGGCGATTGGCGGCAATCTGCCCACTGCGCCCGCACTCATGGGCAATACGGTGGTGTGGAAGCCTGCTTTTACGCAGATTTACTCTGCCCAAGTTTTTATGGAAGTGTTACTCGAAGCGGGCTTGCCCGACGGCGTGATTAACCTCATTTATACCGAAGGTGCAGACGCGGGCGAGGTCGTTTTCAATCACCCAGATTTTGCAGGATTGCACTTTACAGGGAGTACAGGCGTTTTTCAACAGCTTTGGAAAACAATTGGCAATCGCATAGACAAATATAAATCTTACCCAAGAATAGTAGGCGAAACGGGCGGCAAAGATTTTGTGGTGGCGCACAAGTCTGCTGACGCAAAAGCATTGGCAACAGCCTTAGTGAGAGGGGCGTTTGAGTTTCAGGGACAAAAATGCTCGGCGGCTTCGAGGGCTTATATTCCGTCCAATCTGTGGGAAGAAGTCAAAAATTACCTCATCGAAGATTTGAAATCTATCAAAATGGGTTCGCCCGAAGATTTTAGAAATTTTGTAAACGCAGTCATTGACGAACGTGCTTTTGATAAAATTACTAACTACATTGACGAAGCCAAAAAAGCACAAGGCGTAGAACTGATTGCAGGTGGAAACTATGATAAATCAGTAGGTTATTTCATCGAGCCAACCATTTTTCGTGTAGACGATAACCAATATACGACTATGGTAGAAGAAATTTTTGGACCTGTTCTGACTATTTATGTCTATCAGCCCGAACTTTTTGAGGAAGTTTTGGAATTAACGGATATGACCTCACCTTATGCCCTGACAGGAGCTATTTTTGCCCAAGACCGCTATGCCATAGATTTTGCTTCACAGAAATTGGTAAACGCGGCAGGCAATTTTTACATCAATGACAAGCCTACGGGCGCAGTAGTGGGGCAGCAACCTTTTGGAGGCGCAAGAGGTTCTGGCACAAACGACAAGGCGGGCGCAATTTACAACCTTTTGCGCTGGGTTTCCACACGCACTATCAAGGAAACATTCAATCCGCCCACAGATTATCGATACCCATTTTTGGAGGAAGAATAAAAAAATCTTGAAAAACGTGCTTATTTATAGCAGTAAGGCGTAAATAAGCACCTTTTCAAATGAGTTTGTCCATGATTAGGTCTTCCATCAAAAAACCATTTCCTATGTCAATATTTTCTGAACCAACTTTTTCAAAGCCTATCTTTTCATAAAAATAAATTGCCTTATTGTGCTTATTTACATTCAAAGACAAGGTAGAATTATTATTCTTTTTGGCAATTTCTATGATTTCATTCATCAGGCTTTTACCTACGCCCTTGCCCTGCGCGCTGGGAAGTACATAAATTTTATGAATTTTGGTCTTGTCTGTTCCTTTATAATTGGTTTCGTAAGATGCGTAGCCTAAGCAGTTTATGTCCTCTTGGGCAAGCAAAAAAACATGATTTTTTTGCTCGACTTGTTCCGCAATAGCCTCCATGCTATACATCATTTCCAACATATATTTTATTTGGGCGATGGAGAGAATTTCCGCAAAAGTTGGAAACCAAGTTTCGTGGGCTATTTGCTGGATAGTAGCGTAGTTCTCTTTTTTAGCAATATTAATTTGAATCATACTTTTTGGTAAAGTTGAATTTTCGGGGAGTAGTTCAAACCAAATACACTTTTAAGCTACGCGCACCATGCGCGCCAATCACCAGCGATTGCTCTATGTCAGCCGTTTTGGAAGGTCCTGCAAGGAAAAGTCCAAAACCTATCTCATTGATTTTTAAGTTTTTGTACGCTTTGTGCATATTTTCCACGAGATTTTCTTTTTTCAAAACAATGATGAGGTGCTGGGTAATAAAAGGCAGCACTCGATGCCCGCCAAAGCAAGTTTCGTCGAGCCAAATAGAACCATTCTCGGCTACACCCATGCGCCCTTCTATGATTGCCAAATCCACCAAAGCCAAGTCATGTGCGTCTTTGATTTGTGCTATATCTTCACCTATTATCTCTAAATTTGGGTATAAATTAATGATTTTCAAAGTTTTAGAAAAATACAGGGAAATATCTTTTTTGATAAAATCAACGTCTGCCTCCACAGCCTCTCCGCCAATACTTTTGAGTACCGCTACAAATTTCTGCACCTTATCATCTGTAAAGTTTTCAAAATCAATGTTGGTTGGTAAAGCAACTTCCTCTTTGGGACGGTTTTGGCGAATATTAGAAAGTATTTTTTCTCTACTGCTCATTTTTGTTATTATTTCTATTTTTCAGATACCATTCTCTAAAACTTTCTTTGGGTGGCGCGGGCATTTCCCTGTTTTTAAACCACTTGTTTAACGAATTATTGACCAAAAATGGGGCGAAACGCATGGTTTGCCTCCCCATTTTGCCTGCAAAACGATAAATTTTGGGGTTTGAAAGCACTGTATTCATCAGTTTGATACCTTGCGTTTTCTCAAATCCTGCATAGCCTTCGTTAATAACCTCTTGTCGCCACTTCCAAATCTGCTCGTGAATGTTTATTTTGACGGGGCAAACATTGGTGCAACTGCCACAAAGCGTAGAGGCAAACGGTAAATCTTTATTTTTTTTCATGTCCAAGTTAGGCGCAAGGATAATTCCGATAGGTCCCGCTACGGCGCTGTGGTAAGAATGTCCGCCACTCCGACGATATACAGGGCAGGTATTCATGCACGCACCGCAGCGAATACACTTCAAGGAACTTCTGAAATCTTCGCGACCTAACTGCGTGGAACGCCCATTATCCACAATGATTACGTGCATTTCCTGACCTGCGCGCGGCTTTTGGAAATGACTCGAATACGTCGTAACAGGCTGACCTGTCGCACTACGCGCCAACAAACGCAGGAAAACACCTAAATTCTCTGCTTTGGGAATAATTTTCTCGAAACCCATGCAAGCAATATGCACTTTTGCTAAGTGCGCGCCCATGTCTGCATTGCCTTCGTTCGTACAGACCACAAATCCTCCCGTTTCAGCAATCGCAAAGTTTACGCCTGTGAGTGCCAAATCTGCGGCAATGAATTTTTCCCTCAAATGTTGTCGAGCCGCTTCGGTGAGGTATTGAGGGTCAGAGGCACCTTTTTCCGTACCGAGATGCTCATGGAAAGTATCGCCCACATCTTGTTTTTTGAGGTGAATTGCAGGCAAAACGATATGGCTTGGCGGTTCGTTGCGTAGCTGAACAATTCTCTCACCAAGGTCAGTATCAATGACTTCTATGCCGTTTTTTTCCAAAAAAGGATTCAAATGACATTCTTCAGTAAGCATGGATTTGGATTTGACCATTTTTTTAAAGCCATGCTTTTGCAAGATTTGTAGAACAAGTTGGTTATGCTCCTCTGCGTCAGCCGCCCAGTGAATTTGAATCCCGTTTTGCTGTGCTTTTTCCTCAAATTCAAGTAGATACGTATCCATATTTGCCAATACATTTTCCTTGATTTGTGAGGCAATATCTCGCAAATTTTCCCATTCAGGGATAGCAAAAGCTGCCTTGTCGCGCTTTTGGCGGATAAACCAAAGCGACTCGTCATGCCAATCAACGCGAGGCTCGTCTTGGTTAAAAATATCAGAAGCCTGTGAATGTGTTTTCATTTTGAATTAAGAATTTCTGCAATGTGAATTATTTTTACCTCACTTTTTTGTCTTTTCAAAATCCCTTCTAAGTGCATCAGGCAAGACATATCGCCACCTGTGATGTATTCTACTTTTTTTGAAAGATGGTCTGCCACTCGGTCTTTGCCCATTTTGACTGAAACTGCCTCTTCGGTTACACAAAAAGTACCACCGAATCCACAACATTCATCATTTCTGTTCAGCTCTGCCAACTCTAAACCTTTGACCTGTTTCAAAAGTGAAAGTGGCTTCGAAAATCGTTCGCCTACTTTCTCTGACATAGACGATAAGCCCAACATTCGCTGTCCATGACAGCTATTGTGAAAGCCCACTCGATGCTCAAAAGTGGCGTTTATTTTTTCAACTTTTAAAATATCCGTTAAAAACTCGCACAATTCAAATGTCTGATGCTGTAAAAATTCAGCTTGTTCCTTATTTTCGGCACTGTGCAAATGCTCTTTGATGTGCAACACGCAACTGCCCGAAGGCGAAACCACATAGTCGATGCCCTTAAAATTTTCAATAAAATTGGCATTACAGCCCTTGGTCAAGCCAGCAAAGCCCGAATTTGCCATAGGTTGCCCGCAGCAAGTCTGGTTGAGAGGATAGCTTACGTCCATACCCAATTTTTCCAGTACCTCCAATGTGGCGATACCCACTTGTGGATAAAATTGGTCAATATAACAAGGAATAAAAAGTCCTACTTTCATTGATGAATTTCTTTTGTGCTTGTGTCCAAGTTTTTAATACGTTGATAATCAATTAAATTGCTTCTTAATGATTGGCTATTCCAAGACTGGTGTATCGCCAATGCCGCGCCAACGGAAGTAGATTGAGCTACCGACGCAGCAAAAATTTCTTTATTCGGAAAAAACATCGCCAGAAGGTGCAGATAGATACTGTTTTTGGAAAAACCACCATCTACAAAAATATGCTTCACTGCTTGTTGTCCTTCCAAATTTGAAATAACGAGCTGAGTAGAGGCAACTTGCTGATTTACAATAGCTAACATTAAATGGTGATATGCTATTTTTTCATTTTCAAAATCTATCAAATTCCGTTTTGAAAAACCAGACGTTTTGGGTGAAATATCATTTGACAAATTTTTACTTTCAAAAAATCCATGATGATTTTCTTTCCTCAAATTTTTTATGATTTCTATGTCAAAACTCATTTTTTCATAAAAATCATTCGCGCAATCAAAATGTTTTGCGATTCGTTTCACTTGTATTTGATGCTCATTTCCAGCAAAAATACGTGATGCTTTTACAGATTTGCCTTCGTAGCTCATAAAACACAAGCAATCTTGGGCTAACTCCTCCGCAGTCAAAGCACTGTCATTGAATGGATTAAGCGAGATACACCATGTACCTGTCGAGATGAGTACAAAAGGTTCTTTCAAACAAGTCAGGTATGGAATCAACGCGGCAGAGCTATCATGCAAGCCCACGCCTGCCTTCAATTTTTTGTCTTCAAAAAGAATCTCAACTGCTTTATTAGAAGGAAAAATAGGGGGAAATATAACATTTATTTTTTCATTTTTTACCCACTCGTGGTAGTCATTTTGCTCAAAATCCCAAAGTTGTGTATGGCAACCGATGCTTGTAATGTCTGAAAAAAAACGTTTAGTTATCAAAAAGCTCACATACTGAGGCAGATGCAAAGCATATTTTATTTTTTTGAAAATTGCTGGCTTTTGGTATTTGAGGCGAAAAAGTTGCATTCCTGAGTTGAGATTTCCCAAAATAGGAGAGGCGGTTTGCTGAGAAATCAGTGATTTTTCGCCATATTTTTGATAAAAATCATGACTTAAAACATCAGGAAAAGGCTTCAAATAATTGTAAAGTGGGGCTACGGGCGTTCCGTTTTCATCTACGCAGACGAAACTTGCACCGTAGGTAGAAAAATTAATCGCTTTTATCTCAAAATCAGTCAGATGCGATACAAATTTCAGCGCGTTTATTACCCATTTTGAAAGTTTATTGATGTCTTCGCACGCGTCGCCGTCTTCGTCTGTGATTTCCTCGAATACCTCATTTTTTTCGAAGACGATATGGTACTGCTCATCAAAAAGAAACAACTTTTTGTTGGTCTTGCCAATGTCCAAAATAGCAATGACAGGCACGCGCATGGGGAAATTTTTCGCCATTTTATTCTCTTTTTTGTGTATGCTACTGATAATTGCGAAGTAAGGATTATTTCAGTTATAATTTCAATTTTTTGAAATAAATATCCATTAAAACTCGCATAAAATCTGTCCAAGTGCTTTGAGGATACGAAATAATTACTGTTTTTGAGGGTTCGCTCTCATTGTGCAGGTGGTCTGCCGCCGTAACTATGTAGCGATAATCATTGCCTTCCTGTGCGGTTTTATCTACAAAAAAATTGCCTTGTTCGCGACGTATGCCTATGATTTTTGTGGCATCATTCAGGTCTATCTTTTCTTGTTGTAAAAACCTGTAAATCACGTAATAAGCTGCTTCATCTCCATCTTTGGCGCGGAGTGGAGTCTGCCAAGTAAGGTAAACGGCTTGGTAAGATTTGCTTGCCTGTACGTTAGTGGGTGCGTTGGGGGGTACGTTGTCTTTCCAGGTCATGGGTGGCACCAAAGCAGGATATTTGTAAAAGTTATTTTTTAAGCTATCTGTGATGGCTATATTGTTATTTGTCAGCGATTTAGAGCTAAAAAATACACTTCCTTGCACCTGCCCGCGCGTGCGATTGAGCCTGATTTGTTTTGGCATTTCCGAAAGATTTTGCCAAAGCGTATCTGTCTTAGAGCCAATCTTATACGCCGCCTGCCCGATGTATAAATGTTTCCCAAAACTATTAGCTGCCCACCAATCCACTGTATTTGGGTAGGGCGCAGGGCGGAATTGGTGATGAAAATAAACTTGTGGGACTACATAATCAATCCAATTATTTTTGAGCCAAAGACGAACATCTGCAAATAAATGGTCGTAACTTGTTGTTCCTGTGGTAGTTTGCGAGCCTTGTGCATCATCGCGTCCGTTGCGCCAAACCCCAAAAGGGCTGACACCAAACTTGACTTTGGGCTTGATTTCTTTTATTTTTTCTGACACATTTTTGATAAGCAAGTTCACATTATTTCTGCGCCAGTCGCCAATATTGCTAAAATCTTTGCCATATTTTTCAAAATCTGCTTGGTCATTCAGAGGAACATTGGCGATGGGATAAGGATAAAAATAATCGTCAAAATGCACAGCATCAATAGGATACCTACTTACCACATCTGCGATAACTTCCGTAATGTACTGCCTCACTTGTGGAAGAGCAGGATTGAAATATTTATTTTTTCCATATTGGATAAACCAATCAGGTTTTTGGATTGTAATATGCTCATGATGAAGAGAATTGCTGCGCGCAGTAGTATCATAGAAAGCGCGATACGGATTGAACCACGCGTGAAACTCCATGCCGTTTTTGTGCGCTTCGCCAATCATAAATACCAAGGGGTCATAGAAAGGTTTGGGAGGATTGCCTTGCTTACCTGTGAGCCATTCTGACCATAACTCTCTGTCGCTGTGATAAAAAGCATCAGTGGCGGGGCGTATCTGGACAATGACGGCATTGATTCCTGTCTGTCGGTGTTTTTCTAATAACTTGCTAAACTCATCTTGCTGCTGAAAGGGGTGCAAATTTTTCTTGGAAGGGAAATCTGTATTGGCGATGGTCGCAATCCATACGGCTCGCATTTCGCGCTTGGGGGGCGGAGATTGTGCAAAGCTAACAATAACAAGAAAAGTAGAAAATATACAAGTAAAGATTAGTTTCATTTATTTGATTATCAGATATTAAAAGGAGTTTTTGAATTTAATGCAGACTATGATTCTGCTCAAAAATGTTTTTTACAGTTCTTACCACGCAAATTTACAAATAAAATTAATCAGACGAGATGTGCCACTTTGGGCAATGTAAAATAAAACGTACTTCCCTTGCCAACTTCGCTTTCCACCCAAATCTGCCCCCCATTTTTCTCTACAAAATCCTTGCAAAGCAACAAACCCAAGCCCGTCCCTTTTTCGTTATTGATGCCTCTGGTGGTATAAAGTGTGCTTTTCTCAAAAAGTTTATGGACTTGTTCTTTGGCAATACCCACGCCATTATCTGCCACAGAAATCGTAATAAAGTCATCATTTCCATGATTTGCTGCCACTGTGATTACGCCATTTTTGGGAGTAAATTTAAAGGCATTGGCAATGAGATTCCTCAAAATTATCTGTAAATGATTGATGTCCGCATAGACTTTGGTAGTTTCGGCAACAGCATTAATGAGCTGAATATCTTTGTGGTCTGATACAAAATCAAACCAATCTATTTTTAGTGCTATGACATTGCTGAGTTGTATTTCCTCTTTGTGGGTGGTCGCGCCGTTCATCTGGCTTCCCGCCCATTGGAGCAGGTTGTTAAGCGTTTCGTCTATATTCCCTAAGCGTTTCTGAATATCTTTGCTAATAGACTTGAGTTCTTTTTCACTCAAAATCCCCACCTCTAACACAGACAACATTCCCTTCAGGGCGTTCAAAGGACTGCGAAGGTCATGCGAAATGATAGAAAACAGTTTGTCTTTGGTCGCATTGCTTTCCTCCAGCTCGGCAGTACGTTGTGTTACCTTCAAGCCCAATTCCTCATTTTTCTCCTCTATCAGTGCCTCACGTTCCTGTGCCTGTACTAATTTTTGTTCCACCAGTGCCTTTTTAGCCTCATTGATTTTACTTGCCAAGCCCAAAGAAAACAAACTCATCTCAATCAAACTACCTATCAAAACACCATTAAACGTATAAATATTATAAGAAGTGGCAGGAATCAAAATATATACTATCATGCCGATAATCAAAGCGATGACCCCTAACAAATAAAAAAAAGCAGTAGTTTTTCTATTCTTAATCACCGTTGCTACAGCTATCACAAGTAACCCAACATTAGAAACTATGATAGTAAAGGCATAAAAAATATAAAAATAACGATACAAGCCCGAAAGCATCAAAAGCAAATTTAAAGATAGCCCTCCTATCAGCACCCACACCAAACGACTCGCCCAAGGAATGTTTTTTTTGAGTTCTAAAAAACTACGCGTAAATAATAATTGGAAAATAGTAAAAAGAACAGGCATAATCAAAGAAAGCAACAAAGCATATTTGGGAGGCTCAGGTGCAATCCAATCCGCATAAAAATCTCTTTCTACAAATACGCGCAAGCCAAAAAAGAACAAATATGCCACATAGAACAAATAACTGTTGTCTAATAAAATAAAAAATAATACCAAATTATACAGAAACATCAGGCTCAGTGCGCCCAAAAATAGCAAGGTAAAAGCATAAATAGAGGCTTTGTACTTTGTCCAAATATTTTGATAATCTCCATGAAAAAACGAAAATAGCCCAAAACTTTCTTGTATAAATGCTTTGTAAATGCCTTGTTCTATGCGGACATGGAAATAAATCGTACTCTGTTGAGGTGGCAGCTTGAGGTAAGTTAATTCCCTATATTTCTTAAAACTGCGCTGGATAACTGGCTTTGGTTGTTGAAGCCCAAGCGTATCTCCCAACGTAGCTGGAAAAATATACACATTCAAATTCTCAATAGCCCTAAAATAAAAAGCCAGTCGTAAGCTATCCCGATTCAGGTTATTGACACTGCACTTTACCCAGTACGCATTGGCATTGAGGTCTATTTGTTTTAATTCTAAGGGAACGAATTTGCGCTGAATGTCATTCTCAAGCACATCAAGTATCGTTTTTTGGTTAGCAACATCTGTCCAAATCTCGCAATGAGGGGCTAAAAAATATTGCTTGTTTGAGTCCAACGTCTTAATTTCTAAAATAGTAGCTTTTGGTAAAACGATGCCTTTCTCATTTTGGGCAAATGAAAACAAAGAAAAAAACAACATGAAAAGAGTGAGGACTGTATCTTTTTTCATAAAATTAGAACAAAATTACGAAATTAAAATTCAAAAAGTTACATTTTTTGAACAAATTACCAGTGTAGATTTCACAACTCGGCGTGTGCTTGTTTTGTTTTTATGCTAATTTCTAATACATTTTTATCAATTTAGTGAATTATCTATATATTTGTTAAAAATACCAAAGTTATGAAAAAACAAAAAGCACTATTTTTATTATTTATAATTGCTTCATTTACAGCGTGTAATCAATTATATAATGAACACAAATCTCTTCCAGGTATGCACTGGGAAAAGCAAAACAAGCTCACTTTTGTTGTAGATATTCCAGAGGCAAAAGAATATACCCTCAAAATTAACCTTCGGCATACATCACATATCCAGATTGGGAATGTGCCTGTAAAGCTAACTATTAATGCTGAAAATCAGTCTAATGAACTTGAAAATCAAGTATTTGTGATTCCTATTCGCGACCCAGCAACTGGCGACTTAGTTGGCTCGGCAATGGGCGATATTTGTGATACAGAATACCCTATCAAGTTCACTTTCAAGCAAAAAGGGAAATATACACTTACTTTGGAACACCAAATGGAGGAGGAAAAAATTGAATCCATCATGGAAATAGGCATTAACATAGATAAATAAAATCAAATGATAAAAGTTTGGATTGATACAGGTGGTACTTTTACGGATTGTATTGCCGTTTTTCCTGATGGTAGTGAGCAGAATATCAAGGTGTTAAGTAGTGGGAATCTGCGAGGAAAAATCATTGCTCCACTCCATGAAAATACCTTCCAAATCCAAGCGAATTGGCAAACGGAAGCAAATATTTTTGAAGGATATACATTTAAAAGGCTACGCGCCAATAATGCGCCAATGCTGAAAATCGTAAAAACTGACCTGCAAAATCAGACTATCACCCTTTCTGCGCCCCTGCCCTTACTGACAGATTTTCCTCTCGACTTCGAGATTACTGCCTACGAAGAAGCACCTATCTTAGCCACGCGAATAGCTACACAAACCCCTTTGAATCAAGCACTTCCACCTATCCAGATGCGGCTTGGCTCTACCAAAGGCACTAATGCGCTGCTGGAACGCAAAGGTGCAAAAGTTACCTTGCTCATTACCAAAGGTTTCCGAGATTTGCTCAATATTGGCACGCAGCAACGCCCTCATCTTTTTGCGCTTAATATCGTAAAACCTAAGCCTCTGTACGAAAATGTAGTAGAAGTAAATGAACGGCTGGACAGCAAAGGAAATATTTTAAAACAACTATCTGATAATGAAATAGATAGAGTTATTGATATTTTAAAAAAACAAAATGTAGAGGCAGTAGCTATTGCTTTCGTGCATAGCTATTTGAATCCAATCCATGAAATTTTATTAAGACAACAGCTTGAAAAAGAAGGCTTTACTTTGATTTCTTTGTCCTCGGAGTTGGCAAATGCCATCAAAATTTTACCTCGCGCACAAACGGCACTTGTCAATGCCTATCTTTCTCCTGTTATTCATCATTACTTGTCTTCTATAAAAAGTACAATTTTAGCAGATACATTTTCTTTATTTTTAGATACGGGAAAAGAGAAAATTCAGCCTTCTTCCCTCAAAGTAATGACCAGCGCGGGCGGCTTGATAGAAGCTGATTTTTTCAATCCCAAAGACAGCCTTTTGAGTGGACCCGCAGGCGGAATTGTGGGCGCAATAGAAACGGCAAAACGGGCTGGTTTTCAACAAATTATCACCTTAGACATTGGTGGAACAAGTACAGACGTAGCGCGCTACAATGGTAGCTTTGATTATCAGTATGAAACTAAAATCAATGATATTCAATTACTTAGCCCCAGCTTGGCAATAGAAACCGTTGCGGCAGGTGGTGGCTCAGTTTGCACGTTTGACGGGTTCAAGCTGACCGTCGGTCCCGAAAGTGTAGGCGCAAATCCAGGAGCGGCTTGCTACGGAATCGGGGAAAAGTTAGCCATTACAGATGTAAACTTACTACTTGGAAGGCTACTTCCTGACAATTTTAACATTCCAATCCATCAAGATTTTGCTCAGAAAGCCCTTGAAAAAGTACAAAAAAAGATTTATGAAGACACAGGAAATTTACTCAAACAAAGTGAAATTTTAGAGGGCTTTGTGCAGATTGTGAATGAAAAAATGACGGAGGCAATCCGCAAAATTTCAGTGAGCAAAGGCTACAACCCCCAAGATTATGCCTTGTTTGCCTTTGGGGGAGCAGGCGGGCAGCACGCGTGCGCGGTAGCCAAACTATTGAATATCAAGCAAATAATTATTCCATACAAGGCAGGCTTACTGAGTGCATTAGGCATGGGTGTAGCGCAAATCGAACGTTTTGCCTCTTTGCAAATTTTAAAACCTTTAGCCGAAGTTGAAAATCAGTTTGGAAAAATAATTGAAGATTTAAGCCAAAAAGCACAGCAACAGCTTCAAAAAGAAGGCTTTACAGCAAAAGAAATAGAAATAAGAACCATCTATGCCTACTTGCGTTTCAGAGGACAAGACAGCACGATAGAACTCACTTTGCCCACAGTTGAAACCCGAAGTGGAACGTTTGCCAACAGTTACAACCCAACTTTACCAAAAAATCCTACCAAAAAATTATTGAATGATTTAAAAGAAACCTTCAAAGAAAAGTACGAAAAAATCTATGGGCATTGGGTAGGAGAAACACAAACTATTGAAATTGAATCAATTAAAGTAGTTGCTTCAACAAAAAAAGTGGTCAGTAAGGACACAGACAACGGCAAAAATATTGAAAAGGACGCAGGGAAACCAAGTTATTTCCCCCAGCCTGAAAAATACCATCAAGCCTATTTTAATGGTCGTTTTCAAGAAATTCCTGTCTTTATATGGGAAAACTTACACGCGGGTGCAAGCATCAAAGGCGCGGCACTTCTGCTCTCTCAAAATAGCTCTGTTTTCATAGAGCCTGAATGGGAATTGGTGATAGACGCATCAAATAATGCCCTCCTTCATTTGGCAACGCCCAAACTCACTTCTGAATCGTCAGTAAGTATTGAAAATTTGACCAACAGTGCTATTGATTTAGAATTGTTTACCAATCGTTTCAAAAGTATTGCCGAAGAAATGGGCGCGCTTTTACAACGCACTTCTTTTTCGGTAAATGTAAAAGAACGTTTGGATTTTTCTTGTGCATTGCTGGACGCAAAAGGTGAGCTAATTGTCAATGCACCACATATTCCTGTGCATTTGGGGAGTTTAGGGATTTGTGTGCGAACTTTGAAAAGTGCAATTCAGATGAGAGAGGGTGATGTGATTATCACCAATCACCCCAGCTTTGGTGGCTCGCACCTACCCGATATTACTTTGGTTGCGCCTGTATTCTTTAAAAATCAATTAGTTGGCTATGTAGCTAATAGAGCGCACCATGCAGAAATAGGCGGAAAACGACCTGGCTCCATGCCACCCGATGCTACCTGCTTGGCAGAGGAAGGCGTGGTAATTTCACCTACTTATTTGATGCAAAACTTTGAATTACAATGGGATAAGATAGAAAAAATCTTACTTTCTGCTCCCTTCCCTACGCGAGCAGTCCAAGAGAACTTGGCAGATTTGAATGGGGCTTTTGCTTCCATAAAGACAGGAATAGATGCTTTACAAATGCTTTGTCAAAACTATAATATAGAAAAAGTACAATTTTATATGCAAGCACTCAAAGACCATGCGTTTTACAGTTTGCAAAAAAGTTTAGAAACATTTTCAGTGATGAAGATGCCTTTTTTTGCCTTGATGGGTGGTTTTGTTTCAATGAATCTTTTTTTGAACGCTTCCGAAAGATTAGATGATGGCACAAAGCTCAATGTGCGTTTTGAAATTACACAAGATGAAGAAAATGAATATGTTGTAACGATAGATTTTAGAGGAACATCTAAGACCCACAAAGGAAATCTGAACGCAACACCAGCGATTGTGAATAGTGCAGTGATTTACGTATTGCGCCTTTTGCTGGAAACGAACATTCCTCTTAACGAGGGCATAATGAAAAAAGTCAAATTAAAAATTCCTGAAAATACGATGTTGAACCCTGTGTTTGTTGAAGACATTTTCCGATGCCCTGCGGTGGTAGGCGGGAATACGGAAACGAGCCAACGTTTGGTTGATACTTTGCTCAGGGCGTTGGGCTTGGCGGCGTGCAGTCAGGGGACAATGAACAACTTACTCTTTGGAAATGAGCATTTTGGCTACTACGAAACGATTTGTGGAGGTACAGGCGCAGGCGAAGGTTTTAATGGCTGTGATGCTGTTCACCAGCACATGACCAACACCAGAATTACAGACGTGGAAGTGATGGAATTGCGCTATCCTGTGCGTGTGGAACGCTTTGAGATTCGGGAAAATTCGGGTGGAGAAGGCAAATGGAAAGGTGGCAACGGCATTGTTCGTGAATTGACTTTTTTGGAAAAAGTTTCACTGAGTGTGCTTACCCAACACCGAAAAGTGTCCCCGTATGGACTGGAAGGTGGAAAAAATGGAAAAGTAGGCAAGCAGTTTATCATTCGCAAAAATGGTGATATTGAACAACTTAATGGCTTGGACAAGCGAGAAATGGAAGTGGGTGATAGGATAGTGATGGAAACACCAGGCGGTGGCGGGTTTGGGGAAGTGCAAAAATGAGAAAAATAGTACATCATAGTTTTACGCCCAAAATCAGCGTTTTGTCATCTGGCTCGTTTTTGAGGTGAGTATTGCCACCTTCCAAAAATCCTTGCCAAAGTGTGTTTATCTCGTCTTGGCTTTTGTTTTGCTGGTATAATTGCTTTAATGCCAATATATTAGGATTAAAAAATTTGGGAAAAGGGCGATTAGGGTCGTAGTAAAGATTTCGTTCTCTGTCGTAGAGATTGCACTCAAAAGCAGATTTTTCGCAGCCATCAGAGAGCAGGCAAAAAGCAGCAATTTGCCCTGTAACTACCTTACTGCCAATGCTTTTCTCAAAATCAGACGTGATGAAAATGGTTTGGTTTGCTTCCTCGCCTTTGAAGGGAGTCAGCAGGGGTTTCCATTCTTCGCCTGCGTCCATGTAGCCCGCGCGCCCATCGCCTACGTGTGCGAGCAAAACTCCTATCGTACTGTAAACCAATACAATAAGCGTACAAGACAAACTTTCAAAGACAATTTCTTTTTGTTCAGAAAAAATAAATAAATCGTCTTTGATAAGTTTAAAATTTTCTAAGGACAACCTCGCCCACTCTTCTTCGGTAGGTAAGGAGTTTTTCTCTATCCACTTATTTCTATACACCAGATTGGCAAAATGCTGAATCGCCAAATTAACCGCGTGTGCCGCGCCTTTATCAGCATATTCGCAAGAGCCAGCCCCGTCCGCAACGACTGCCACGCCCCAGCCAGCCCCTAAGTTTTTGATGGCACAGGCATCTTGGCAAGGCAAGTTTTCTTTGATATGCAAATTCCCTATCGCAGAGGCGTAGGCTACTATCCAATCTTTGTTTTTCATACGCGCTCTACTACCAAAATATTGTCTATTTGGATTGCTTTGTATAAATGAGGTGAAGTTTTTTTCATAAGACTCAAATTTTAAAACTAATTTTTTTGACAAATAGAGAGGCTAAAGGTTCATTTGAGTAATATCTATGTAAGCTAATTTTAAGAAATTTTCGTGTAAGTGATGAAAATCCTTATCAGTGGTAAGCAGGGTAGCATTTAATACTGAGGCTGTTGCTGCAATCCATAAGTCATTTTTTGACATATTCCTTGCACTATCATTTAGGGGATGAGGTTTTAATTTCCCCTGACTAAATGCGTCTATCACAGCATATTGATTAATGATGGTTTCCACTTTAATATCTGCAATAATAAATTGCTTTAAAAATTGTGATAGTTTTTGTTGCTTTTCATCGCCCCAATTATTTTGCAAAGCCAAAGATTTGATTTCCCCAACACTCACCACAGAAATAAGAGGAATGTTTGGACGCTGTAAGGGTTGATAAATCTGGTCGAGGTAAGCAGAACGATTTTTATCTCTCAAATACAAAAGCAAAATATTAGTATCTAATAAGTAAATCATAATCAGTCAATTATAATTAATTCTTCTAATGTTTCCTCAATATGTATTTCTTCTACCAGAGAGTCAAAATACTGCCTGTCAATACCTGAATAGTTTTGTTTTTGTATCAGATTTTCTATAGAAATATCTTTCTGTACTGGTTGAGAAAGTTGGGCGAGCAAATCAAAATCAATCTTTGTATGATTCCAGTCTTGTAGGAGTACCTCTAAATATTTAATCAAATATTCATTTTGAGCATCAGCGATTTGCTTAATAAGGCGAAATTTTCTTATTTCTAAATCTTGCATAATTGTATTTATTTGATGAAAAAATTTAATCAAATCTAATAAATCTACAATTATAAAACAATTTTGACTACAAAATCATATTTATATCCTCACAATTTCATTGCGACCCCCACCACCAAAATATCGTCTATCTGCCGTTCCTTGCCTTCTGCCATCCACTGTTCTATGGTGTCATCAAGGATTTGCTTTTGCTCGTCCATAGGCAAGTGGTGAATAGAAAAGAGCAATTCTCTGAACCGCTTGACCATGAACTTCTTGCCCTGCGCTCCCCCAAACTGGTCTTGGAATCCGTCGGAACACAGATAAATAATAGTTGATTGTTGTTGATTGTTACGGTTCGCCGTCGCGATTGTTTGGGGTTGATTTTCTGCATTTTGTATTTCATTCCAGATTTCAGATTTATCATTCCAGATTCCTAACGGAATTTCATGTTTGGTGAAGGTGCGTTCCTGCTCCTTTTGCATTCCGCCAATAGGAAATTTGTCTGCTTTGATTTCGTGTAATTCACCGTTTTGAACATAGTAAAGCGGGTTCATTGCCCCTGCGTATTCTAAAACTCCCTTCTCCTTGTCTATCAATACAATAGCTATATCCATGCCGTCCCGATTTTCAGATTCACCTTGTTTGAGGGCAGTGCGAATACTTTTGTGTAGCTCATTCAGAATCAAATCAGGGCTTGTAATGCCTTGTATTTCAACGATATTGGTCAATATTTCATTGCCTATCATGCTCATAAATGCCCCAGGGACACCATGCCCTGTGCAGTCAGCGCAGGCGAGAATGGTTTTGTCTTCTTTTTTTACAAAAAAGTAAAAATCACCACTCACTATATCTCTGGGTTTGAACAAGATAAAAGACTCAAGCAAAGATTTCTGAATATCCTCTATGCGTGGAAGTATCGCAGTTTGAATTCGCTTGGCGTAGGTGATAGAGGCAGTAATGTCTTCGTTTTTCTTATGAAGTTCGTCATTGGTAGAGTGTAGTTCTTCATTTGCTTCTTTGAGTTCGAGGGTGCGACTGGCAACTTGGCTTTCCAATAATTCATTTTTTTGCCGAATGGAGTAGGTGCGCCAGCGTACAATACTCACCATCAGACCAATCAGAAATAAAATGAGTAATGAACGAAACCACCAAGTTTCATAAAAGAAAGGCTGAATGGTAAAAGTCAAACTTGCACCCTTTTCATTCCAAACGCCATCATTATTGCAGGCAATTACCTGAAAAGTGTATGTACCCGAAGGGAGATTGGTATAAAAAGCCCTTCGCTCGCCTAATGCACTTATCCAATCTTGGTCGTAGCCCATCAAGCGAAACTTAAATTGTACCTTTTCGGGGGCAACCAAGCTCAGTCCACTGTATTCAAAAATAAAACGACGATTTCCAGGGTCAAGGCGCAATGATTGGGTCAAATCTTGCGCTTTGTCTTCCCATAAAAACTGATGAATCACCACAGAAGGCGGAGTGGGATTTTTAATCAATTTATTAGGGTCTATTTCCACCAAGCCGCCAAAAGTAGGCACTAATATCTTTCCATCTGTGGTAATTGCTGAATGTCTTGCCCCTACACATTGGCGATTCAACATTCCGTCTCCATCATCATAAACTTGCCAGTTGATTTTCTCTATTTTCTTATCCAAATAATCGTCTAACTCTTGTTTTTTAGCTCTAATCAAACCTCGATTACTCGGAAACCAGATAAAGCCTTGTTTATCAGGTAAAAAATCAAAAATTCCATTATCAGGCAAACCATCTTTGTAGGTGATATGGGCAAACTTTTTGTTTTGATACCGAGAAATCCCTGAATTAGAAACGAGCCAAATTGTACCATTTTTCTCTTCATAAGTATTAAATACACCAATGGTATTCAACCCGTTTTTTTCATTAAAATAAGTGGGTTTTCCCTGAGAATCAATCAATACAATGCCCTGATTATAGGAAGCTACCAGCCATGTTCCATCAACCAATTTGCGAATGGTAGAAATACTACACCCTTCCAAATTTACTTGTGGTAAATTGAGCATTTCTAATTCATCTTTGTCATTCAAAAAAGCAATCCCTTTTCTGGGAATTGCAAACCACATTTTTTTCTGATTATCTTCAAAAGCAAATCTGACAATTGCATTGCTTTGATATGTTTTTTCGCCCTCTTTATTGATTTTAATAATCTTACTAATAGAGCAAATCCAAATATTAGCCTGTGAATCTTTGAAAATATGAAATACTTCTTCTTTGGCTTTGGCGGCATCTTGATTTTTATATTGATAAGGACTTACTTGCCCATTTTCAATCCATAATAATGTATTGGCATTATAGGTCAAGTATTTATTCGGTTCAACCTCACAAACTGCTGAGGTGCGCCCATTCAAAAAACTTCCATCAGTTTGCAGAAAATTGGTGAATTTACTGTAACTCAATTTGAAAATACCTTTATCGCTACTCAGCCATATATTTCCTTCTTTGTCTTCTAACATTGAGCTAAAATTAGTAAACTTGAAATAGTCATTGGGGGCAAAAAAGAATTGTGATGAATTACTGGGTAAATATGCTACTCCTCCAGGATAAGCCACCCAAATCCCTCCTCTACTATCTTCTAAAATTTGTTTTGGGAAATCAGAATTTAGGCTAAAAACCTTATCTTTCAGTTCAGGAATTTGAATCATTTTCTCTCCATTCCATAGCCATAAGCCCTTGTTAGAAGATAGCCAAACCCGGCTTTGACTATCTACATATAATTTGCCATAAAATACATCATTCGTAATTCCCTCCTGAGCAGTCAAGAAATGTATTTTCCCATCTTTGGACTTTCCTACTCCTCTGCGTGATAATCGCCAGATATTACCAAATTTATCAGTTTGATTGGGGATAGTTACTTTTTTTTCTTGCACTAATTTATTGAAAATGAGCGAGTCTAACTCCTGAACTTTCTTTGATTTTGAATCAAATAGCATAGGTTTTTGAGCAAAAATGAGTAACTGATGATTGGCTTGTAGTATTACCTGATATAAATTATTATAATTAGGAAGGTATTGCTCAAATTTGCCCTGCTTGTATGCCAATAAGCCACTACTTTGCGTACCAATCCAAAGCGTACCATTGTCTGTTTCGCTTATCTCAAACACATTGTCAGATTTTAGTAATGGCAGATTCCGAGAGTTGAAAGTAGTAAAGCTCACGCCGTCAAATCGGGTAAGCCCTGTATAGCTATTCATCCACAAAAACCCGTCTTTTGATTGAAATATAGACAGAACCAAATCATTGGGCAACCCTTTTTTGGTATCCCAATGCTCTATTTTCAACCGATTAAAAGGATTTTGAGCAACAACTATGTTTGCATAAGCACAAAATATAATGATTAGCAGTTTTTTCATCATTCAGTAATTTCAACAGCAAATTACAAATTATCTTCCACAAAATATAGCTTTAATAGGAAACTCATATCATGAAATAAGTAAATTTAGTGTAACAAACAAACAGCAGAATTACCAAGCCAATCGCTTTTTTCATGGAGATTCAGGTTTTAGTCAAGTTCAAATACCATTTTCAATGCTTCGTCTATTTGTAAGAGGTAATTTTTTTCTATGACACCTCTGATTGCTACCAATCTTTCTTTGTAATCTACAGGGCGTGTTTGTAGGCAATCAGCTACAGAGGGTTTGGTAAGTCCGTTGAGTTCAGAGGGGTGTAGTGTTACATTGGTTTTGATAAGTGCTTTTTTCTCAGACCATTCTGTAACGGGGACAACTTGGATTACTGATAGTTTTTCATTATAAATATCATTTGTTACCACAATACAAGGACGAATTTTACCCGTTTCAGAGCCTTTGCTTGGGTCAAGATTCAGGTCTAAGACCATTCCACGTTTGATTTTCATTCCACCATGTCATTTAAGGCACTTTCCGTTAAAAGTTTTAATTCTTCATCTTCTTCATAGATTTCCGCATACAATTGTGCTGATAGAGATAATTCTCTACGTTTCTGTAACTCTTTCTCAAGCAGATGAAAGGCATATAAAACCAAATCTACCTCACTATCAAATCCAAGTTCTTTGAATTGAGTAATAATATTACCTTTTTCTTGTGGAATATCTAATGTAAGCATAGCGATATATTTTAATCAAAAATATAAAAAAGCAATTTATAAAGCAATTTTGACTACAAAATCTTATTTCACACCCTCACAATTTCATTGCGACTCCCACCACCAAAATATCGTCTATCTGGATTAAAATAATATTTTTCCCAAGCCAAGCTAATCGCTTTTTTGATGGAGATTCAGTTTTTTTGGGAAATATTTTTTTCACAAGTAGAGGTAAGTAAAATCAATCCTTAAAGGTAACAATTTTTAGTATTTTCAAGAGATTTTTTGTATCTTTGCATAAAGAAATAGGCAAAAATGAAAGAGAAAAATAAAATGAAAACTTTTGAAAAGTGGAAAATAGATGAACTAATCAATACTTTTGGGTTAAGGCGCAATCGTAATCCAAACTTTCCTCCTTTGGCTGATTGGCTAAAAGCAAAATCAGTGATTACAAAGGAAGATACAACAGTATTAGAGGAAATTCAAAAAGACTTACAAGATAATGCGGAATATTGGAATGAAGATGAATTAAAGTTTATGTTCATCAGTCCTTTTCTTAAAATTGTAAATCTTAAAAGTAGCTATTATAAAATCTTTACACAACGCCCTATTTCTGCGGAGGTTAAAAACACGAAGTTGAATGGTATTGTAGATTTTGTGATTGCCAAAGGCGAAGCAGAGCCTCAAAAGCCTTATTTCTTTATTCACGAGTATAAGCAGGAAAAGAAAAGTGCTAATGACCCTACAGCACAGCTATTGGCAGAAATGCTGGCAGCGCAAGTACAAAATGAAAATGATACCCCGCTTTACGGCTGCTACGTCATGGGTAGATTTTGGTTTTTTATTGTTTTGCAGGGCAATGAGTATTCCATAAGTAATGCTTACAATGCTTCTGACGATGATATTTTTCAGATTGTGAGCATTTTACGAGCAGCAAAAATAAAAATAGAAGAAAGAATAAAATTAGAAAAATAAAATTAGAGAAATGCAATGAAAACTTTTGAAAAATGGAAAATAGATGAAGTCATAGATACTTTTGGACTCAAACGCATCTATGATATAAACTTTGCACCCCTATCAGAGTGGTTAAAGTCTAACTACGCCATTTCTGATTTAGAAAAAATGCAGATAGAAGATTTAAAATCAGAGTTACAAATCAATGCAGAATATTGGAACGAAGATGAGTTGAAATTTATGTTTATTAGCCCTTTTCTTAAAGTGGTGAATCTAAGAAGTCCATATTATAAAATTTTCACACAACGCCCTATTTCTGCGGAAGTAAAAGGCATAAAAATGAACGGAATCGTTGATTTGGTAATCGCAAAGGGAGAAGCCGCACCCAAAAAGCCTTTTTTCTTCATTCATGAGTATAAGCAGGAGCAAAAAGGAAATAATGACCCTATTGCTCAATTAGTTACTGAAATGTTAGTAGCACAGGCACAAAATGAAAATGATACACCACTTTACGGTTGCTACGTCATGGGAAGGTTTTGGTTTTTCGTCATACTCCAAGGACATGAATATGCGGTAAGTGATGCTTATACAGCTACACAAGACGATATTTTTCAGATTGTGAGCATTTTACGGGCAGTAAAAATAAAAATTGAAGACAGAATAAAATCAGAATAAAGTACCAGAAAAGTTTAAACAAGCACTCATTTTGCCCAAACGCTTAAATTCGTCAATTTTTTCCATGTCAAAATAATTTATGCAACATGAAAAGAACAAGCACTTTTTCAGCCCCTGATGAGAATAGGTATAAGCCATTCACTCCCAAGCATACAGGAAAGAGACAGTTGTTCCAAAATCCATATTTAGAGCGACTTACGCGTACGCACATCTTAGTTCCCATAAGCGTGTTTTTTATTTTTGCTTCTTTTTTGCTTTACTATGTAGCAGTTTATAAAAGTCTGTCATTCTTACTTTTAGCAGGTTCATTTGTAGTAGGAATGTTTGCTTTTACGCTGATTGAATATTTGGTGCATCGCTATGTATTCCATTTGTTTCCAGATACACCAGAGAAAGCAGATTTTCAGTACAAATTTCATGGAGTTCATCACGAATACCCCAAAGACAAGGACAGGCTGGCGATGCCTCCGATTTTGAGTGCATTGATTATTTCATTATTTTTTGGGCTTTACTACTTGATAATGGGGAACTTAGCCTATGGATTTACGGCAGGGTTTGCGATAGGTTACGCAAGTTATTTGGGTGTACATTACATGGTTCATGCGTTTCAGCCACCCAAAAATTTCTTTAAAATTTTATGGATAAACCACGGAATCCATCACTACAAAAATGATGACGTTGCTTTTGGGGTTTCCTCTCCACTTTGGGATTGGGTTTTTGGGACATTACCCAAGTAAGAAATTTAGTTTTTTAAATCTTTAATCCATGCTTTGATGAGGGCAACTCCTTCTTTGTGAATAATTTGCCTACCAAGTTCGGGCATCATTTCAGCAGGGTCTGTCGACTCTATCCGATATACCAAAATGGAATGTTCGGGCTTGGAAGGAACAATGTCAAATTTGCGATTCCCTGAACCTTTGCCTGCCGCTACGGGCGTTTTGAAAATGCCCAATGCCGTTGGGTTTTGTTGGTTATACTCCAAAAACAAGCCCGATGTACTTGCTACACCTTTGGGATTGTGGCAAAAAGCGCAGTTTATGTCCAGCCAAGCCCTTGCTCTCTTGTCCAAATTTCCAGCACCAATGTCCACCGACCACTCAGGTAGTTTTTCTATTTTATCAAGCTGGGGAAGGTGGGCGAGTATTCCTGCCTTTTCCCACCTCACGAGCTGATTCTCTTTGCCGTCTGCATACTGGAAATCTCCATTTAACTGTCTTGCTACCAACCCAATAGGAGTCATTTTCTCACTTTTTAGGTGGCAGCCTTTGCATTGGTTTACGTTAGGAATCGCGTAATCCAACACCTGTTTTTTGCCTTTTTCATCTTTCCAAACCACTTCTTTGCGCTCACCCGCCACGTCCAAATACGCCTCTGTCTGCTCATCATTCCAGCGATAAGGCAATGCCTCCCAGCCGCTTTCTTGGTGAATGAGTAATCGCGTTTCTAAGATTCTCCTGCCCTTGCTTGGGTCTTTGGCATCATTAAAAAAATAAAAATTTTTGATTAAAACTGTACCTACTGGAAAATCAAATGCTTCCGTAGGCTGAAAAGTAGCAATCGTTCCTTTGGGCAAAGCCACAAAACGCAATTTCTCAGCATAATCAGAGAAAAGCGGCGTATTGAGTTGGTAGGGCATAACACCATCATTCGGACTCAAATCTGCCAGCTTCCCCTCAAAAAAGCCATAGTCAGAGAGTTTTTCCTTACTTTCTATTTTTGATGTTTTTTTGACATGAAAAGCAGTGATTGTAAACACGATACACGCAAAAACTAAGGTAATTTGTAATTTCATTTTCAGCATAAGAGATTGATTTGACAAATTGCAATTTACGAAAAAAGATAAAAACCAGAAAAAAAGTCTTAATTTTGATAAAACTTGTGGAGAGAATATCCAAATAAACTTCAATAAAAATTAAAAGATTGTAAATCACCTACTTAGAAAATCACGTATTTTTCCCTATTGGTTTGTTAAATAATTCTATGTAAATTGCATTTGTAATTAATAATTTCCCAGTCAAAAATTTGATTAGCAAGCTGTTATAAATCTAACCACTTAGGTTTAGCATCTATTATTTTCATTTTTCGATTCGACGCATAAACTCATCACTCAATATTTATCACATTAGTTTGGTTATTACCACTTATCATTTTTAAAATATGTTAGTAACAAAAAGAGATGGAAGATTAGAAACGAGCAGACCTGAAAAAATCATGGCTCGGATAGAACGTCTTTGCTACGGCTTGGACATGAATTTTATTGACGTTTTTCAGATTTGCCAGAAGGTAATTACGGGTATGTACGAAAAAATTACAACCGTAGAGCTTGACAATTTGGCGGCAGAAGTTTCAGCTTCTATGACGACCAAGCACCCTGATTATGCTGTATTGGCGGCGCGTATTGCGATTTCGAACTTGCAAAAAGAAACCAGCAAGTCGTTTTCCAATACCATGAAAAGATTGTATATGTATAATGACCCCAAAACGGGGGAAAATGCGTCTTTGCTTTCCAAAGAGGTCTATGAAGTAGTCCGCAAAAATGCCTCTTTGCTTGATTCGGCGATTATTTATGACCGCGATTTTAATTATGACTACTTTGGTTTCAAAACCTTAGAACGTTCTTATCTACTCAAATTGCATGGAAAAGTGGCAGAACGTCCACAACATATGCTCATGCGCGTCGCGGTGGGGATTCATGGAGAGGACGTAGAAGCCGCCGTCGAAACGTATAATTTGATGTCCGAAAAGTGGTTTACGCACGCCACACCTACACTTTTTAATGCAGGAACACCCAAACCACAGCTTTCTTCTTGTTTTTTGCTCACCATGAAAGATGACAGCGTGGAAGGTATTTATGATACGCTGAAACAGTGCGCCAAGATTTCACAATCTGCTGGCGGTATTGGCTTGGCGGTGCATAACGTCAGGGCGACAGGTTCTTACATCAAAGGTACAAACGGGACTTCGAACGGAATTGTGCCTATGTTGCGCGTTTTCAATGATACTGCCCGCTACATAGACCAAGGCGGGGGCAAGCGCAAAGGTGCTTTTGCTGTTTATTTAGAGCCTTGGCACGCAGACGTTTTCGAATTTTTGCAACTAAAAAAGAATCATGGTAAAGAGGAAATGCGCGCACGCGATTTGTTTTACGCATTGTGGATACCCGATTTGTTTATGAAACGTGTAGAATCTGACGATGAATGGTCTTTGTTTTGCCCTAACGAAGCACCAGGATTAGCGGATTGCTATGGCGAAGAATTTGAAAAACTCTATGAAAAATATGAGCGCGAAGGCAGAGCAAGAAAAGTAGTGAAAGCGCAAGAGCTTTGGTTCGAGATTTTAGAATCACAAACCGAAACAGGCACACCTTATATGCTCTATAAAGACCATGCAAACCGCAAGTCCAACCAAAAGAATTTAGGCACTATCAAATCGAGCAATCTTTGCACAGAAATCATAGAATATACTGCCCCTGACGAGGTCGCAGTCTGTAATTTGGCTTCGATAGCCCTGCCTCGATATATCAGCGAGGGCAAGTTTGACCACCAAAAGTTGTTTGAAGTTACCTACGTAGCTACCAAAAATCTGAATAAAGTTATTGACATCAATTACTATCCTGTCGAGGAAGCAAGAAACTCCAATATGCGCCACCGCCCTATCGGATTGGGCGTGCAAGGGCTTGCAGATGTGTTCATTATGTTGCGTATGCCCTTCGAGTCTGAGGAAGCCAAAGGGTTAAACACAGATATTTTTGAAACCATTTACTTTGCGGCAATGACCGCCTCCAAAGACTTGGCAAAAGTAGATGGGGCTTATGAATCCTTCCCTGGTTCGCCGATTTCACAAGGCATTTTTCAGTTTGATATGTGGGGCATAAAGCCACAATCGGGGCGTTGGGACTGGGAAAGTCTGCGTAAAGAAGTTGTGCAATATGGAGTCAGAAATTCGCTATTGGTTGCCCCAATGCCGACTGCTTCTACTTCGCAAATTTTGGGGAACAATGAGTGCTTTGAGCCTTACACTTCCAATATTTATACGCGTCGCGTGCTTTCAGGAGAGTTTGTGGTGGTAAACAAACACCTACTCAAAGACTTGATTAAGCTCGGATTGTGGAACGAAACTATGAAAAACTTAGTGATTCAGGCAAATGGCTCTGTCCAAAATATTCCAAATATACCACAGAGAATCAAGGATTTGTATAAAACGGTATGGGAAATTAGCCAAAAAACAATTATTGATATGGCGGCAGAACGCGCACCGTACATCTGCCAAAGCCAAAGTTTAAATATTCACTTGCAAGACCCTAACTTTGGCAAACTGACTTCGATGCACTTCTACGCTTGGAAAAAAGGCTTAAAAACGGGTATGTACTATCTCCGCACCAAAGCCGCTACTGATGCGATTAAGTTCACGATTGACAAAACGGAACTTGCGGCGGGTGTGCAAACGCAGATGGAAAATCGCCTTCATGAAATTGAAAATGTAGCTGTGGCAACCAATGTAACTTTTTACGAAAAGAAAAACATCAGCCTCAATACCACTAACTATCAAGTAAGGCAGGAAACGCAAGTGCGCCAAGAAGCCAAAATAGAGATTGAAGAAGATTTGTCTGAATACGAGCAAAAAATGAGTGATATGTCTTGCTCTTTGGACGACCCTGATGGCTGCGAGGCTTGCGGGAGTTAGTTTTTTTGATTTTTATTCTTTCAGTTATATAAAGTCAAATCTGCCTCAAAAAAGCAAATTATTGATTATTACTATTTTTTATTCCCCTTGCTTTGGTGAGGGGAATTTTATTTTCTAAAAAGTTTTAAAACCTATTTTGCAACCTTCCGCCCAAAAAATTTCGTATCTTTGCTTAAAACAAATACCAAACTTCCAAAGCCATGCGAATTTTTTTGATTTTGTTGCTCGTTATTTCCTTTGATTTATTTGCCCAAGACAAGTTGGTGGTCAAAAGCCCCAAGACAGCACCTGCGCCTCTTTTCCAATTTGTGGAAAATAAAAACCAATGGAATAAAGAAATATTATTTCGTGCTGATGTGCCTGCGGGCTTTTTGTTTCTCAAAAACAATGGCTTGCATTATGGTTTTTATGATGCAGAAGCAATTCGCGAGCTAAGACACCCACGAAAAAAAACAGGAAGTGATGACACCAGCAACCGCGCTCGCGTTGGTAATGAAAAAAAGTATGACATCAACGCGCATGGTGTGGCTATCTCGTTCTTAAATGCCAATATGAAACCTTTGGTGCATGGACAGGGCGACACAGATACCAAAAGAAATTATTTTTTGGGAGAAGATGCTTCCAGATGGGCAAGTGATGTTCGTGCATTTGGTGAAATAAACTATTCTTCTGTTTATCAAGCGATTGACCTACGATTTTTTGAGGAAAGAGAACGTTTGAAGTATGAGTTTGTAGTCGGATTGGGTGGCAATCCCAAACAAATCCAACTCAAATACGAGGGCGCAGACAGTATTCGCATCAATGAATATGGAGATTTAGAAATAACAACTTCGGTGCATACTTTTGGCGAAAAGAAGCCCTATTGCTATCAAGTCGTGAACGGCGAAAAGATAGAAATTCCTTCTCAGTTTGTTTTAGAAAATGAAATTGTGAGTTTTGAAATCAAAAATTATGACAAAAATTTACCTTTAATCATAGACCCTCAGTTGGTTTTCTCTACTTTTTCTGGCTCTGCGGCAGACAACTGGGGCAATACGGCGACTTATGATACGCTGGGGAATCTCTATACCGCAGGGACTGTTTTTGGTGCAGGCTTCCCCACTACCGTTGGTGCTTTTCAGTTTAATTTTGCGGGCGCAGTAGATGTGGGTATTTCCAAATACAACCCCACAGGCACACGACAGCTTTATACCACTCACTTGGGTGGACTTTTCGCAGAAATACCACACAGCATTATCGTCAATAATCAAAATAACTTAGTCGTGCTGGGGACGACAAGCTCCCTAAATTTTCCCACTACTTTTGGGGCTTTTGACAGAATCTATAATGGCGGAAATGGCTCAAATGGATTGGAAGCAATTAGTGGGATTCCTTACAGCAATGGTAGCGATATTTTTGTAAGCACGCTGAATGAAAATGGAAGCGCGCTGCTGGCTTCGACCTATCTTGGCGGAAGTGATAATGACGGTATCAATATTTTTGGAACTTCCTTTGTGCATAATTATGGAGATGAGCTTCGCGGAGAAGTAAATGTCGATAGACTCAACAATGTTTATATCGCCTCGACGACGCGTTCTTCAAACTTTCCTACTTTTAATGGTACACAGACCGCTTTATCAGGTGTCCAAGATGCCGTTTTTGTCAAACTAAATCCCCAACTTACTGCTTTGCAATGGAGTACCTATTGGGGCGGAAACTCCTTTGATGTGGGTTATTCTGTCAAACTCAACAAAAGAAATGAAATTTATGTTTGTGGTAGCACCACCAGTACCAACCTACGCGTAAGTACAGACGCGCTACGAAACTCGTATCAAGGCTCTACTGATGGATATGTGGCACGTTTTACGAATGATGGACGATTCTTAAATGCTTCTTTTTTAGGCACTTCGCGTTACGACCAAACTTTTTTTGTGGATTTGGATACAGCCAATAATGTGTATGTGTTGGGAAATACCGAAGGGCAATATCCTGTAAGTCAGGGAGTTTATAGCAATCCTAACAGTGGGCAGTTTATTCAAAAACTAAATCCTGCTTTGACCACTTCGCTTTGGTCGACAGTCATAGGCGCAAGACGCGGCAGACCAGATTTGTCGCTGACTGCTTTTTTGGTAAACGAGTGCGGAAATATTTATGTAGCAGGCTGGGGAGGAAATCTGGCAACTAACTACCCCGCTAATAGCACCTCAGTAGGCTTGCCCGTAACGGCAGATGCTATCAAAGCAACCACTGATGGATTGGATTTTCATATTACCTTGCTGGAAAGAGAGGCACGTTCCTTGCTTTATGGAACATTTTTTGGTGGAAACGGTGGTGATGGCGACCACGTGGACGGTGGAACGTGCCGTTTTGATAAAAAAGGAATTATTTATCATGCTGCTTGCGTCTGCCGTACCAACCGCTTTTTTTCTACGCCAGGTGCTTGGTCTAATGTGAATAGAGCCGCCCCCAACTTTGTAGATACGGGAGGTTGCAATAATGCCGCTTTCAAAATAGACATTGGCAACGTTCGCGCACTGTTTACGCCCTTAGATGCCGCCACAAGCATAGAAAAACGCACTGGTTGCGCGCCTTTGCGTGTTCGTTTCCAAAACAGAAGTACCAATGCCCAAGAAATAGAGTGGAATATTGCTAATTTGCTCACCACGCAGACTGCCGAGCCAACTTATACTTTCACACAAACAGGACGTTATGCGGTTCGTTTGAGAGTCAGCAACAAAATTACTTGTACTACTGATTTTGCCTACGATACCATTACAGTTATTCCGAACCCAAACCCTACTATTTCTAAAGATAGTGTGATTTGCACAGGCGAAAGTGTGCAGTTAAATGCTTCTGGTGGTGTAAGTTATAGATGGAGTCCTACCACAGGGCTAAGTAACCCAAGCATTTCAAATCCAGTTGCCCAGCCTACACAAACCACACGCTATACCGTAACAGTTACAAACAGAGAAGGTTGCAGTCGCGATACCTCAACTTTAATTACCATTATCAACCCTGTCATTCGTTTTGTAGCAAGTGTAGAAGATGTGTGCGCGCCCTCCCCGACGGTCAGGATTACCAATAACAGTGTAGGTTCAAGTAATTTTGTATGGGATTTGGGTGATGGAAGAGCATTTATTGGACAAACTCCTCCCCCATTCAGATACGCACAAACAGGTAATTACCGTATTTCACTGACTTCGCGCGTGGGTAATTGCTTCAGAGTATTCTCACAAGACATCATGGTAAACGTTACACCTGCCAGTAATCCCATTACCATCACAAGAAATACTTCTATTTGTCGAGGAGAAAATTTACAATTAAACGCCACAGGTGGAACAACTTACAGATGGAGTCCCGCCACTGGACTAAGCGACCCCAACATAGCTAACCCTGTGGCACAGCCCACGCAAACGACACGTTACACAGTCAGTATCAGGGTCAAAGAAGGCTGTAATATTGATACCGCAGTGCTGATAACTGTGCCAAATCCTGTGGCAAATTTTACAGTCAATCTTGATGATATTTGTGCCGCCTCGCCCACTGTTAGGTTAGTGAATAGTGTTACAGAAACGGGTGATTTTGTGTGGGATTTGGGAAATGGACAAACATTTAATGGTCGACAACCGCCGCCCTTCAAATATGCTCAAAGTGGTAGCTATCGTATTTTGCTAACGGCTATTTCAGGGAATTGTTCTAATCAATTTACTCAAAATGTGAATGTTACCGTTGTGCCAGATACGCCTTTCTCGATTTCCAGAGATAGCATAGTTTGTAGTGGAGAAAGCCTCCAACTGAACGCTACGGGAGGTACTACTTATCAGTGGACTCCTACTACAGGACTGAGCAATCCAAATATTCCAAACCCTATTGCTCGCCCAAATACTACCACACGCTATACTGTAACTATCAATAAAAGAGATGGTTGTACGCGAAATTTATCTACCGAACTTCGCGTCGTAAACCCTACGGCAGTTAATTTTACAGTCAATTTTGATGACTTTTGCGACCCATTCCCCACGATTCGCTTGGTGAATACCAGTCCAGAAGCTGCCAATTTTACATGGGATTTTGGCAATGGACAAACATTCAGAGGGCAAACACCGCCACCTTTCAAGTATGCCCAAGAAGGCAACTATCGCGTTGCGCTCACTGCCCAAGCAGGCGTATGTACCAGCCAATTTTTCCAAAATGTAGTAGTAGCTAAAGTGCTTTTCCCAAATGTGATTACACCTAACGGAGATGGAAAGAATGAAACGCTAATTTTTAATACACCAACCAAAAATTTTAAATTAGAAATCTTTAATCGCTGGGGAAAATTGGTTTATCAGAGTGAAAACTATCAAAATGACTGGAAAGGAGAAGGCATTGCCGCCATGTACTACTATCTCATTACCTCGCCCGACGGCAAAACTTGTAAGGTCTGGCTCAATGTTTTTGCGGGAAATTAAACGTAGAGATTTGAAAGCAAATCGCCTTTTCCTAAGCAAAAAGGCTTCCCCTGTCCTAATTTCAGATTGGTAAACTTTTTGTTCTACCTATCCAGAAGAATTATTTAACTACAAACAGAAAATGTACATATTTTTGAAACGACAGGTGATATTTTTTTTGGTAACGTTTTTATGCTTCTGCCTTTCTGCGTCTGCCCAACAAGTGGTATTTACAGTAACAGGTGTAAAGGGGTTTGCCAAAATAGGTGATTCAAAGCTAAAAGTAGGCTTAAAAATCAGGAATGACCAAATTTTGAAGGTAGAACCCAATACGTATTTGAGCTTGGCTACGACGGACAATCGCGTACTGGAAGTTACGAAAGAAGGCAGCTATTCGGTCAGAGATTTGCTCGCCAAAGTACCATCGCGACAGGACTTAAATACTTCTTATGTGGCATTTGTCGTCAGTGAGCTTACCAAAGGTAGCGAAGAGCAGGTTGCCGCCAAAAATCGATTTCAGCACATGAACAAAACTGGTGCTGTCAAGCGTAGCTATACAAATAAACCTACTACCAAAGCGGAAAAAGACTACAAGTTCGGTTTTCTTTTGGAATACATAGAAACCAAAGAAGGACATACACTGTTTGGAAATATATTAGAATTGGACTGGAAAGTAGAACAGCCCAAAGGCGCAGATACCATCACAAACTACGAGGTAGAAATATTATCGCGTGATGAAACTTCTCTTTTCTCACAAACGGTGAATGGTACAGAGCTGAGTATTGATTTGAGTTTTTTGGATTTGGCAGGCAAAGAAGACATCATCTGCCGCGTCATTCCTCTCAACAAAGCTGGTGAATTTTGGTCAAAACAAAAAGATAGTTTCGACATCGCTATCAAATTATTAGATGAGAAAACAAAAAATGAAATAGCTTCTAAGCTCATACCAAGCCGTAGCGCAATGGAAAAATTGGTGGAAGCAAAGTTTTTCGAAGATAAAGAATTGTTCCTTGATGCGATGCACGCTTACAAAGAAGCCATGCGCCTCGATACCAATCCGCTTTACGAGGAACTTTATTACCGATTTCTATTGAGGAATAGCAAAAAATAGAATTTTATTCAAAAAAACACCTCTTTTGAATGTTTTTGGCGACTATACAAAACTTTCTTTTAATTTTCTGATACAAATTTATTCATAATACGTTAATTTCGCAGCATCAAAATTAACTATTCAAAATATGGTTGCTAAAACCTTTGGTGCTTCTACTTACGGCGTTGATGCTTCTATCATCACCATTGAGGTCAATGTAATGCAAGGTACAAAGGTATTCATGGTGGGCTTGGCAGATAGTGCAGTAAAGGAAAGTGAGCAACGCATAGAATCTTCGTTGAAGCATTATGGCTATAAAATGCCGCGTCAAAAAACCTTAGTGAACCTTGCCCCTGCTGATGTTCGCAAGGAAGGCTCTGCCTACGACCTGCCCATTGCCCTGGGAATCCTCAAAGCATCAGACCAACTCATCACTGATAGCATAGAACAATATCTCATTATGGGCGAACTTTCCTTGGACGGCGAGTTGCGCCCCATCAGAGGCGTGCTTCCAATTGCTATTGAGGCAAGAAAAAAAGGATTTAAAGGGTTTATTTTGCCCAAGGAAAACGCAAGTGAAGCGGCTATTGTCAATAATTTGGAAGTTATTGGTGTGAGCAATATGCAAGAATCCATAGATTTTTTGGAGGGAAACCTCAAAATTGCTCCTTTGGAGATTGACACCAGAGAGATATTTTTTACCACTCAAAATGAATACTCCGCAGATTTTTCTAATGTCCAAGGACAGGAAAATATCAAACGCGCACTGGAAATAGCCGCCGCAGGTGGACATAACGTTATTATGATAGGTCCTCCAGGCGCAGGAAAAACCATGCTTGCCAAGCGTTTGCCTTCTATTTTGCCTCCTTTGACCTTGCACGAAGCATTAGAAACGACCAAAATCCATTCTGTGGCAGGAAAATTAGGAAAATCATCAGGCTTAATCGCCCAAAGACCTTTCCGTTCGCCTCATCATACCATTAGTGATGTGGCTTTGGTCGGCGGTGGTGGTATTCCCCAGCCTGGCGAAATTTCTTTGGCGCACAATGGCGTACTTTTCTTAGACGAGTTACCTGAATTTAAACGAACTGTCTTAGAAGTAATGCGACAACCTTTGGAAGAGCGCAAGGTAACTATCTCACGTGCAAAGGTTTCCGTAGAATTTCCAGCCAGTTTTATGCTCATTGCCAGCATGAATCCCTGTCCCTGTGGCTACTATAATCACCCTGAAAAGGACTGTGTTTGTCCGCCTGGTGCTGTTCAGCGTTATTTAAACAAAATTTCGGGACCTCTTTTGGACAGGATAGACTTACACATTGAGGTTACGCCCGTTTCTTTTGACCAAATGACCTCCAATCGCCCCGCGGTCAGCAGTGAAGAAATTAGGATTCGCGTCATCAGAGCAAGAGAAATACAAACAGAACGCTTCAAAGCGCACAAAGGTATTTATTCTAATGCAATGATGCCTTCGCAAATGGTCAAAGAAATTTGCGAAATAAGCGCGCCCAGCAAGGTATTATTAAAAACGGCAATGGAAAAGTTAGGGCTTTCTGCACGCGCTTACGACCGCATTTTAAAAGTAGCGCGTACGATTGCTGACCTCGACGGCAATCCAGACATCAAAATAGAGAACTTAGCAGAAGCGATTCAGTTCCGAAGTCTGGATAGAGAAAACTGGGCGGGTTGAAATGTAAAAATAATAAATCTTGCCCTATTTTAAAAATATGACAAGATTTCTTATTCTCATTCAAAATCCATATTACCTATTCAGATACACCATCAATACAGAAATATCCGCAGGAGAAATTCCACTTATCCTTGACGCTTGCCCCAATGTCTGTGGTTTTATTTTGTGTAACTTGTCTTTTGCTTCATTAGAAAGTTGTTTTATTTCCTTATAGTTTAGCCAATCTCCCAATTTGATATTATCCAAATTGCCCAATTTATCTGCCAGTTTCTCCTCTTTTTCTATATAAGCATCATACTTTACTAAAATTTCCGCTTGCATCAGTGCGTCTTCACTATATTTGCTAAGTTCTTCTTTTAATCCGTCTGTCATATTCATCAGCGCGCTTAGTTCCATTTCAGGACGTTTGAGCAACTGTGCCGCTTTTTGACTTTGGGAAAGTTCAGCAGAATTTATTTCTTTTAGTTTCTCATTGATGTCAGTAGGACTAATACTTTTATTTTTCAAAAAATCAATAATACTTGCAGTATCTTTAAGTTTTTGTTGCACTTTTGTCAGACGAAACTCCTCTGCCAAACCTATTTTATATCCTTTTTCTGTGAGGCGAATATCCGCATTATCCTGACGGAGTAAGATTCTATACTCTGCACGCGAAGTAAACATACGGTAAGGTTCTTCCGTTCCTTTATGTACCAAGTCATCAATCAACACGCCAATATAAGCCTCAGAACGACTTAATATAAACTCTTCTTTGCCAAATGCTTTGTTGTAGGCATTAATTCCTGCCATCAATCCTTGACAAGCTGCTTCCTCGTAGCCTGTAGTTCCATTGATTTGCCCTGCAAAAAACAGGTTTTCAATCTGTTTTGTTTCCAAACTTGCTTTTAGTTGGGTAGGCGGAAAGAAATCATACTCTATCGCATAGCCAGGGCGAAACATTCTACAATTCTCAAAACCTACAATTTTTTTCAACGCCTTGTACTGCACATCTTCTGGCAGCGAAGTCGAGAAGCCATTTACATAGACTTCTACCGTATCCCAGCCTTCGGGTTCTACAAAGATTTGATGGCGTTCTCTCTCTGCAAAACGATTAATTTTATCCTCTACCGAAGGGCAATAACGAGGTCCTATAGATTTGATTGTTCCATTAAACATCGGAGAACGGTCAAAACCACTGCGTAAAACTTCATGCACATCTTCATTGGTATAGGTAATAAAACAGCTTCTTTGCTTTTTCAGAGAGGTAGTTTCATCTGAATACGAAAATTTACTTGGGTTTTCATCACCTGCCTGTTCTTGCATAGCTTCATAGTTCAGCGTTCTGCCGTCCACTCTTGGCGGTGTGCCTGTCTTCATTCTACCAGCTTCCATACCCAAACTTATCAGTTGCTCCGTAATTCCCGTTGCCGCCTTCTCCCCTGTTCTGCCACCACCAAACTGCTTTGTGCCTATATGAATCAATCCATTCAAGAATGTTCCATTGGTAAGCACGACTGCTTTTGCCCTAAACTCTATACCCAAAGCTGTTTTAATACCCAGAACTCTCCCATCTTCTATGAGCAAACTTGGAATCATCTCCTGCCAAAAATCTACATTGGGGTTTCTTTCTAAGGTCAAACGCCACTCTTCCGCAAAGCGCATACGGTCAGATTGCGCGCGGGGACTCCACATTGCCGCCCCTTTGGAACGATTGAGCATACGAAACTGAATCATAGTTTTGTCTGTAATAATACCAGACATTCCGCCCAGTGCGTCAATTTCTCTCACAATCTGCCCCTTAGCAACGCCACCCATAGCGGGATTACAACTCATCTGGGCTATGGTGTGCATATTCATGGTCGCAAGCAAAACCTTTGCCCCCATCTTAGCGGCAGCGTGTGCCGCTTCGCAACCTGCGTGTCCTGCGCCTACTACTATAATATCGTAATTTGGATACATTTAATTCAATGATGAATTATGAATAATAAAATTTATTATATATATTCTTAATAACTAACAACAATAAATGAAGGCACAAAGTTCGTAATTTTTTAGCAGAAAAGGAAGTAGAAGGGTGCTTTATTCTATTAAGATGTTTCACGTGGAACACACATAATATACTTAGCCTCCCTGATAAAATCATATTAAGATTTCCAAACTATTAAATCCCTATTAATTAACTCTATGCTACTTTATAATTAGAAATCTATATTTTAAATTTGAATGATAGTTGGGCAAGATTGATAACAAATGAGCTAACACTGCCTGAATACGAATACTATCACAAGCAAGTCAAGGAAGAGAACCTAAATAATCTATATGATGAAAAAGGGGTTTATTTAGTAAGGAGTGGAGAGATTAATGCAATGAAATATTTGAAAAAACTATTAAAAGTATTTGATAAAAACTTGTATCTTCAAACTTCCACTCTTGGTTTATCCATATACCCCAATCCTTCTCATGAAAAAACCAATATTGCTTTTTCTTTAAGAGATTCTTCCAATATTTCTCTGCTAATATTTGACAAAGAAGGCTTACTTGTCAAAAAAATAGTAGAAAATGTTATGTATCCTCAAGGGAGCTATCATCTTGAATGGAATAATGACAATG
>JAAFJS010000210.1 GCA_013298985.1 Cytophagales bacterium
CATTTCTCAGATTCAAAACTATAAAAAAACTTCATAAAACAGTAAAACGCTTTTTAAAAGGCGATTTCGAGCAAAGTGCGAAAATGTTAGCAGCACTAAATTCAATCACATTATCACAAGCTGCACGCGCCCTTTTATCAAAGATAAACCTACTTTACTTTTTAGGTAATTTATTAGATTTACCTATTTTGGCATTGGTCGTAAAACAGCTTCTGCTCTTATCATGGCTACTAATGGGCTAAAAAACTTTGATTCTGCCAAAAAATCGGCTAAATTTATAGGTATTGTGCCTACTATTAAAGACTCAGGCACTTCCCTTAAAATCAAAGGACGTATCTCTCGTAGTAGCGACCCCGAACTTCGGTCTTTACTTTACATGGCTGCTTGTAGTGCCAGTCGGTTCAATCCTGCTTGTAGAGAAACATATACACGATTAAAGGCAAATGGAAAAAAAGCAAAAGCGGCTTTAGTAGCTGTGATGAACAAACTCATCAGACAGATTTTTGCTGTTGTTAAAAATAATACGCCATTCCAAGAAAATTTCGTTTTTGTAAGAAATATTTAGTTAAAAATTTGTTTTTTATCACAGTTCATAGTGGCTATTGTTTTTTTACAATCATTAATTATTATTTTTTTCTTACTTTTAAGTCCAATAGTATTATGTAATATCTTTCTGTATTTATGAAATATTACGGTGCGCCGTTGCGCTTGAAGCATAGCTTTCACTTATGCCGAATTGAAATCCTAAATCGAAGAAGGTGATATAGCTTTTTAGATAAATAAATGTTAGTAACAACTGATTTTCAACCCCTAAATAAGCCTTTAAACCACGCTTAGATATTGGGTTTTCTGATTTTTTTGTAATAAATATTCTTGTGCTTTTCCAAGAATAAAATCAAATGTTTCTATATTTACACCAATAAGTCGGGTAGATTTTTGAGGGTTTTGCTTCAAATTTCCTGCTACTAATTTATTTGGTGGAAACCCCTTACTCCCTTACAAGCGGGAAGGCGAATAATTCGCTTACCCCGATTACTTTGTGTCAAATATTCTTTATCTTGCTTCCGTTTTGGAGAACTCGCTTTTTCTAAAACACGCATATAGGCTCTTTTCCACCAAATACGGTAGTAACAGGGGTTTTAAAATTTAACTTACTGACTAACAGTCATAAAAAGACTTAGGCTCTCATATAAAATCCTACAAAGCGTGCCAAAGAAACGCCTACTCTCCACTGTAACAAATTGTTAAAAATGAATAATTTTGGCAACGAATTGTACGCTTTCCTCGAATTAATTGTATATTTGAATTAGACCTGAAAAGTAAAAATACGAAACATCTGAATTAATCTTTTTTATGAATAAATATATACTTGCTTTATCCTTTACACTTGCGCTGATTTTCTTTCAACAAACTTCGTCTTATAGTCAATTTACGAACTTTACCTTTGGTAAAAACCGCGTACAGTACAAAGATTTTGAGTGGCAATACATATCAAGCCCTAATTTTGATGTTTTTTTCTACAAAGATGGCGACAAGATAGCGCGCCTCACCGCCCAATTTGCCGAAGATGACTTTGCACGAATCACTGATTTTGTGGGTTTTGCACCCTATTCCAAAATCAAAATCTTTGTGTATAACTCCACCACAGACCTCCAGCAGAGCAATATGGGCGTGAATCGCCAAAACTTTTCTTATGGTGGGCAAACCAATTTTACCAAATCACAAATAGAGCTTGCCTTCACAGGAACAAAAATGAGCTACAAGGAAGAATTGCGTAGGGGCGTGGCTGAAATGCTGATTTATGAGATGATGTACGGCGGTAATCTGCGCGATATGTTGCAAAGTTCTTACCTCCTGAGCCTTCCAGAGTGGTTTATTAGCGGTGCGGCAGAGTATATTTCCAAAGGCTGGAACGTGAACTTGGACAATTATATGCAAGATGCGATGCAGAACCGCAAGCTAAAACGATTAGAAAATATGGACGGTATCGAGGCAAAAATCATGGGGCAGTCCATCTGGAACTATATCGTCGAGAAATACGGTAAACCCAATGTAGCGAATATTCTTAACCTGACGCGAATCGTCAGAAACGAGGAAAGTAGTATCCAAAATACGCTTGGGGTTGCCTACACGCGCTTCCTCACCCAGTGGAAAAGTTTTTATTTGGAGCAAGGAAGAATTATTAACGAAACGCATAAGTTTCCTGTAATCAGCAACTTACTCAAAAAAAATGAAAGACAATACGCCTACAACAAACTGCGTATAAGCCCTAACGGAGAGATGCTCGCTTTCTCGGAAAATAATAATGGTCGCTACAAGGTAAAAGTGAGAACCCTGAGCAACAATGAGGAAAAAACAATAATGAAAGGCGGCTACGAGGTGATTAATCAACGAATTGACTACGACATTCCTATCATTGCGTGGCGAAATAACAATACGCTGGTCGTCGTAGATGAGCAGGAAGGCAAGGAAACCAATTTGCTTTTTCACAATATCGAAACCAAAGATGTTTCTCCTGTTTATTTCAATCATTTTACCCACATCGAGGATATGTCTATCTCTGATGATGGCGAAATGATAGCCCTCAGCGCGACCAAAGATGGACAAAGCGATATTTATACCTACGAAATTGACAGCAAGAAACTCACCAATATCACCAAAGATATTTTTGATGACCTTACACCTACTTTTTTGAAAAAATCATATTCTGTAGCTTTTAGCTCTAATCGAATCAACGATACCATCTCCAACCAAAAGCACAAATTAAGCGAACTTGCTGACCGTTTTAATATTTTTATTTACAATCCCAAAAACACCAAAAACTTCAAAAGAATATCGAATACACTGAGCAACGACATTATGCCGATAGCAGTGAACGAAAACACAATCCTGTTCAACAGCGACCAAAGGGGCATTTATCATCTTTACCGCTATGACCTCAAAGATGAAGTTAGCACACAAATCACCAATTTTAACCAAAGTATCTTAGGCTACGATATAAAGTCTAATCGCTTGGTGATGAATCTATTAAATGATGGAATACAAAATATTTATTTGTTAAACGATTTTGATATTTCTGTTTCAAATTTTACAGCCAAAACCACACGCCAGCAGTTGATTGATGTGAGGCGACTGGCAGCCATCAAGCTCAAAAACCTACAAAAAGCGGCAGATGAAAAAGATGATGATGATGAAAAAGATGAACCCAAAACTGATGTAAAAGTAGATTCCATAAAGAAAAATACGCCTATCAATACGGACGACTACCAGTTTGATACGTTTGAAAAACAGACCAAAAAGAAAAAATTGCTCAAAAACTATCGCCCTGCGGCTAACCCCGAAGAAGAAAATAAGAATTTGGAAAATATCAAAATTGACGGCGCATTTCCCTATCAGAGTAAGTTTGGTGTGGACAATACGATTGCGGCTTTCATCATAGACCCTTTGCGCGGGGCAGGCTTGGTTTTTCAGGGAAGTATGACAGATGTACTTGAAAATCACAAGTTTAACGCTGGCGTTTTTGTACTGACAAGTTTGCGAACAGGCAATTATTTTTTAGAATATGAGTACCTCAAAAAGCGATTTGACTACCGTATTCGTTATGATAGACAGAATCTTACGCTTATTCCTTCTTATTTTACACAACGCTACGTACTCAATAAGGTGCAAGCAACCGCTTCTTTCCCTATCAATATCACGACGCGCTTTACGGGTGGATTGTTTGTGGCAAACACCAGTTTTTCTGTTACCAGTGATGTGATTCCAAGTGTGCTGAGTGTGGGCGATAAAAACATTAATTATTCAGGCTTTAACTTAGAATTTGTTTATGACAATAGCGTAACTACAGGGCTAAACACGATGAAAGGATTTAGGTTTCAGGCGCGCTACGAAAACTACTTGGGCATGAGTGAAAGTGGCAAAAATTTTAGCAATTTGTCTTTGGATAGTCGTTTTTACAAACCCATTGGCAAGTTATTGGTCTTTGCCGCACGCGCTACCTACGGAATGTTTAATGGAAGTTCACCCAAAACTTACCGACTGGGCGGCATGAATAACTGGGTTTTTAACCAATCTGAGGCAGTTCAGCCGAGTAATCCACTTTACATAGACCCTAACGACCCGCGCCGCGACCTGACCGATTTGCTGTTTACGCAGTACATTGGCAGTATGCGTGGCTTTAATTGGAACAAACTTTCGGGCAATAACTTTGTGCTTTTCAATGCCGAACTGCGTATGCCTTTACTCAAATATTTCTATAAAAGCTCTATCACGTCTAACTTTTTCAGGAATTTGCAATTTGTACTCTTTACAGACGTGGGCGCGGCATGGACTGGTATCAGCCCTTTTAACCGCGAAAATGCACTTAACACCATAGAAATCAGGCAAACTCCATTCGTAGCAAAAGTATCAAACTTCAAAAATCCATTCCTGATTGGCTACGGCGCAGGTATTCGCACCTTGCTTTTAGGTTATTATGCCAAGTTTGACGTGGGCTGGGGGCTGGAAGACCAAGTAGTGCGTCCCGCAACTTTCTATTTTACACTTGGTTATGATTTTTAAGAAGCAAATAGATATTCAAAACATCATAAGTAGTTCAACAAAATTGTTCATTCTTAGCTCACACCCTTAAAAGGGTGTGTTAAATAAAAGATAATCAATTAGTTAAAGTCTATAACCCACCGTTTTACGGGCGCACTGCAAGTGTGGGTGCTAACAACTTGAAAGAATAGTTAAAAAAGTTGAATTACCTAAACATCTCATAACCAATTTCTAAATGTCCAAACTTAACATCTTTATTCTCACATTGTTATCTTTTTGCTTACTCGCCATGCAAAACGACAAACCTGCTTATCTGCTCTATGAAAAAGAAGGCAAGCAAACTACCTATACAGCACTGCTCAAAGCGGCACAAGAAGCTGATATTGTGCTATTTGGCGAACTGCATAACAATCCCATCTGCCACTGGCTGCAGCTCAAGCTGACCAAAGATTTGTTCAAACAAAAAAGTGGAAAATTAATCTTGGCGGCGGAAATGTTCGAAACAGACGACCAATTGGTGCTAAACGAATACCTCAACGGATTCATCAAAGAAAGTAACTTTGAGAAAGAAGCGAAACTTTGGAACAACTACAAAACTGATTATCGCGCCTTGGTAGAGTTTGCCAAGCAAAACAAAATCCCTTTTGTTGCTTCCAATATCCCCCGACGCTACGCCAGTATGGTCGCGGGCGGTGGCTGGGAGGCACTCAAAAAATTAGATAAGCAGGCGGCTGATTTGATAGCACCTCAGCCTATCCCGATGGACACCACGCTGGCAAGCTACCAAAGTATGTATAAAATGATGGGCGGCGGGCATGGCGGCACCAATGGCTGGAATATTGTCTACGCGCAGGCGAGCAAAGATGCAACAATGGCACACAGCATTGCTGAAAACTGGAAAAAAGACAATACCGTTTTACATTTTAACGGCTCATTTCACTCCGACAAATTTGAGGGAATAGTCTGGTACTTAAACCAATACAAACCTAAGCTAAAAATCGTAACTATTTCTTCGGTAGAGCAGGAAGACCTCACTGCACTGAAAAGCGAATCCTTGGGCTTGGCAAACTTTGTGATTTGTATTGATGCAGAAATGACCAAAACGTATTGAAGAAAATAGGTTTAATCTTTACAGTATCGGTGTTTTACCGCCTGTAAAATCACGTAGATTTGTTTCAAATCAGGTAGTTTGAGTGCATCAAAAGCAGGAGAAACAAAATATTGGAATTGGTTTTCTTTTATCTTTTCTAATAAGACAAATTTCCAGAATTGTCCAATAATATATCCGCCGCGCATTACTGCTGTCTGATTCTTTTCTACTGTTACCAACAACTCAGCCAAAAGCTGTACCTCGGGGTTGCGGTCTGGGATAGAAGGTTTGAACTCTTGGATAAAGAAATAAGGGCGGCGAGGCGTTTTTGTTCCTTGTGCTACCATGTAATCTGTAAAACCATTAATTTCTATGTTATTTACTATTCCAGAGAGGTTTGCATCATACCAATCATTTACCTCTTCCGCCATAAAATCTACTTGGTTGAGGATAGGAATCAGAAATTTTGCTTTTAAATCTTCTTCTAAATAAGAGGTAATACGTGTTTTATGTTTTTGAATTATGTTTTTTAAAAATAATGTTTCTGAACCCTTCATTTTATAAGGTGTTTGAAACCAATCATCAAATTTTTGCTCGTTATCTACCACTTTCAGGCTTACTAATTCTTCTAAATCAGCGTATTTAATACTCGAAAAATTATAGGTTTTAGTTGCCATTTTCTTTTAAAATAATAAATTCTTTGGATTGTTTTTGTCTATGTCAAATAACGCACAGCACTGACTTCTTTACAAAGATAATAAATTTTTCCTAAAAAATAGCACAAAATCTAATCAATCATGGGCGACCGTTTAAACTCCTTCGTTTCATCAAATAACTTCCTGTAAGTGAAGTGAATACGGTGTACTTTCCCGCCAACTTCCTCGCAGACGCGCATCATTTTTGGGTTAAAGTCGCCAATCCATTTCATGTCCATAATCTTGTATTGGTAGTTTGGCTGATGCGCTATTTTTTTGTAGTGATACACCATGCCCATCTCCATTCCTTTGCGCTGATGCTCAGGTACTACCCCAAACGCAACGCCAATAATACGCGAAAACCCTTTGATGTACTTGACCCAAGCAAATTTGAGTTTGCCTATAAAATCAATTTTTCCATTTACATAGCGCAGTACCTGATTTAAGTCCAGTAACTGAATAAAAAACCCCACAGGCTCGCCTTTATAATAAGCAAAAATGACAATTTCCTCATCTAAAATAGGTTTCATTTGCCTGATGATATTTTGCGCCTGCTCTTTTTCCATTGCCTTGATGCCTGCGTGCTTTACCCACGCCTTGTTATAAATGGTGCGAAAATCCTCTGCATACTTATCTAATTCCTTGATTTTGAGTGTAGTAAAAGTATAGTTTATATCTTCTGCTATTTTCTTGGCGCGATGCTCCACCAGTGCGCCCACAGGCTCGTGAATGATGCGGCGATAGGTGAGTTGACGGAAATACATTTGGAAACCATACGCCTCAAAAAAGTCTTTATAATAAGGAAAATTGTAGTTCATGCCATAGTTTGGCTCGTCGAAACCTTCCACCAGCAGCCCCCACCAGTTATCGCGCTCCCCAAAGTTAATGGGTCCGTCCATCGCCTCCATGCCGTTAGCCTTTAACCAAGATTTACAAGTATCAAAAAGCAAAAAAGCTGCCTTTTGGTCATTGATGCACTCAAAAAAACCCATGCCGCCTGTAGGCTGGTCATTGTCCTTCATCACCGTTTTTTCATTGACAAAAGCGGCAACCCTGCCAATCACTTCACCTTTGTCATTTTGCAAAAGCCAACGAACTGCCTTGCCATGCCCAAAATATTTGTTTTTTTGAGGGTCAAAAACCTTTTCAATGTCATCATCTAAGGGTCGAATCCAGTGAGGGTCGTGCGCGTAAAGGCGAGTAGAGAGCAATAAAAAATCCTTTTTTTGCGCGTTGGTTGTAACTTCTATTATCTTCATGATGCTTTTATTTTTTTACTTTTGGGGCAGTAAACTGGCTTGAATCATTGTGCTATTTTCACAAACTTAGAAAAGTTTTTTTATTGGCACAACAGACTCGAAAAAAAAAGATGATACCATCAGAAACAGCATCATCTAAAACCATATAATTAGGATTAAATATTTATATTTTGATTTATTGGAAAAAAGCCCAATAAAGATGGAATCTAAAAAAAGAAGTTACTGGTTTACAAAAAACTGCGAAACAATAACTTCTGTGCAAGTGTAAGTTAGGTTTTTCGAAAGTAAAAAAAACGTTTATTAATAGGTTTAAGTTTACTTCATAGCCAAGACCCACTTTCTTAACAAATGGTTGCAAGCAATTTTAATTTTTTTGATTTTTTTAAGAAAAAATAGGACAGTTTGAAGTTTGGTGATATAAATTGCAAGCAAAATCATGTAGAACTCGTTTTTCTTTCTTAAATTTATACACATTATGGCAAAAAAAGGCTTGAAATATCTCATAAAGTCACTGATTTGGGGTGGCGATTTTCGTCAGAAAATCTTAATTTACCTTTTAAAAAATAATTTTCGTTTTGCCTTTCAGCGCGAATGGAATTATTCTAAGGAAGAGCCTCATTTTTTTGACCAAAGACACAATATCTTTGAAATAGGTTTTGGAGAGGCAAGTAGCGGTTCGTATGTGTTTTATAGAGGTTTTTATGCTGCCGAAATCATTAAAGAAGGGGATAAAATCCTTGATATAGGGTGTGGTGATGGTTTTTTTGTCAAAAGATTTCTTGTACCCAAATCCTCTAAAATCGACGCAATAGATATTGAGCCATCTGCTATTTCATTTGCAAAAACGCATAATAGTGATGTTAAAATCAAATACCATCAGGCAGACTGCATAGCAGCACCTTTCCCAGATACTTCGTATGATATTATCAGCTTTGACGGTGCTTTGGGGCATATTTCAAAAGAAAACGCGCTTATTTTACTGCAAAAAATTGCTTCAAACTTAAAGGAAAACGGTGTTTTTATTGGCTCGGAATCTTTGGGGCTGGAAGGCAATGACCATTTGCAATTTTTTAATTCACTTCCTGATTTGAAAAATCTTTTTAAACCACATTTTAAATATGTGTATCTCAAATCGATAAAATACAAAATCCAAGGTGATTTTACGCGATGCGAAGCATACTGGCGATGTAGTAATGATTTAGCACGTATAGAGCAGGCTGAATGGGAAAAATAGTGGGCAAAAGCATCTTTTTTAGCATTTTTTTGTATTTTTGTCAAAACTATTCGCATAACAAATTTTTTGAGATAATCCAAGGCAATGGAATCAACTAACGATAGCTATCGCTTCAAAGCAATTTCTCTCACTTACCAAACCGCCCCTCTGCACGTGCGCGAGGCTGTTTCTCTTGACGAACAGGCTTGTCGGAGGCTCTTGGGCAAAATCCCAGAGATGACAGGCATCAGTGAGGCTCTCGTCATTTCTACTTGTAACCGCACCGAGATTTATTATGTAGGCGAGGAAGATAGTAGCTTGGGGCTTATCAAGCTGCTTGGGGTGGAAAAGTGCATCAGCAATATAGATGCGTATATTCCTTATTTTCAGGTAATTAATGAGTATCCAGAGGCAGTAAAGCACTTGTTTAGGGTGAGTATTGGCTTGGAATCGCAGGTTGTAGGCGATTTGCAAATCATCAATCAGGTCAAAAATGCCTATCAGTGGGCGGCAGAGGCGCAGTTGGCGGGTACATTTTTGCATCGTTTGCTGCATACTATTTTCTTTACAAACAAAAAAGTAACCCAAGAAACCTCTTTTCGTGATGGGGCGGCTTCGGTTTCCTATATTACTGTGATGATGATAGAGGAATTAGCTTCACAGCTTGTTCAGCCGCAGATTTTGGTGATTGGTGTGGGCGAAATAGGCTCAGATGTGGTCAGAAACCTGAGCAGTACAACCTTAAAAAACATTAAAATTGCCAACCGAACCATCGAGAAAGCAACTGCCTTGGCAAAAGAATGTAACTGCGAAGTAGTGCCTTTTGAAAACATACAAAGTGCAATCCAAGAAGCTGATTTTGTGGTAAGTGCCGTTCAGCTTGATGTGCCTTTTATCACTCAAAATATGCTTTCAGCACTTCGCTTGCTTCGCTTCAAATATTTCTTTGACCTTGCCATTCCGCGTAGCGTAGAGCCTGAGATAGAGCAAATTAACGGAATTTTACTTTACAATATAGATACCATCAATCATCGCGTGCATGAGGCTTTGGAACTTCGTAAGAACTCAATTCCACAAGTGGAAGCGATTGTAAATCAGGCAATGAGTGAGTTTGATAGCTGGGCAAGGGAGATGGTAGTTTCGCCTGTGATTCAAAAATTAAAAAATACGTTGGAGCAAATTCGAAAGGAAGAATTAGCGCGCTATGTGAAGCAACTGGACGAGGCAGAAATGGAAAAAATAGACCGCATTACCAAAAGTATGATGCAAAAAATCATCAAAATGCCTGTTCTCCAACTCAAAGCGGCTTGCAAACGCGGCGAAGCAGAAACTTTGGCAGATGTTTTGACTGATTTATTTGACTTGGAAAAGGAAAAAGTTTGATTACGGTTTTGAAATAATTTGCTATGAAATATTTGAAAAAAATAATTTTTTTAATGGTATTGTGTTTTACGTTT
>JAAFJS010000211.1 GCA_013298985.1 Cytophagales bacterium
AGGCGGTGGCTGTTACTATAATGCCGCAGAAGTAGCGGCAATTAGTCAGGTTTGCAAGGAAAAAAACATCAAGTTTCACTTGGACGGCGCAAGAATTTTTAATGCTTTGGTAGCACTGGACGAAACAGCGCAAGCACATGGACAATATTTTGATACGCTATCTGTCTGTTTTTCAAAGGGTTTGGGTGCGCCTGTGGGTTCTGCCTTGCTCGGCACGAAGGCTATGATACAAAAGGCAGTACGCGTCCGCAAGAGCTTTGGTGGAGGCATGAGGCAGGCGGGTTATTTGGCGGCGGCGGCTATTTATGCACTTGATAACCATGTAGATAGACTGGCAGAAGACCATAAAAAAGCAAAAGTGCTTTCAGAAGAAATTAGTAAATTTTCATACATCAGCGAAGTCGTGCCTGCTTATACTAACATTCTGATTTTCAAATTGATAGACCAGATAAATCCCGCAGAATTTAGCAAGTGGCTCAAAGAAAACGGCATTTTGGCAAACCCTTTTGGCAAGCAAAGTATTCGCATGGTAACACACCTCGATTTTGACGATGAAATGTTAGACGAAGTAATAAAAATCTTGAAGAAATTTCAGTAAATAGTGTGAATCAATGATTTACAGATAGTTGGAAAAGAGTAGCAAACTTTGCAGGAAAGTCTGCTACTCTTTTTTAATTTTAAGAAATGTTAATTCTTGGAATAATCATATTTTAATATTAAATTAATACTATTTTAAGAATTATTTAGAAAAAAAATAAGCAATTTTTACAACTGATTATAAACAACTTACGTTATTATCACTAAGGCATAGAATTTGTGATTACTGAATTATTCACATTCGAATAATTACAAATTTAATAATAAATTTTTTTAACAAAAAGATGGTTTAGACACTTACAAACAATTAAATACCATGAAAAATATATTTTTAATATTCGTTTTTGTTTTCATAGCTAATTTGGCTGTAAATGCCCAGCACCCACGCAGGCATGATGGGCTGCCTCATTATGTAGATGCGGAAGTTCTTCGCAAAAAAGGTCAGTTTCAGCAAGCAGTTACGGAGTACGAAAAGGCACTTCGCAACGAGCCAAGCAATTATTCTTACCTTTATGGAAAGGCTTTGGCGGAGTTTCAGGGCAGAAATAGTGAGTCTTCGGTGGAGTCTTTGAGCAGTTTGTTCAAGCTCAAAAGCGATTTTGCGCCTGCGTACCTGCTCTTGGCGCAAATCTATCAGCAAAAAGGCGACCTCAATCATGCGATGGCTTTTTTGGATTCTGCCGCCAAATATGATAGCAATGTGGAAAATAAACTCAAATACAAGTTTACGATTACCAACAAATATATCAAAGACAATAATTTCAAATTGGCTTTTGACAAAGCAAAAGATATGCACGTGCTTGCGCCCAAGGATTTGAAAATTGTATATTATTTTGCACGCCTTGCCAATGTAAACGGTCATTATCAGGAAGTTATCAATGCAATCATGCCTATCGAAAATGCTATTAAGGCATTGCCAAACGAAAGTGCAAAATATTACTATGAATTAGGATTTGCGTATTTTCACTCAAACGAGTTTGTCAAAGCAAGGCAGGCATGGGAAAAAGCAAAAGTAGGCGAATTTGCGGCAAAAATAGAGCAGTTTAGCGGTAAGCATTTTCTGGGGATTGCCACTACTTACTACAAATTTAGAGATGACAAACAGGCTTTGCACTACATAGAGGTTGCCGAAAAAATCCAGACGGACATCTCGGATACGCACCTATTGAAAGCGCAAATATCTAAGCGTGAGTCTGCTAAGAAAAATAAAGACATCAAGCATCACTTAGAGGCGTTGGTCAAATCAGAGCAGAACGCCGCCAAGAAAGAAAAATATTTGTCTGACCTTTCTGAAATGTATTTGGATTCTGAAGAATATGACAACTGCTTAAAAACCATTGCTTTGGCAGAAAAAGATAAGCCAAATGACATGAGATTGAAGTTTTTGAAAGCAATAGCTTTGCACAAAAAAGGAGATTATAAAGAGGCAGGAGTTGTTATCCAAGAGGTGCTAAAAAATAGTGGGAATCCGCCACTTGACTTTGTGATGCTATCAGGCTTGAACGCTAAGAGCATGAATAACACAGCATTAGCAAAGCAAACATTTACTCGCCTTCTGAAAAGTCCGTACAGGGGCGTGGCAGAAATAGAGCTAAAAACTATAAAATAAGTATTTTCTTTAACTTTTTGACTTGATACCAAAACGACTGCCTCCCTTTGGGGAAAGCAGTCGTTTGACATTGGAGGCTAATGTAGGTGGTTGGGGGTTGTAAAATGCCTAAAAATTAATTAAATTGGGATTTTAACACAGTCCGAATTACAAATTCGGACTAACAGAGTAGCTTCCATACCATTTAGACAAATATAAATAAGATTTGAACGCTATTTTTATCCTGATAAAAATTATTTCGTAAAAATATTTTGTCGTTTTGCACATTATTTAATTATCTTTGAAAGCTAATAAATATGTAAGATAAATAACTCATTGAAAACAAACATATTATAAGCCTAATTATACTATTTCCTTATGTCGACAATCACAGTTAATAAAGGTTCTATCTGGAATGGCGGTCAAGAACCCATGAAAGCAAGCTATGGAAAACTCATGATGTGGTTTTTTTTGCTTTCTGACGCATTCACATTCTCTGCTCTTTTGATTACTTATGGAACGATTCGTTTCATGAACCCTGCATACTCAGGTGTGCGCGAAGAGTTTACTTTCTCGCCTACTTACTGGCCTATCCCCGAAAAGGTGTATGAGGCTGTTCCTTTTTTGCATGGTATTTCTCTGCCCTTGGTATTTGTGGGGATTATGACCTTCATCTTGATTTTGAGTAGCGTTACGATGGTGCTTGCTGTTGAGGCAGGACACAGAATGTCGCAGAAAGAAGTCGAAAAGTGGATGATGTGGACGATTGTGGGTGGTGCTGCGTTTTTGGGCTGTCAGGCTTGGGAATGGGCGCACTTTATTCATGGCACAGAGGCAGGAACAGTAATGAAAGACGGAACAACCTTTTTTGGCGCAAACTTGATTCAAAATCAATATGGTCCGCCGCCCTTTGCAAACCTATTTTTCTTTATCACAGGCTTTCATGGTACGCACGTATTGAGTGGTGTGATATTGAACATTATCATTTTCTATAATGTAGTCATGGGCGTTTACGAAAAGCGCGGACACTACGAAATGGTAGAAAAGGTAGGCTTGTACTGGCACTTTGTAGATTTGGTTTGGGTATTTGTATTTACCTGTTTTTACTTAGTCTAATTTTTTTATTAAAATCTTAAAACTGAAACACCAAACACCATATATATGGCACATTCAGAACATACACCGCAGGCTGGTGGATTAAAAAATCCCGCAGTAAAGAGGGTATTAGTCGTTACAGCAATCCTTAGTGGGCTTACCATTGTCGAATTTATATTGGCATTTTACTATCCCGCCAATATGAGTCGCAATGTATTATTTGCAATCCTCACTATTTTCAAAGCATTTTATATTGTAGCCGAGTTTATGCACTTAAAGCACGAGGTCAAATCATTAATTTGGTCTATTGTCATTCCTTTGGCTTTCATCTTTTGGTTTATTGTAGCGATGCTTACCGAAGGTGGCGCACACCCATAAAATATGAAAAAAAATATTTTCTTTAAAGTTGGCATACTTCTAACTGTGTTAGCGGTGCCAGCTTTTATTATTTTGTTCCTACATGGTTTTGGGGAAAACAAATTTGAAATCCCTGTGATGAATCCTGCCTCGCCTGACTGCAAAAGCAATGCAGTAGGCGGTACGCATAGAGTGCCACCTTTCAAGTTCACCAGCCAAGACCGCAAGGAAATCACTGAAAAAGATTTTGAAGGCAAGGTGTATATCGTCAATTTCTTTTTTGCTCGTTGCCCCGACATCTGCCCCACTATGACCTCCGAACTCCTGCGCGCCCAAGAAGCGTTCAAAGATTTTCCTGATGTCAAAATGCTATCTTTCTCGGTCGACCCCGCCCACGATTCGGTAGAGGTCTTGAAAAGCTACGCTGAAAAATTTGAGGTAGATACTAAATTCTGGACTTTTGTAACGGGCAGCAAAAAAGAAATTTATAACATGGCGCGCTGCGGTTATTTCATCTCTGCCCGCGAAAACTCTTCGCCTATTGCCGTAGATTTTGTGCATAGCGACAAAGTGGTACTCATTGACAAGGAAAAACGCATTCGCGGCTATTATGGCGGAACGGAGCGCAAGGAAATAGATAGATTGATAACCGAAGTACAGATTCTATTGCGCGAGTATAAGTAGCAGTTAGCTCCTCCCCTACTAAATCACATCTCGTTTTTCTTTCACCAAGTCATACAGCAGTTCGCGAGCGCGATGCAGTTGTGCTTTTACCGTACCAAGCGGCGCGGCAAGCTGCTCGGCAATCTCCTCATAAGAAAGCTCATCAAAGTAGCGCATCTCGACCAATCTTTGGTATTTTTCAGGCAATAAACTCACAAAAGTTCTCACAAACTCCACTTTTTGCTGGGTGATAGCTCTTTCTTGCGGGTTCAGGTTTTCGTCCCTAATGTCCAAATCTACGGACTCACCACTGTCGTCGGTATAAGCGGTGTTTATGCTCAGTGTATCTAATTTTTTCTTTCGAATAAAATCAATACAATTATTGGTGGCTATTCGGAAAAGCCAAGTGCTAAAAGTGTAGTCTTTCTTGAATTTGGGGAGGTTTTTAAATGCTTTGGCAAACGCTTCAATCATCAAGTCCTCTGCATCATCAGCGTTTCTGACCATTTTCATAAGCGTATGCTGCACCGGCTTCCGATAGCGGCGCATGAGTTCGGCAAAAGCCTTCTCATCACCTGCGGTAGCTTGGTCTATGAGCTTGAAATCAGACAAGGCGCGCGAGGAAAATTCTCTTTCTTCTAACTCCTCCTCTACTTCCATGCTCACCTCTTCTATCGCATCATCTTTGTCTTCTTCTATAAAGTTATTTTCAGGTAATTCGTTGTCTTCCACTTTGTTGTTATCTTTCTTCTTATTGCCATTTCATGTTTTTGCTACGTATAGCCACCAATCCAATCACAAGGTAGTAAATTGAATATAGAAAATCTAAAAAAGGTAAAAAAATCAATGAAAGTTCTTCAGCCAATTTCTTTTTCACATGGTACATCACTACCCAAAGTGCCACCCATCTCAACAGCATCAAGCCCACAATCGTACAAAAAATGGTAATTTCTGTATCACAATAACAAAAACAGCCAATCAGCAAGCTACTCAGCCAGCACCACAAATGCGAAACACTCAGCACCCCAAGTCGCCACTTATCAGGCGTTTTATAAAACTTACCCACTGACAAATGTCTTTTTTTCTGTCTGAACCACGCCTGCCAGCTTGCCTTGGCAATGGAAAGCGTCTTACTGTCCTTGCCCACCGCAATCGCCGTATTGTCTGCGGTTGCAGCATTATTTACAAACAAATCGTCATCACCGCCCATCACGACCAAATGTTTGAAAAAGCCATTTTGCTCAAAAAATAATTTTTTCTGATAAGCTAAATTTCGCCCTACGCCCATGTAAGCCTTGCCTCCCAGTGCCAGCGACAAATACTGAATCGCTGTATAAAAAGTTTCAAAACGAATAAAAGCATTGAGCAAGCCATCTTTCTTTTGGTATTGTGAATAGCCTAAGATAATTTGTTTTTTTCCTACAAAATGCTGGCTGACAGCACTTATCCAATGTTCATTTTCAGGCACACAGTCCGCATCAGTAAACAATAAAGTATCGTTTTTTGCTGCTTTGATGCCCATAGTCAGCGCAAATTTTTTCCCGTTTACATGGTCAGGTTTGCGTTCCACTATAACCACTTTTAAATTTGAGTGCCTGTCTTTGAGTTCGTTCAGATAGTCATAAGTACCATCAACAGACCTGTCATTGACCACCACCACTTCAAAATCAGGATATTGCTGACTGAGCAACAAAGGCAGAAATTGCTTCAAATTTTTTTCTTCATTGTGCGCCGCCACTACCACAGAAACACTTTGGGGCGTAGGAAGTGGCAAATCAGTAGTGTTTTTTTTGAAAAAAGCAAGCCTTGAAAAAACAAAAAATATATAATATAACTGAACAACAATACTAATTCCGAAACTCGTAATGAGTATTATCTTAAATAAGTCAATCGTCAAAATATGGGAGTTTTAAATTTTGTTTTTACTAAAATGTCAGCCACGATAAAAGCAAGATTGACATTAAGTTGGTATTATTTTTTCATATAAAACCTTAATAATGAACATTTTAATAATTTATTACTCATTATAAAAACGCATATTTACTTAGTAGGCAACAAAGGTACAAATTAATTACGAAAAGAAGAAAGAGAGATAGAAAAAACCTTTAATTTTGAGGCTATCAATCTATCAAAGATTTAATATAAGTAAAAACAAATGCAAAAAATTATAAATTCGCAGGTTTTGGTAACGGGAGGAGCTGGCTTTATAGGCTCTAATCTTTGTGAAACACTTTTAGCGCAGGGAAATGAAGTGGTTTGTTTGGATAACTTTGCGACAGGAAAAAAAGAGAATATTGTTCATTTACTTGATAATAAACATTTTAGGCTGATAGAAGGAGATATTTGTAGTAGCGAAGATTGCAAGAAAGCAGTCCAACAGATAGACTATGTGCTTCACCAAGCCGCGCTTGGGTCAGTGCCTCGTTCTATCAAAAATCCAATGGCTACAAATGAAGTAAATGTGGGAGGATTTGTCAATATATTACACGCTTCGGCAGAGGCAAAAGTCAAGCGGTTTGTCTATGCTTCGAGTTCTTCTGTGTATGGTGATTATCCACATTTGCCTAAGATTGAGCATCTTACAGGCAATTTGCTCTCTCCTTATGCCGTTTCTAAGTATGCCAATGAGCTTTATGCACAAGTATTCTCTACTCTTTATCCTATTCAGTGTATTGGTTTACGCTATTTTAATGTGTATGGCAAAAATCAGCACCCCGAAGGCGAATACAGCGCGGTTATCCCTCGCTTTATCAGGCAGTTAATCAGGAACGAATCACCTGTGATGTTTGGAAACGGTGAGCAGTCGCGAGATTTTACTTACATAGAAGACGTAATCCAAGCAAATCAGTTGGCAGCTTTGGCAAGCAGTGAAAAAGCTGTAAATCAAGTATATAATGTTGCGTACAGTGGGCGTACTTCTCTGAACGAACTTTATAAATTGTTAGTAGAATTATTAGCAAATTTTGATGAAAAAATTACACGTATTGTGCCTACGTACGCGGCTACGCGGGCGGGTGATGTAAAGCACAGTTTTGCGTCCATAGAAAAAGCACGAGAACTGCTGGGCTACCAACCTACACACAGCATCGCGCAAGGGCTAAAAAACACAATAGATTGGTATTGGCAGGTGCTAAAATAAAGGTTTGCAAACTTAAAAATATTTTAAATTTGCAAACCTAAGTATAGTATATTTCGTCTTTAAGTAGTTTATGAATCCATAGTCGTAAGTATAGCAGACACAGCGCAATGACAGGAAACCGTTACATACCAACAGAAAAAATTGCTGATTACGTGGACAGTATTCTTGTTGTGGAAAACAATGAGGTAAAAAAAACTTTTTCACTTCCGCTATTTGCAAACGGAAAACCAACTTTACTTTTTCAGACCGCAAAGGGAACAATTAAGAGTAATTCAAATTATCTAACACTTTTTGGGCAGACCATTCTTCCAGAACAAATAACTTTCACAGAAAACTTTACACTGATTGCATATTTTTTTAAGCCTTTTGCATTGACAACTCTTTTTGGCTTTTCAGCACAAGACCTTACAGACAATCCAATAAGTTTAAATCTTATTCAACAACAAAATGCAAATTTTTTACAAGACCAATTACTCAACTCGACCACAGTTGGCGAAATGATTGACATTTTAGATGATTTTGTATTTGGAATAATCACAAAAGTTAAGACTGATACCAGATTGATACAGTATGCCACAAGGCGAATTGTAGAAAATCCATCAAAAGAAATCCTAATAAAAGTACAAGATGAACTTTGCGTAACTGAACGAACTTTTCAAAGGATATTTGAAAGCAAAGTTGGGATTTCACCTAATCAATATAGACGTATTGCTCAATTCAATTCCGCATTTCAGCAGTTAAACCAACAACAATTCAAACTTATTTCAGATATTGCTTTTAATAATTACTATGCTGACCAAAGTCATTTTATAAGGGCATTTAAAGAGTTTACCAACCTTACACCAAAAGAGTATTTAAAATTAGGTAAAAATGAATAAAAGTAATTTTGTCGGTTTCATTCTATTTTGGGATTGAAAGCGATAGTAGTTTTGCATAGTTAATTCAATTTCGGATTAACATAAAAAAACAAAAATATGGCAAATAAAATCTATACTTGTTTGTGGTTTGACGGTCAAGCCCAAGCAGCAGCAAAGTTCTACTGCTCAATTTTCAAGAACTCAAAAATTACCGCAGATAACCAAATGGTAGTAACCTTTGAGTTAGATGGTAAAAAATTTATGGGACTAAATGGTGGACCAAACTTTAAATTCAACGAAGCTGTTTCTTTTGTGGTGGACTGCGAAACACAAGAAGAAATTGACCACTATTGGACAAAATTAACAGCAGATGGCGGAGAAGAAGGCAACTGCGGTTGGCTTAAAGACAAATTTGGTGTTTCATGGCAAATAGTTCCGACCGTACTACCAAAATTATTGAGCAATCCAGACAATGCTCAAAATGTAATAGAAGCATATATGAAAATGAAAAAGTTTGACATCAAAGCACTTGAAAATGCGTAAAGACAAAAATACCAGCCTCTAACATTGGTCTTATGTGAGGGTACTGGCGTGCCTGAGTAAACGCCAGCACCTTTTATTTACATTTGCAAAAAGCTAAAAAATCACTTATTTGAAATTATCTACTTCTTTGTATGCCTTAATGAGTGCTTCTTCTCCTTCTTTGCCCGCCTTGGCGTTGCCATGCTCCATGCCCATAATGCCTTTGAAACCTCTGTCAGCAATGTATTTGAAAATATTTTTGTAGTTCATCTCGCCAGAGGTTGGTTCTTTGCGCCCTGGATTGTCGCCAATCTGGAAGTAGGCGATTTCGTCCCAGCACCATTCTATGCTCTTAATCACCTGACCTTCATTACGTTGCATATGGTAGGCATCATACAAAATCTTACAAGAAGGGCTTTTGACTGCTTTGCAAATCATAAAAGTTTGGTCAGAATTTCTCAAAAATAGGTCAGGCGTATCGCTGAGAGGCTCTAAAACCATGACCAATCCACTCGGCTCTAATACTTCGGCACCGCGACGGAGTGCCTCTATCACGTTGGCAGTTTGGATTCCGATAGGCAGATTGCGTTCGTAGAAACCAGGCACCACTGTTGCCCACTTTGCATTGACCCTTTTCGCTGCTTCTACGGATATTTTGCAGGTTTTCACAAAATTATCTATAAATTCTTTTTTGCCCGAAGTCAGCGAAACTTTCCAGTTATCGCCACCGTCAATCACAAAAACGCCCATCGTCATGCCCAGCCGTTGGAGTTCTTTACCTAATTTTTCCTGCGTTTCTACGGTTCTGCCCAGTAATCCGTTGTCTTCGAGGGCAGTAAAGCCTTGGTCTGCCATGAATTGGAGTTGGGCAAAAATGTCCTTGCCTGCGCTATTCTCGAACATTCCGAAGTGCGGCGCATAGTTAAGGTTAAATTTGTGCTTTCTTGCGTTGGTATTATGAGCAAAGCTGTCAGTGATGGTTGCTCCCAATGCACTGACTACCAAACTATTACGTACAAAATCTCGTCTTTTCATTTTCTTATTTTTTTAGTTTTTGAATTGATAATACAAGTTAGTATTTATTTTCTTTGCAAATGCAAAGTTTTTAAATAATGTAAATTTAGCTAACATAATCAATTTTTTATGTGGGAAAATAGGGTTTTAATTGGAGTGTTGCTTTCAAATGTATGATGCTTAAAACTTTACCTCCCCCCAACCCCCTCCAAAGGGGGAGAAAAGACTATTTTCCCCTTCGGAGGGGGTAGGGGGAGGTCATCATACAATTAGAAACCACCTTAATTGGGCATTTTTGTTTCATTAATCAGTGTAGCATTTACCGCCAAGCCAAATGGCTGCCACTCGCCCCAGACCTCCACATACATACCTTTGGCAAACTTATTTCCTCTATTTAGCAGGTGAATG
>JAAFJS010000212.1 GCA_013298985.1 Cytophagales bacterium
GAAATTTATTACAAAGATAGTGAATATATAGCACAAAAATAAAATTATAGTTTAGTTAAAAGTGAATTATATGAGCAATTATTTTGTAAATAAAATATAAAATTTGGAAATAGTAGTCATCATTACTTGTTATCTCTACTGACTGAAGTAGGCAGTTTTATTTGTCTTAAAAAAAACCTCAAAAAAAAATGTGACTTCCTGTTATTCCTGCGTCTAAATGTCGAAAGTTTAAAAGTGATACCTAAATACAACTTTTGAGGCTATCAACCTATAATTTTTAAAAACATCAAAATTTAGCCTTAAAAAATATTTTTGACAAAAAGAAGTGACTTTCTGAAAACACCACGTCTAAATGTCAGAAATACAGAAAAACGAGAGAGTTTTGAAAACGAAATTTTAAAACTCAAACTTTTTGAAAAAATAAAACAAAAAATTGTGTGACTTTTCAAAACTCTTTCGTCTAAATGTCAAACAAAACAAAAACTGATTACCCCTTCACTGACAAAAATATTTAAACGCTTTTAATTTTTAATGACTATGAGAAAGTTAGAATTTAACGACACAGAATTAGTAAGTCTTTACAAAAATGGCAATGAAGGTGCTTTTTCAACTTTAGTACAACGTTATAAAACACGCCTTCTCTCTTCTATCCAAATGATAGTCAAAGACAGGGACGAAGCAGAAGATTTATTGCAGGAAGTGCTTATCAAGGCAGTAGATACCATCAAAGCAGGCAAATATAATGATGAAGGTAAGTTTTTACCATGGATTTCTCGTATAGCCCACAATTTGGCGATTGACCATTTCAGAAAGCAAAAAAGATTTACCAAAGTTCGCATGGACGACAAGTCAAGGTTCAATAACGCACTTACGCTGTCCGAAGAATCTATGGAGATGAATCAAATCAGAAAAGAAACTTCTTCTTCTTTGAAAACAATGATTTATGAGCTTCCTCAGTCGCAAAAACAAGTGCTGATGATGCGCCACTATATGCAAATGAGTTTTCAGGAAATAGCTGATTCTACGGGTGTTAGCATCAATACAGCTCTTGGCAGAATGAGATATGCGCTGATTAGCCTACGCAAGCGCATGGACGAGGGTGGCGAATACAGAATGGCAAGCTAAATTTTTAGATAAAGTAAAAAAATTAAAACTTAAAATTAAACTAATGATGACTTCAATATTACCATTTGTGCTTTTGATTGTACTTGCAGGAATTTCTGTAACAGTCATTTTGAAAATCATGAAAAGCATGAACACCATTGATTAGCCTTATTTTTTGCTCTGCAAAGCATATTTTCCTTGCAGAGCAAAAAGTGTCAAGGTGAAGTTTAATTCACTTTATACATCATAATGGTTGGCTCAAAGTATTGTTCTGCCTCCTTGTAATCCATTTCTGCGCCGTCTTCGTAGGCAGTAATAAATACCAACTGTATTTCATCGGAATATTCTTCCTCTAACATCACTGCATAATCTATTTCCAGTTCTACTCCATTATCTTCTTTGACCACAAACGTCAAAATAGTGTAGTCTTTCCCTTCGAACTTTTCGCGAGCTATTTTCCAAGTTCCACTGCTACTTTCTTGGGGGTATTGGTCTGTAAATGTGTTGTTTCTGCTAAAAGTGGTGATTACGTTCTCTTTGGTGGCTACATCTTCCCACTCCCACTTTCCACTCATTAGCAATTTTTGGTAATCAGTTTGGGCAACGGTATGGAAGTTTTGTGCATTAATCGTATCATCTCTATAAAAAAGGTCAAGTGCGCTGTTTTCATCAGTAGCAAAAAAGTAATTGCCTGTTGCTTTGGCAGTTCCATCATTTTCCAGCGAATAATAAATGTCTTTTCCGTCGCTTTTGAAGCAGACAACCGCGTAGCCCTGATTCAGGATTATGGATTTGCCAGCCGCCACACTCATTCTTTTGAGGTTTGCTTGCGACCACGTTTCGTTTGCGCGGTTATTGTCCAAGAAAAAATTAATGGGCGTGCTTGCATAATTTTCTATGGTAATTTTTCCTTTGCGTTCAAAATTAAAAACCTCATTGATAATCGTGTTTGCCGCAGTTACTTCTGTTTGGTTATTGGTATTATTGGCTGGATTGCTGTTATTTAGCGAAGGCATCGCAAAGGCTTTTGCCGTTTGGTTATTGATACCTTCTTTGGCGAGTTGCGAACGCTGTTCGGCGGGCATACGCATAAACATTTGTGAAGTTTTGTCTTTGGCATTTTGGAAAATTGCTTGCCAGTTATTCATTGGTTTTTTGATAAGCCCTTCTTTGATAAAATGATAGGTAAAAAAACCACCAAAATTATCGTTTGACCACGCGTACTCGCCTTCGGTAGAGGCGGAGAGGTGCATCATGCCCTTGTGGTTGAGGAACAAATCTTTGTAAATATTGTCATGGATACCTGCATCAATGTCTGTATTGGATTTGCTCAGACTTCTGGTTGCTGCCAAGCCGTCAATGGAATTAGAGCAGGCATCAGTAACAATCATTTTGAGGCGCGCAGTTTGTGCTTTGAAAGCAGCTTCGATTTCGCTACGTTGTAAGTTTTGTTCGTCAGCCGAAAACAAAAAAGTTTTTCCCTTTTCCATGCCGCCATGCCCACTAAAATAAAAGAAAATAATGTCATCACTACCTGCGTTCAGGTTTCTCATGGCACTGCGAATATTTGCCAACGTAGCTTTTGAGCCTTGCAGAATAGTTTTCTCGACCTTTACGATGTTCCGTTTTTCCAGCGTATTGAGCATCTGCGTTACCGTTCCCATATCTACACGCACGCTTTGCGCGATGGCGTTGTTGTCAGGGCTTACGTAGTTATCGCAAATCACCAGCAGAGCTTTGAATGTTACTACTCTTTTGGGCTGGTTCTCTATTCTTTTTACATTTATATCTACTTCATAATAAGGCGTGTATGCCAAATTTTGAGATTGAGCTTGCGTAAAAAGAACGAAATAAAAGATAAAACTTAGGAATATGGTACGTTTTTTCATTTTGTGTATAAAGTTTATTGGTTAAATTGAGTGGCTTAAAGTATCCAAACAAATTTATGAAATTTTTAATGCCCAATAAAAAAAATGGGAAGTCATTTTTTTATTACTTCGTTACAGACATTGGTTTAAAAAGTTTTGCATCTGCCCAAAAAGTGCCAAAAGGAATAATAGAAGCAATTAAGGCTAAAAAAAAGGTTTTGAAACTCCAACGCTGCACTATTTTGAGCTGGATAACTGCAAAAACATACATCACAAAGAGCAAGCCATGTGCTAATCCGAACACCTTGTTGGGCATGGGCATACTAAACGCATACTTTAACGGCATGGTAATGAACAAGATAACTAAAAACGATACCCCTTCTGTGAACGCCAACATACGGAAACGTCCAATCTGTGTTTTGAACAAATCTTTCATACTGATTTTGTGTTTTTTTGTATATTTATATTTAAAAATCTGGCTATGCTTTCAAAGGTATGATGCTTAAAACTTCACCTCCCCCTAACCCCCTCCAAAGGGGGATATAATACTTTTCCCTCTCTCTGAGGGGGTTAGGGGGAGGTTATCATACAATTAGAATCACTATCAAAAATCTCGTAATAATGGTCTAAACCAAGGAATTGCCAGTATAATGAGCAATAAAGTAACACTAAAATAAATGACTATGTTTTTGAACTTTACTGCGTCGGTCTGGGCGCGCTTGGCTACTGCGCTACCAATATTGAGCATTACCACTGCCAAAAACATCATTGCGATATGATAAATGCCAAAAAACCATATTTCATGGCTTCCTTGTAATCCATTTTTGAAAAAAATTTGTGTGATTGGACTAAATACAAAATATAAAACAAACCCAAGTAGGAGTTGTATTTCAGTGAGACTCTTCGCGATACTCTGAGCCAAATTGTCCGCTTTGGAATAGACCCGTTTAGAAAACCAGCCCGCCAAGTGCGAGAAAATAACATACAATAGGCTGAAAAGCACAGCCCACCTCAAAAACGAATGGATTAAAAGGAATATATGATACATTGTCTTTTTATTAATTTTTTCAATAAAAAGGTTTAAGTGTTAATTTAGTATTTGTTATAACAAAATCAAGAACTGATAAAATTTAGCATCACAGTAAATGTGGGTCTTTACACTTGACCCATAAATGTTGATATCTTGTAATCCATATTGATAAATTTTTGCCAAAAATAATCCTTTTTTTTACTTTTCAAAGAACCAATCACCTCTGCTTTGGAGGGAGTAAGGGGCGACCGTCGCTACAGGAGAAAAAATTTTATACGCAATATCAAATCTATTTTGGTGTAAGTCAATTTCGTAAAACTGAAAATTGAGATAAAAAAAGACCTTACCAGAGCAAACTCTGATAAGGTCTAAATAGTTTTCATTGCTGTTATTTTTTATTGTACCACGCAAGTTCCAAATTTCTCTGCCTAAGCAGGCTTTTGTTTGGTTTGTGGTTGATATTCACCCATTTAATAATCTGCTCATCAATAGGTTCTTTTGCTTTGATTTTGTTGCAAAGCTCACTTTTCAACAGCTTAGTCGTTCCGAAGGCATAACAAAAATGTGTAATTGCCTTGAGCTGATTTCCTTTTAGCTTCAAGTTCTTTTGTACCCAATCCTTGTAATATTTCATGTCATTGTACAAAAGAGAATCCGCCTGTACCTCCGTAATGCCGTCTTTCAGACATTCTTCCCCTTGCGTAATCAAATGTCCATACCCAATGCTGAGGTGTCCCCCAGGACAGATGTATGGTTTGAGTTGCAAACTTTCACGCCTTTTCACCATGTTTACAACGCTATCCCACATGACAATAGATTTGTCAGTGCGAAACGCCATTTGTAAGTTTTCGTCTTCCTGCCTAAAACTTTGTGCGGCTGTCAATTTGCCCAAAGCCTTAGACTTATTTTCTTTGTTTACAGTGAGTTGCTCGCTAATATTGGTTTTGTTTTCTTCATTTATTAAGGGCGATTTGAACTCTGTATTGGGAGAACTGCTCCCCAAACGAACTGATGAAAAAAGCGATAAAATACTTGTTAGTAACACTTTCCGCATATATTTTTATCACTTTTTTATTAAAATAACACTGCAAAACTAATACATCAGAAAGCGTTTGTCAAGTAAGGGTTAATTAATTGATTAACAAGCATTTAGCCTTATTTTTGAATAAATCAAAGAAACTTTTATTAGAAAAATACAATTTTTTATTAATAAAGTGCTATAAATATTGAATTTTGGTCTGCGTGCATACCACCTTACATTTTACATTAATTATTGAATAAAATTTAGATTGAATTTTCATAAGTTATTTATTATCAATAAGTTAAATATTTTTTATTTGTATATTGTTAAAAAACATACCACTTGGCAAAAAGCAAAAACTTAACAATTTGTTAATATTGAAAATCGAATAAAATAACTTTTTGAACGTTTTTGAGTGTAATTTTTGATTTGAAAATCCTCATTTTTGTATCAAAGCAAAAGACTCATCTATTACAAAATGTAATAAATGAGCCTCTCATTTTTATAGCCTCTTCTGCGTATCTATGGCTTTGCTTTTCCTTAATTTATTTTTAGCAATAAAGCATTTACATTGTCTTTGATTTTCAAGACATTAGCCTTTATTTCTTTCTGAATCTCCAGCATTTGCTCAGGCGTAACATCTACTTTTTTTCCATGCTCGTGTGCATGGTCATGCTCATGTTCGCCCTTATGCTCTTCGCCTTCGTGGTGATGATGGTGTTCATTACCAGGCACTTCCACAATATTTTCCATCCATGTTCTCATTTCTTGGGAAACAGTTTCCATAGCAGAAATCTGGGTTTGCAAACTGGTGGCAAGGGAATCGTTCTTGCCTGCTAAGGTATCTTTCTGGGCAGCAAGTTTGGCTTTCAACTCATTGATTTCCTTCATTTTAGGCATCAAGCTATCGTGAATAGCAACTGCCTCATTGTGCAGCTTTGCCGCTTCTTTCAGCGTTGCCTCTGCTTTTTCGTCTTTGCCCCCACACGCCAATATAAACGCAAACAGGGCTATCAATCCTATATTTTTCATGTAATAAAACGGTTAAATCAGTGTAAGTTTATTTGATATTGCGAATGATTTTCATGCCAAACTGTGGCTGTCTTTGCGCTTGGGCGTGCTTGTAATAGGGAAATGCTATCATCAGCATCGTAAATAACAAGATGAGCCAAAGAGCAGTTTTTTCTTTTTTCCTGGCTGTACTGGGGTGCTCGAAGTAAACTTTATAAAAACCATAAACAAGCACAATAGCCTGTAAACCAATAAGGTACGGCTGAAGTGTAGTCAGGAAGCCCAAATAAAAAGGTAGGCTTGCCAGCCCAAAAGCAACAGTGAGAAAAGGTAAAAAACAACAAAAGGAATGTATAAAAGACACCACCAAAGTTGTTGAAAATAAATGTGTTAATGATTTCATTGAATTGTATTTATGCAACAATGTTGCAAATATATATATTCTTTTTTAAAACTACAAAAAGAAAGAAAGAAAAATAATCTCCATGTTACTTTTTTGGGGTTTCTAAGTCGCCAACTCCATTGTAGTATATTTCGCCCGATGCGACCAGTTTTTTGACTTGGTTTAGAAACTCAGTTACATTTTTAGGCTTTACGTCATCAGTCAAGTCATTGATATTGAGTGGAGTATATTTGAGTGCATTTAAAATTATTGGTGCATATTTTTCATTTTCTTGCTGATTGGGTATATGTTGCATCTTCTTGTTATTCAGGCAGTTATCGCAAACTCCACAAATTTTATCCGTTATCTCATTAAAGTATTCCAATAAAAGCTGTGTACGACACCGCTTTTCATGCCTGACATAATGCACCACAGATTTTATCTTTGTCGTTTCGCGTTCCTGCCTTGTTTGGTAGCTTTTGAGGTCAAAGGGCAGGTCTGGGGCATTATAACGCGGGGTGAGGAAGGTAAGTTGTGGTTTATCTTTTTGTGGGCTGTAATCGATGATATTACTTTTCTGTAAAAAAAGCAACTGATTTTCAACTGTTTGCATATCAATATTGAGTTTTTTGACCAACTGATTTTCCGAAATTTTGGTATAGTTGTTAAATATTTCTCCACCGTACATTCTGAGCAAAGTTTTGATAAATAAATCTAAATTTGCATTGGCAATTTGAAATTCGTACAGTTTGTGATTATCTACTAAAAATACAATTTCTGATGGCTTGGTTACTGCCTCGTTGAGTTGGATAAAACCTTGATTTTCTAATTCTTTGATGGCATAATATGCTGATAAATAGCCTATTGCATTTTTTTCTGTTTTGGGAAAACTTTTGATAAATTCATCTATTTCAAAGTCGTAATTGAGCATTTCTCCACTTCCTACGGCTATTTTGTAGTAGTTTGCCAATCGCTGATAAACATTGCGAATGATGTCCACGCTGGGGAAGATTTGAGCTGTTCTTTCTTCCAAATCATTTATATCTGCCTGATTATAAAGGAGAACAGCATACGCTTTTTTCTCGTCGCGTCCTGCGCGCCCTGCCTCTTGGTAGTAGGCTTCTAAGCTATTGGTCAAGCCCAAATGCACAACACTCCTTACGTCGGGCTTGTCGATGCCCATACCGAAGGCGTTGGTAGCCACAATCACGCGGGTTCTATTTTTAATCCAATTTTCCTGTCTGGTATTTCTCTGCTCATTGGTCAAGCCTGCGTGGTAAAAATCAGCACTTATTTTGTTTCTTTGCAGAAATTCGGCTACAGTTTGGGTGCGTTTGCGGCTTTGCACATACACGACAGAACTGCCGCCCACATTTTGTAATATTTTGAGCAAACGTTTTTCCTTATCTTCCTCATAAAGAGAGGAATAAGAGAGATTGTCGCGTGCAAAACTTTTTTGGAAAACAAGTGAATTTTCTTTTTTGAATATTAATTTTTCCTGAATATCTATTTTAACCTCTTTGGTAGCGGTGGCGGTCAGCGCAATACAAGGCACGTGGGGGAGGGTTTTTCTGAATTCGGCAATTTCTAAGTAGGGTGGGCGAAAGTCGTAGCCCCACTGCGAGATGCAATGCGCCTCGTCAATCGCCAAGAGGCAAATGTTCATTTTCTTTACTCTTTCCTTCAAAATCGTGGTTTTGAGGCGTTCGGGGGAAACGTACAAAAATTTGACTTTTCCATAGGCGCAGTTATCCAGCGCAATGTCGATTTCGCGGGGAGTCATGCCCGAAAAAATCGCTTTTGCCTGAATATCACGCTTTTGTAACTGCTCTACTTGGTCTTTCATCAGGGCAATCAGTGGCGAAATCACGAGGCAAACTCCTTCCATCGCCATCGCAGGTACTTGGAAGCATACGGACTTGCCGCCACCTGTGGGCAGGAGAGCCAGCACGTCCTTTTTAGCCAATACCGCATTGATAATGTCCTCTTGGAGAGGGCGAAAGCGGTCGTATTGCCAGTATTTTTTGAGTATGTCGTGTGGGGTCAAAGTGGTGAATTTGTATTATTTGTTGTAAAAATGAAAGACTTTTTCGTATAAAAATCAATCTTATCCTTGTTTTCCTCCAAAATTAATAAAAAAGTGAGCGAAAGCAATGGATTTTTAATGAAACCTAACTAATGACGAGATTAATTAGGTTTCATAAATTAAACATTCTTGCATCTTCGGCAACGGCTAACAGACCGAAGTGGAACGCTTGCCGACAGTTAGGCAAATCTGTTGGCAAAGTTTCCAACTGCTGCCAAAGTTTATAAGAACGGCTATTTTTTGAATGTCAATAAGTAGTTCAACAAATTTAACCATTCTTTTAAGTTGTTAGCCTCCACACTTGCAGTGCGCCCGTAAAACGGTGGGTTATAGACTTTAACTAATTGATTATCTTTTATTTAACACACCCTTTTAAGGGTGTGAGCTAAGAACGAACAATTTTGTTGAATTACTTAAACGGTGGGTTCATATTGACAATAAATTTCTAACGATTACCTCACCACAAATGTCTTTTTCTCCAAGCCTACACCTTTGATAGTCAATGATTTCCATTTGGAAGGAAGTTTGTTTTTTAGCTGAACAATCCCGCCTGCTGTAATGTCCAAACCTGCAATTCCGTTGAGCAAAACCTGCAAAGTACCTCCTGCGCCTGTCGCAAAGTAAGGATTTGTGCCACCTGCCGTTTCTGCCAATACACCAAAAGGAGGCACTTCGTTGGGTTTGTAGGAACGCACAAAAAGTTGGTATGCCTTTTCGGGGTCGCCCAAGCGCGCATGAAGTACGCCCAAAATAGCGTGGGACATGGCGGGACCGTCAGGAGCCATCTTTGCTTCGTAATAGGTCAAATCTTTTTTGATGGTTGCCTCATCTGCCACGACTTTGAGAGGATAAGAAAGCAAGTTGGCATCACCTTGTTTGATGACTTCGCCCTTGTAAGTAGCGTGTTCTTTGGTCGTTCCGTCGGGCATTTTGAGAATGACAATTCCATTGGCTACTTCATTCCATTGGGGATTTGGGGCAATGCCTAATTCTGTGGCAGCTTGGCTGGCATACTTCAACACCTCTATCGCAATGCCGTTGGTAAATGAATTGTCATCTACATTTTCAGCCCATTCGTCCGCCGCGACTACGTTGATAATGTGATATTTACCATCAGTGCCTTTTTCTGCACGACTTGTCCAAAAGTCCGCCACTTCTTTGACCATGGGGTAGCCCCTGTCGCGAAGCCAGATTTTATCTTTGGTAACTTGGTAATATTTCCAAAACGCATGACCTACACAGCCCGTAATGTGGTGCTGAAATGGACCCGTCAAAGCCCAAACAGGCGTAGCTTCCTGCCCCTCATCATCAGACTCCCAAGGAAACATTGCGCCTTGATAACCACGATTTTGTGCATTCATTTTTGCCTGCCCCAGCCTTTCAAAACGGTATTCTAAGGTCGACTTTGCCATTTCGGGGTGTAAAAGCAAAAGTGGAGGATACATCCACAGTTCTGTATCCCAAAATACGTGTCCATTGTAGCCTAAGCCTGACAGTCCCATCGGCGACATACTATACGCAGTTCCCTCA
>JAAFJS010000213.1 GCA_013298985.1 Cytophagales bacterium
TCCCAAAGAATTACGTATCAACGTCAATATCCTGATGTGCGCCTTGCGCCCCAAGCGATTGTGGTGGGTGCAGGTCCCGCAGGAATGTTTGCCGCTCTGAGGCTTATCGAGCTGGGCATCAAGCCAATAGTGATAGAACGCGGCGGAGATGTGCGCGCCCGCAGACGCGACTTGGCAGCAATTAACAAAGACCATATCGTTAATCCTGAATCCAATTATTGCTTTGGGGAAGGTGGTGCAGGGACTTATTCTGATGGCAAACTTTATACTCGTTCTACCAAACGTGGTGATTTTCAACGTATTCTGGAAGTTTTTGTGGCGCATGGAGCAAGTGAGGAAATCCTGATTGACGCGCACCCACACATAGGCACGAATAAATTGCCTGCGATTGTTACGGAGATTCGTCAGAGCATCATAGAGGCGGGCGGAGAATTTCATTTTAATACCAAAGTGGTTGATTTTCTGGTACAAAACGGAGAAATGCGCGGTGTAAAGCTACATCATGGCGCAACGGTGGAAGGCATTGGGCTTATTTTGGCAACTGGACACTCCGCCAGAGATGTTTTTGAACTGCTCAAAGAGAAGGAAATTTATATAGAGGCAAAACCGTTTGCGCTTGGCGTGCGGATAGAACACCCTCAACAAATTATAGATAAGGTACAGTACCATTGCGATAATCGGGGCGAATATTTGCCAGCATCTTCGTATTCTTTGGTCAGTCAGGTAGATTATAAAGGGGTAGAAAAGGGAGTTTTCTCGTTTTGTATGTGTCCTGGTGGGTTTATAGTTCCTTCGGCAACGGCGCAGGGCGAAATAGTGGTAAATGGAATGTCGCCTTCGCGTCGCAATTCGAGGTTTGCTAATTCAGGAATTGTCGTTTCTGTTGATGAAACAGACTGGAAAGTTTTTGAGAAATTTGGGGTATTGGCGGGCATGGAATTTCAGAAAAGTGTAGAGCAAAAAGCCTGCGTGGTGGCGGGCAATTCGCAAAATGCACCTGCCCAGCGCATGGTAGATTTTGTAAACCGCAAGCTATCAAGCTCATTACCAGAAACTTCGTATCAGCCAGGGCTAACGCCTATCTTGATGGACGAGGTATTGCCGCCTCAGATTGCCCAACGGCTTCGCAAGGGTTTTCAGGATTTTGGGAAGAAAATGAAAGGCTACCTGACCAATGAGGCGCAGATTGTGGGCGTGGAAAGTCGTACTTCCTCTCCTGTGCGTATCCCTCGCGACAAGGAAACCTGCGAACACCTGCAAATAAAGCGTTTTTTTCCTTGTGGAGAAGGTGCGGGCTTTGCGGGAGGTATTGCTTCTGCGGCAATGGACGGTGAGAGGTGCGCGGAAATGCTGGTGAAGATGTATGGAAAATTGTATTAAAAACAGGATAGTTGTTTATTTCTTCAACTTATTTTTTGCTAACTGCTTCTCTAACAGCAGCTTGAGCATACCGTCTTTTAAGCCCACGTCAGGCACTAACATACGCTTTGCTCCTGCTATTTTCATTACTTCGGCATAGATTTCAGTGGCAGGAATAATGACATCAGCGCGGTCATCATTGAGCTTGAGTTCCATTCTCATTTCGGTCTGGGAGTACGAAGCGAGTAGCCGCTTGGTGCGTTCTATTTCTGCAAGGCTCACCATATTTCCATCTTTGACGCGTGCAAACTCAAATATTTTGTTGATGTTACCGCCTGTACCTACGGCAATTAGCTCGCCTTTGATAAATCGCTGCTTGCTGTCTATCCAGCTTTCTATTTCCTCCCATGTAACGTTTTTCGTATTTTCTAACCGTCTGACTGACCCCATTTTGAAGGAATGAATAGCAACTTTGCGCCTGTCCACATAAAGATTTAACTCCGTACTGCCACCGCCTACGTCTATGTGCAGAAAATTGCGGTCGTCCAAGTGGCTCACAATGGCTTGTGAGATGATTTCTGCCTCCTTTTCACCCTCTATAATTTCTATTTTCAAGCCCAAAGTATCATATACCTTGCGAACTATTTTTTCAGCATTGCGTGCCTCGCGCATAGCTGAGGTCGCGCAAATCATGTAGTCATCTACCTCGTATAGCTCCAACAGCAACTTGTACGCGTGCATAAGTTTGAGAAATTTTGCCTCACTTTCTGCCCCAATTTCCTGATAATTAAATACATCATGCCCCAAGCGCAAGGGAAAGCGCACATACTCGATTCTCTTAAAAACGAACTCATCTTGGTAATCAGTAATACTACTTACTTGAAAACGGATAGCATTAGAGCCGATATCGATAACTGCAAGTTTCATTGCCTCTGAAATTAAAATCAAGAAATCTATTTGTTTTAAAAACTGTCGCAAAGCTAATAGGAAAACTCACAACTGTCAAACAAAAGCAGGCAATAAAATGAGGCTTTTTATTTCTGGATTTCAAACTGTCGCAATGCACTTCAATTCAATCGCGATTGCGGTAGGTAGCGCACCCACCTCTACGGTCGTCCTACAAGGTTGGTTTTCAGTAAAATAGCTTGCATAAATGCGGTTGTAAGTGGGAAAATCACGTTTCATGTTAGTCAAGAAAACAGTTACATCAACTAATTGCGACCAATCACTGCCCGCCTCTTCTAAGATATGGCGCACATTGGCAAAAACGGCGTGGCATTGCGCCTCAATATCGTAATCAATGATATTGCCGTTTTCATCTTTGATAGTCCCCGCGATTTCTTTTGTTCCTCGCTGGCGTGGACCTACGCCAGAAAGGAACAACAAATTACCTACTTTGCGCGTGTACGGGTACGCGCCTACAGGCTCAGGAGCTTTGGATAACTCATTGATTTTCATATAATTTGGTCAAATCTCCCTTAAATTTATTTACTACTTCTCTCTCGTTTTCGGTAAGATTTTTTTTGAATTGGTCTAAGGTACTTTTCACGATGTCCTTACCTGCACCTAAGTTTGCATCTACTAATTTTTGTGCAGCTTCCATTTGCTCTTTCTGCTCGGCAGTCAAGTTAGGGTCGTTCATTGCCTTTTCCATTTCTTTTGCTGCCTCTTCTCTTATCTTGTCCATGTCTATATTTGTATTTTTGCCCACTTCCAGTGATACAATGGCGTAGGCTATTTTGGTATGTGTGCCTACAAATTCACTAAAATCCTTAAAACCAGCTTCTTGAACAACATTTTCTAATTGCTTGTATCGATACAAACCTTCTAAATCTGAATCAACTGACATATTTGCACCTTTTTCTTTGAGTTTGGGCATCACGTCCATGTATTTTTTCACCAAATCGTCAGTCAATGTAACATTGGCTAACATGGGATTTTCACCTGCTTCGCTTGTTTCTTCCGCAATTTCTTCTGCACCTTTTTCGGTAGCCTCAGATTGATTTTCCTTGCTTCCACAAGCCCAAACGAGCAGGAAAGCAAGCATTAAGCCATAAATTTGTAGTTTTTTCATGTCTAAAATGGATTTAGTTTTCAAATTTGTAATTAAAATTAAGCAATTATTTTTACTTTCCCACTGTAACCAAGCCATTATTATCAATTTTTAGGGGAACTTCTGGAAAATCTGCTTTTGTCAATTTGCGAATGACCTCAATCACGCGTTTTTGCGTATCTATCGCCACGCCACCAGGCGCAACTTGATGAATCGGCGTAAGTTGTGCTTTGAAAAACTTGCCTTTTTTGTCTGTAAAAACCTTGACAATGGGTGCAAGTCCACTCACGCCTGACAAGCTAAACTGCTTGTAAGTGCAAAAATTGCCCAAGCTATATGCAATAAAACGGTCTTTGTAAACTTCCATCGCCCGCGTAACGTGAGGGCCATGCCCAAAAACAATGTCTGCGCCTGCGTCAATCATTTTGTGGGCAAAATCATAAACATTGCCTCTGTTTTCACCATAAAAAGTTTCCGTTTTGCGTGTAACGCGTTGATGCCCTGAGCCTTCTGCGCCTCCATGAAAGGAAACAATCACAATATCTACCTTGCTTTCTAAGTCTTTGACCAATCGGATAGCTTCGGGCAAGTCATTGATATTCACCGTTCCATTGTTAGGGGCGAAAGCAACCAAGCCAAATTTGATGCCCGATTTTTCGAATACCACCGTAGGGCAGGAAGTAAGTCCCGCGTAATATATTCCCTTGTCTTTCAGCACTTTGACGGCATTTTTTTTGCCTTCTTCTCCAAAATCGCCCACGTGATTGTTGGCAATACTGACCACATCAAAGCCTGCCGTAAGGAGATTGTCAAGCAAATATTCTGACATTCGGAAAGCATAGCAAATACTTGGATTTGAACATTTTTTGACTGCACCGCCACTGTTGAGGACAGTTCCTTCCAAGTTGCCAAAAGTAACCGTCGCATTTTTGAGGATTTCGTTCACCTCTGCCATCAAATCCTTGCCTTTATTGGGTGGGAGATACGCCTCAGAGGGATAGTTAGAGCCAAGCATCATGTCGCCAACGCCAATGACGGTGATGGTATCGGACTGGCTAAATACCTGAAAATGAACAAATGAAATGAGTAATACAAAAATATAGCTTAATGTTTTCATGCGTTTAAAAAATTAAAATAATAGAAGCAAAGGTAATGAAAACCCTAAAAGAAAGTGTATTGCTGTATTAGATAAATGCTTAAATAATTGCAATTTATAAGCCTGTTAGGGCTTAAATATTGGTAGTAAAGTATTTTCTCATTTCTATAAGCCTCGTAGAGGCTTAACATTGAACTGCTACGCTATAAAACTTTTATACACTTTGTGCTATGAAAAGTTATTAATAGGTTGAAGTCATGTCAAGGACTTAATATTGGAGCAACATATATTCTCATAATAGTCCAAACGCTGTCTGGGCAACCCCCTAAGGAGTTTAATGTTATTCAACTCCTAACGGAGTTGCTTTACGCTTTGGTATTTATTTTCTACCAATATTTAACACCTAATGGTGTATAATCATTTATTACATGAATGTAAAAAAGTTTTATAGGGTACTGTTAGCAGGATAGTAATATTTTGATTTACTTCGCGCGGTACATGAATATTTGCTACAATTATTAAACTTGATACTTAAAATTTTTCTATGGATATTTTCAGAGGGTTAATTGGTATGGTTTTCTTGATAGGGCTTGCCTACCTTTTTTCGACCAATCGCAAGGCGATTAGCTGGCGGTTAGTGGGTACAGGGCTTTTACTTCAAGTAATTTTGGGAGTATTACTCATCAAAGTTCCGTTTGTCAATGAGTTATTCAAGAGTATTGGCAATGGATTTGTGGTCTTTTTGGGCTTCACTACCGAAGGCTCGAAGTTTCTTTTTTCTGATTTGGCGGTGAACAGCTACAATATCACCAACGTCAATCACAGAATAGGGCATATCTTTGCTTTTCAGGCACTTCCCACAGTGATTTTCTTTTCCACAGTTACAGCAGGTCTGTATTATTTGGGCGTGTTACAAAAATTGGTCTTGGGCATCGCGTGGGTGATGACGCGCACCATGAAACTTTCGGGGGCGGAAAGCCTTTCTGCCGCAGGAAATATATTTTTGGGGCAGACGGAAGCACCTTTGCTCATCAAGCCATTCATCGCGGGCATGACCAAATCGGAACTTTTGTGCCTAATGACAGGCGGCATGGCGACCATCGCAGGAAGCGTACTTGGCGCGTATGTGGGTATGCTGGGCGGCAGCGACCCCGCAGAACAGGCTAAATTTGCAGCACATCTACTCAGCGCGTCCATTATGAACGCCCCTGCGGGCATTGTATTCGCAAAAATGATGATGCCACAAACCGAAACTATTGATACGGAACTCAAAGTAAATAAAGAAAAATTGGGGGTGAATCTGGTGGACGCGATGTCCACTGGCGCGGCGGACGGGCTAAAACTGGCACTGAATATTGGCGGAATGTTATTGGCGTTTATTGCGGTCATCGCCATGGTCAATTACTTTTTGCGCGATATGCTTGGCAACTGGACGGGGCTAAATGAGGTGATTAAAACCGCCACCAGTAACCAATTCAACGGACTTTCTTTGGAATACTTACTTGGGCAGATGTTTCGCATGGTTGCCTTTGCTATAGGCGTGGATTGGCAGGATTGCTTGCAGATTGGCAGCTTGTTAGGGCAAAAAACGGCAATCAATGAATTTGTTGCCTATGCCAATTTAGGTCAAATCAAGGCATCAAATCTTATCAATGAAAAATCCATTTTGATAGCTACTTACGCGCTTTGCGGTTTTTCTAACTTCAGTTCCATTGCGATTCAGGTGGGTGGAATTGGTAGTATGGCTCCCGAACAGCAAGGAAACCTCTCTAAGCTGGGCATGAAAGCACTCATTGCCGCAAGTTTGGCGTGCCTAATGACGGCTACTATTGCTGGTGCCATTACTTTTCTTTAATAAAACCATGTTACAAAATTATTTAAAAACAAAATTATTTTTTTTGCTTTGTTTTACTTTTTTCGCTTGCGACAATCCAAAAGAAAAAGCACAAACGGCACAAAAAATTACACCAAAATACGCCAAAGGTTTTTCGACAGAATATATAGATGGCTATAAAGTATTGACGGTACATCAGGCTTGGAAAAGTGCAAATAATAGCGAAGTAAAACCTATTCGGTATGTCTTGCTCAAAAAAGGGCAGGTCGCGCCTGAAAGTCTATCAGATGTTATCAAAGTACAAGTTCCCATTCAAAAAATTATCTGTTTATCTACTACACACGCACCAATGATAGATTTGTTGGGGGAAAGTGAAAAAATTGTTGGCTTTTCAGGAAGCAAATATATTTCCAACCTGACTATCAGAAAACAAATTAATCTTGGAAAAATACAAGAAGTGGGTAGAGAAAGCGGTATCAATTTAGAGTTAATTCTGAATCTCCAACCTGACGTAGTGATAGCCTACGCGATGAATGAAAACGATAATTCGTACCAGCAGTTGTTGCGCGCAGGGCTGACTGTAGCCCTCAATAGCGAATATTTGGAAGAAACGCCGCTTGGCATGGCGGAGTGGCTCAAATTTACTGCCGCTTTTCTTGACAAGGAAACACTGGCAGACAGCATCTTTAATGAAATAGAAAAAAACTATTTGGAAACCTCGCAATTAGTTAAAAATCAAGCCAATAAACCAAGTGTTTTTCTGAATATTCCCTACGGAAATATTTGGTACATGGCAGGCGGGCGTAGTTTTGCGGCTCGCCTACTCGCAGACGCGGGTGCGGACTATGTGCTGGCAAAGGATACCACCAATGGAAGTATGCCCATGAGCATCGAGGCAGTGTTTCAGCAGGCGCACAAGGCTGATTTTTGGCTGAATGTCAGCGATTTCAAGAATATACAAGCCTTGCGAAATGCGGACAGCCGTTTTGCGGAATTTGAGGCTGTCAAAAAAGGTAACATCTTCAATAACAATAAGAAAGCAAATGAAAATGGCGGTATTGAGTATTGGGAACTTGGCGTAGCGCGCCCAGATATAGTGTTGAAAGATTTGGTCAAAATTTTTTACCCTGAAGTATTGCCGCAACACGAATCCTATTTTTACATCAAACTGGAATAAAGAAGCTAACATCATTAAAGGTTATTTAGAGATGCTCTACTAAAAACTACACATAGCAGTTTTTTCATAGCAAAAACTATTTTATTTGTAAGAACACAAAAAACAGGATAAAAATCAAATATATTTAAGCTACTTTTTTACAAAAGCATAGACTTTTACATAAACATCAAGATTTCTGAAATCTCGTGTGTTTTGCATATTGAAATATAATCTCCTATTATCATTTGGCGTATCTTTGAATTGTAGCAAGCGATAAGAATTTACAGTTTGTTCTAACTGAACAAAAGTGTAATAACGAAATGTTTTGCCTTGAAGAAATAATGACTGATTTTCTGCGCTTGTAAAGTAAAAATTTACATTATCACTTCCCGTAATAATCGGTAGAGAGGAAAGCATTTGTAAGCCGAAAGCAATAAAAGGGTCTTTGGTTATTTTTTGCCCTGCTCTGGAAATATCGCTAATAGCTTGTTGTAATCTTTGCAAAGATTCTTGCCCTACGCCCACCCAAAAACACCAATGTTCTGTATTGTCTGGAAATATAATAGTACGCCCTACTCTTGATGAAAACTCATTCAGGGTCAATTGCCCACCTACTGTAATTTTCTCATCTATTATCATCACGGGCGTGAGGTCTTTACGATAAACGACTTCTGTTTCTATGTCCTCTTGCTTAGTGCAACTGATAGAAAGTAATATAAGTAAAATGATGTAAATGTATTTTTTCATGGAAGTTAATGTTTAGATGAATGAATTTATTGGCATTTATAAGGGTCTTCTTGTTCAATTTCTTGAGAGAGAGGATTCCATATAAAGGTGAAGCAAAGATTAATATCACGAACATATATTTCAGATATATCTACATCTAATTTTATGCCTCTATCACTTGGTGGAGCCATAACAATTATTTTCCCTTTTGCTGGTATATTATTAGCAGTAAGATATTCTGTTTTATATGTTTCCCCGTTTCTTTTTATATAGAAAGCACTAATTGAAACCTCATCTATTGCATAATCATTGTTATTATAAATAATCACAAAAGCATTATCTATTCCTCCCAAATCGCTGTAATCATAATTTGCCTCGACTTTGACATTTTCAGGAAAGGCATTTCTTATAGCAATCATTCTTTGTTCTTCTTGTTGCCTTAATCTCTCTTGTCTTTGTTGTTCTGCTAATCGTTCATTATCTTGCTGTTGATTATTGTTTTGTTGAGTAGTCTGTTCACTGTGAGAGTCTGATTTTGTAGTATTAGCTAAAGGATTATTAGAATTATTAAATACTTTGAATACAATAAATAATACAATTATGCAGGCAACAGCAATTAGTGCGACACCCAAAATTTTTGTATTATATCGTTTTGTATCAGGAACAGATGTATTTGATTCTTTCTTTTTCTCTATTTTTGGGATAGGTGGTGGAGCAGTCTTCATATTTGGTAGAGGCGGCGGAACAGATTTAAATAAATCTGCTAATTCTAAAACATTACCTGCTTTTTGCCAAGTATCAAGACCTTCATACCAAATTAGTGTATCTTTGTTGATACCTGCTTCTTTCAGTTCTGCGATAGAAACAGGACCAAATTTTTCGTCATTTTTTGCATAAAAAAAGGTCATAGTGTTTTTTGAGTTAAAAGGAGAAAGCAATAAACCCTACACTTAGTAAGGTAACTATCAGATAATCAGTAATATTTGTAACTTACATAAAAAGACTGTGTATATGTAAAAAAAAAGTTAAATATATATTACAAAAATAATTTATAAAACCTTACACCCTATTCACTCAAATTCACTAAAATTGTAATCTCAATATATCTTTTTACACTCAAATTATAGTTTAATATGGATTTATTACCGACCATAGGCAATAGAATAAGGCTTTTCAGAACTGCCAAAGGTTTAACCCAAGAAAACATAGCAGAAATGCTCAAAATGTCCGTTTCTTGGTATGCCAAAGTTGAGCGTGGAGAAATAGATTTGAGTATTTCGCACATAGAGCAGATTGCAAAAATCCATAATTTGAGCGCAGGAGATTTATTGAAAATTGCTGAAAATCAAAACACCTTTAATAATACGAACCATAATGTTGTTAATAATGTCAATGGTAATTATGGTTCAATAACTGTTCAGGAAAAAAATGACAAAATAGAAAGCCTCGAAACTACACTTAAAGAAATGAAACTTCTTTTTGAAAGCCTATTGGTAAGAATAGAACAAGTAGAAAAGCGGAAGTAGTTAATAATTCATAATTACTTACTCCGAATAAAGAAGCCATACTTTTGTCATTGATGAATTTCTATGCTATCTTTGCGAAAATTATTAAATTTTATAATAATCCAAACAGACAAAGATGGCAACAAGAAGAAGGTATGATTATGATGACGAAATCGACAAAAAAATCAAAGTTAATAAAAGCACCATCAAGCACTTACTTGGTATTTACAAATACATCTTGCCCTATCGCGGGTTCTTTATGGCGGGCATGGTTTGTTTGGTTTTTTCGAGTGCTATCACTT